>NZ_JBITEP010000045.1:0-30986 GCF_044455315.1 Micromonospora sp. NPDC051300 | reverse complement strand
GCGGAGGGGAAACGCCCGGTAACATTCCGAACCCGGAAGCTAAGCCCTCCAGCGCCGATGGTACTGCACTCGGGAGGGTGTGGGAGAGTAGGACATCGCCGGACAATCTTTCAGTCGAGGGCCGCCCCAGTAGGGTCGGCCCTCGACTGCGTTAGCGTTTCTGGCGGAAACGCCATCAGGAAGGAATGCACCTGTGAGCTCTGGACCGCACGGCGGGGACGGCCCCCGCCGCTTCGAGGATCGCGCCGACCGTGGCCAGGGGCGCGGCGACGCCCGCCGCGATGACCGCCCCTCGTACCGGGGTGGCCGTGACGACCGCGCCGGCGGCAACCGTGGCGGAGACCGCCGCGAGGGCGGCTACGGCCGCGACAACCGCTCCGGTGGTGCCCCGGGCGGTGACCGTCGTGACGGTGGTTTCCGCGGCGGCGAGCGCCGTGAGGGTGGCTTCAGCCGGGACAGCCGTCCGGGTGGGGACCGTCGTGAGGGTGGCTTCCGCGGTGGTGACCGTCGTGAGGGCGGCTTCAGCCGCGACAGCCGTCCGGGCGGAGACCGCCGTGAGGGCGGCTTCCGGGGCGGTGACCGCGAGGGTGGCTTCCGCGGCGGCGAGCGTCGCGAGGGCGGCTTCAACCGGGACAGCCGTCCGGGTGGGGACCGTCGTGAGGGTGGCTTCCGCGGCGGCGAGCGTCGCGAGGGTGGCTTCAGCCGGGACAGCCGTCCGGGTGGGGACCGTCGTGAGGGTGGCTTCCGGGGCGGTGACCGTGAGGGTGGCTTCCGCGGTGGGGACCGTCGTGAGGGTGGCTTCGGCCGGGACAGTCGTCCGGGTGGGGACCGTCGTGAGGGTGGCTTCCGGGGCGGTGACCGTGAGGGTGGCTTCCGCGGTGGGGACCGTCGTGAGGGCGGCTTCGGCCGGGACAACCGCTCCGGCGGGGACCGCCGTGAGGGCGGCTTCCGGGGCGGTGACCGCGAGGGTGGCTTCCGCGGCGGCGACCGTCGCGAGGGCGGCTTCAATCGGGACAACCGCTCCGGCGGGGACCGCCGTGAGGGCGGCTTCCGCGGTGGTGACCGTCGTGAGGGTGGTTTCAGCCGGGACAGTCGTCCGGGCGGGGACCGTCGTGAGGGTGGCTTCCGGGGCGGTGACCGCGAGGGTGGCTTCCGCGGCGGCGAGCGCCGTGAGGGTGGCTTCAGCCGCGACAGCCGTCCGGGTGGGGACCGTCGTGAGGGTGGCTTCAGCCGCGACAGCCGTCCGGGCGGAGACCGCCGTGAGGGTGGCTTCCGGGGCGGTGACCGCGAGGGTGGCTTCCGGGGCGGTGACCGCGAGGGTGGCTTCCGCGGCGGCGACCGTCGCGAGGGCGGCTTCAGCCGCGACAGTCGTCCGAGCGGGGACCGTCGCGAGGGTGGCTTCCGGGGCGGTGACCGCGAGGGTGGCTTCCGCGGCGGCGAGCGTCGTGAGGGTGGCTTCAGCCGCGACAGCCGTCCGGGCGGAGACCGCCGTGAGGGGTACGCCGGTGGCGAGCGCCGCGAGGGCGGCTTCCGGGGCGGTGACCGCCGGGAAGGCGGCTACCGCGGTGGCGAGCGCCGCGAGGGCGGGTTCCGCCGGGACGACCGCGAGGGCGGTCACCGGGGCGGCGACCGCCGCGAGGGGTACGCCGGTGGCGAGCGCCGCGAGGGCGGCTACCAGGGTGGTCGTTCCGAGCGGGACGGGGAGCGCCGGGGCTACGGCGACCGGCCGGAGCGGGACGACCGACGGCCGGGCGCCTTCGGGCCGCAGCGTGAGCGGCAGGACGAGCGGGGCGAGGGGCGGACCGGTGAGGCGCCGGAGCTGCCGGACGACGTGGTCGCCGCCGATCTCGACTCGCCCGTCCGGGCGGAACTGCTCTCCCTCGCCAAGCCGGTGGCGGAGACCGTCGCCCGGCACCTCGTCGCGACCGGTCTGGTGATCGACGAGGACCCGGCGTTGGCGCTGGCGCACGCGATGGCGGCCCGTCGGCTCGCCTCGCGGATCGCCGCCGTGCGGGAGGCGGTCGGCCTGGCCGCGTACCACGCCGGGGAGTGGCAGACGGCCATCGCCGAGCTGCGGACGTATCACCGGATGACCGGCCTGCAGATCCACCTGGCGGTCCTGGCCGACTGCGAGCGGGCGCTGGGCCGGCCGGAGCGGGCGATCGACCTGTTCCGCGGCGCGGACCGGGAGAAGCTCGACCAGGCCGTCGCGACCGAGCTGCTGATCGTGGCCGCCGGCGCCCGGGGTGACCTGGGTCAGAAGGACGCGGCCGTGGCGATGCTGCAGGTCCGCGAGTTGACCGCCGAGTCGACCGAGCCGTGGGCGGCCCGGCTGCGCTACGCGTACGCGGACGCTCTGCTCGCGGTGGGCCGGCGCGAGGAGGCGCGGGAGTGGTTCTCCCGGGCCGCGGACATCGACTCCGAGGGTGAGACCGACGCCGCCGAGCGGCTGCTGGAACTCGACGGCGTGCTGATCGAGGGTGACGACGAGGACGACGAGTCGGAGGGCGACGGGACGGCGTCCGCGCCGGCGGCCGCGACCGGCGCCGAGGACGACGACCTCGACGACGACGAGGATGACGACCTCGACGACGACGATGACGACGACCTCGACGAGGATGACGACCTCGACGACGACGATGACGACGACCTCGACGAGGATGACGACCTCGACGACGACGATGACGATGACGACGACCTGGACGACCGGGCCGAGGACGACGACGAGCAGGACGAGCGTTCCGTGCGGGGCGGCGACGACCGGGTCGACCCGGTGGACGGCGGCGACGCGGCCCGGGCCGGCTACCGGGACCGTGACGCCGGCGACCTCGCCGACGACGCGCTGACCGACTCCGAGGCCGGCGCGCTCGCCGACGCCGACGCCGGCGCGCCCGCCGGGGCCGACCGCGACCGGCCGTCGACCGAGGACACCCGGGCCGCCGGGGACGAGGGGGCGGAGCGCCGGTGACCGGGCAGGCCGGGGACGCCGGTCCCGGCGCGGGTCGTGACCGCGTCGGGGCCCACGAGCGGCTGGTCGACGGGTACGCCCTCGTCGCGTTCGACCTCGACGGGGTCATCTACCTGATCGACCGGCCCATCCCCGGCGCCGTCGAGGCGGTCGGCCGGCTGCGCGCGGAGGGCCGGGCGATCGCGTACGTGACGAACAACGCCTCGCGTCGCTCCAGCGAGGTGGCCGACCTGCTCACCGGCATGGGGGTGCCGGCCGAGCCGGCGGAGGTGCTGACCTCCGCGGCGGCCACCGCCGAGCTGCTCGCCGAGCGGTTGCCGGCCGGCGCGCCGGTGCTGGTGGTCGGCGCGGAGGCGCTGCGGGCCGAGTTGCGCGCGGTGGGCCTGCGGCCGGTGTCGACGGCCGAGGAGCAGCCCGCCGCGGTGGCCCAGGGGTACGGCCCGCAGGTGGGCTGGTCCGACCTGGCCGAGGCGTCGCTGGCGGTGCGGGCGGGCGCGCCCTGGTACGCCACCAACACCGATCGCACGCTGCCCAGTCCGCGTGGTCCGCTGCCCGGCAACGGCTCGCTGGTGGCGGTGCTGCGTACCGCGCTCGACCGGGAGCCGGACGTGGTGGTGGGCAAGCCGGAGCCGGCGTTGTTCGCGACCGCGGCACGCCGGGCCGGTACCGGCCGCACCCTGGTGGTGGGCGACCGGCTGGACACCGACATCGAGGGCGCCCGGCGGGCCGGGCTGGACAGCCTGCTGGTGCTGACCGGGGTCAGCGACGCGGCCGAGTTGCTGGCCGCGCCCGAGTCGCGCCGGCCGGCGTACGTCTCGTTCGACCTGGCCGGGCTGTTCGACCCGGAGGCCGTGGTGGCGGTGCCGGGCCGGCCGGACGGCGGCGGCTGGTCGGTGACCGAAACCGGCGGGGAGCTCACGCTCGACGGCGCGGGCCGGCCGTTGGACGCGCTCGCGGCGCTCTGCGCGGTGGCCTGGTCGACCTCGGCCGCACCGCGGGTGCGCGGCGCGTCCCCGGCGGCGGCGGAGGCGCTCGCCGCGTTCGGCCTCGACGGCTGAGCGGGCGGCTGCTCAGAGCAGCTTGCGGAGCTTCATCAGGTCGAACGGGTTCGCCTTCACCGAGACCCGGCGGGACGCCACCGCGGACATGATGTCGAGCTTGCCGTGCACCAGGGCGATCAGATCGTCGCTGCCGGTGCTCAGCGCGATCTTGGCTTTGGGGTCGTCGCCGTCGGTCAGGCCGATCAGCCGGCCGCCTTCGAGACGCCCGTGGAAGGCCGTGTCCAGATCGGTGATCCGGCAGGCCAGCGTGCGGTCGAGGTCGATGCGTCCCTGCGCCTCGACGTGCCGGTCGAGCCGGTCGGCCAGGTCCTGCAACGCCTGTCGGCAGTCGTCCACGCTGGCCACATCGTCTCCTCACCACGAGCCGTACCGTTGCGGGCACCGTACCGCAACGGTGCGTCCCCGGTGCCCGGTAGCGTGGCACCTGCACACCCCGCCCCGCGGAAGGAATCAGGCATGCAGGACGCGTGGCGCGCCTACCTCGAGCTGGCCATGGGCCTGACGGAGGCGCCCCGGAAGAAGGCGCAGGACGCGGTGAAGCGGGCCGTCGGCCAGGGTGGCGCGACGGCCGGGCAGCTCCAGTCGCTCGCCGAGGAACTGGTCGCCACCGGTCTGGCGAACCGGGAGGCGCTGACCAAGCTGGTGCGCTTCGAGGTGGACCGGGCGCTCGGCGCGGTCGGGCTGGCCACCGCCGACGAGGTCGCCGAGCTGACCCGCCGGGTGCACGACCTGGAGCGGCAGCTGCGCGAGGCGCGCACCGTCCCCGCGCCGGCCCCCGCCCCCGCCCCGGCGACGAAGGCGGTGGCGAAGAAGGCGGTGGCCAAGAAGGCGATCGCGCGCAAGCCCGACGCGACGGTGGCCCGCACACCGGCCGACGGGTCGCCCGCCGCACCGGCCCGGCCGGCGAAGAAGGCCGCCGGGCGACCGGCGGCGGCGTCGTGAGCGCGCCCCACCTGCCCGGTCCGCCGCCGCGCCCCGGTCCGCCGCCGGGCGTCCGCCCCGGACCGCCGCCCGGGATCCGTCCGGCGCCGGTCGAGGAGGTGGGCGTGGCCTCGCACCCGGCCGTGGACGCCGCGGTACGCGGTATGGCCAACGCCGAGGCGCTCGCCCCGGCCGACCAGATCGCCCAGTACGAGGCGGCGTACGACACGCTGCGCGAGACCCTGGCCAGCATCGACCAGGCCTGAGCAGAGGCGGAGAACGGACACCGATGGCTCGTCGTACCCGGTTGGACGCGGAACTCGTCCGGCGTGGCCTGGCCCGCTCCCGCGAGCAGGCCGCCGCGCTGGTGGAGGCCGGTCGGGTCCAGTTGCGCGGGGTGCCGGCCCGCAAGGCCGCGGCGATGGTCGATCCGGCCGACCCGTTGCTGGTCACCGGTGAGGACCCGGCGGAGGACTACGTCTCGCGGGGCGGTCACAAGCTGGCCGGGGCGCTCGCCGCGTTCACCCCGGGCGGGCTGGCCGTGGCCGGCCGGCGGTGCCTCGACGCGGGCGCCTCCACCGGCGGGTTCACCGACGTGCTGCTGCGCGCCGGCGCGGCCGAGGTGGTGGCCGTCGACGTCGGTTACGGGCAGCTCGCCTGGCCGCTGCGCACCGACGAGCGGGTCCGGGTGTTCGAGCGCACCAATGTGCGTACCCTCACGCCGGAGGCGATCGGTGGCCCGGTCGACCTGACGGTGGCCGACCTGTCGTTCATCTCCCTGCGGCTGGTGCTGCCCGCGCTGGCCGCCTGCACCGGGCCCGACGGTGACCTGGCCCTGATGGTCAAGCCGCAGTTCGAGGTGGGCAAGGAGCGGGTCGGCGCCGGTGGCGTGGTGCGCGACCCGGCGCTGCGCGCCGAGACGGTGCTCGACGTGGCCGCCGCCGCCGCGCGTCTCGGCCTCGGGCTGGCCGACGTGGCCGCCAGCCCGCTGCCCGGGCCGAGCGGCAACGTCGAGTTCTTCGTATGGTTGCGCCGGGGCGCGCCGGCCGCCGACCCCGACCGGGTCCGCGCGGTGGTCGCGGCCGGTCCGCAGGGCGCCGCCGCGACGGCGGCCACGACCGAGGAGGTGTCCGGGTGAGTCGGACCGCGCTGCTGGTGACGCACACCGGCCGGCGACGCAGCACCGAGCACGCCCGCGCGGTGGCCGCCGACCTGATCGCCAACGGCTTCGAGGTGCGGGTGGTCGCCGAGGAGGCCGACGACCTCGACCTGCCCGGCGTGGTGCCGGTGACCGGTCCGGAGGCGGCCGAGGGCGCGGAGATCGTGTTCGCGCTCGGCGGGGACGGCACGTTCCTGCGCGCCGCCGAGCTGGCTCGCCCGGCGAAGGCGCCGTTGCTCGGCATCAACCTGGGCAAGGTCGGCTTCCTCGCGGAGGCGGAGATCAACGACCTGGACACCGCGGTGCGGGACGTGGTCGGGCGCAACTACACCGTGGACGAACGTCTCACGCTCGACGTGACCGCCGAGTTCGACGGCGGGCCGACCATCGAGTCGTGGGCGCTCAACGAGATCAGCGTCGAGAAGGGCGAGCGGGCCCAGATGCTGGAGCTGCTCGTGGACGTGGACGGCCGGCCGCTGTCGCGGTACGGCTGCGACGGCGTGGTCTGCGCCACCCCGACCGGCTCCACCGCGTACGCGTTCTCCGGTGGCGGGCCGGTGGTCTGGCCGGAGGTGGAGGCGCTGCTGCTGGTGCCGATCAGCGCGCACGCGTTGTTCAGCCGCCCGTTGGTGACCGCGCCGACCTCCACGTTCGTCATCACTGTCGACCCGTTCACCACGCTCGCGGTGCTCTGCTGCGACGGCCGGCGGGTCTACGACCTGCCGCCCGGCGCCCGGGTCACGGTGCGCCGGGGCGCGCTGCCGGTGCGCATCGTCAGGCTGCGGGCGCGCCCGTTCACCGACCGCTTGGTGGCGAAGTTCGACCTGCCCGTGCAGGGTTGGCGCGGCAACCGCCGCTGATCGACGGCTCAGGAGACCGGACTCGGCGGCCGGCCCGGGTTACCGTGTGCGTACGGGCCGCGTCGAGGTGAGTCCGGGCACGGCGGTGAGGCCCGCCGATCCCGGGCGACGCGCGGCCCGCGGGTCGCGGCTCAGGCCAGGGGGTGGTCGGGCCGCGACGGGTCGGGGCGCCGGAGCGTCGCGGCCGGCCGCGGCGGGCGGACCGGCGCGCCGTGCCCGGCCGGGTGTCGACCCCGGTCGGGCCGACAGGTCGACGAGCCGCCGCCGGAGGAAGCGGCGGCACGCGAGCTGGGCGACGACGCGACGACCGGCGCCCCGACCACCCACCCTGCCGGCGGGCGCCGTCGCGGGTGGACCGTCGGGGCCGCCCGCGACCCGACCTGACCGGTACGCCGTCGGCGGGACACCGTGCCGGCTGGTCAACTGTCACCCGGCGGGGCTACTGTCGGGTGCTGTGCTGGAAGAGCTGCGCATCACCGGACTGGGCGTCATCGAGGACACCACGCTGCCGCTGGCCGGGGGGATGAACGTCATCACCGGCGAGACCGGCGCGGGCAAGACCATGGTGGTGACCGGCCTCGGCCTGCTCTTCGGCGGGCGGGCCGACGCCGGCCGGGTGCGGGCCCAGCCGGGCCGCGCGCTGGTGGAGGGGCGGCTGCGGCTGCGCGGCCGGGTGGCCGAGACGGTCCACGCCCGCATCGTCGACGCCGGCGGCGAGCCCGACGAGGACGGTTCGCTGCTGCTCAGCCGCAGCGTCACGATCGAGGGTCGGTCCCGCGCGCACCTGGGCGGGCGCAGCATGCCGGTGTCCACGCTCGGCGAGGTCGGTGAGCAGGTGCTGGCCGTGCACGGCCAGTCCGACCAGTTGCGCCTGTTGCGTCCGGCGGAGCAGCGCGCCGCGCTCGACCGGTTCGCCGGCGGTGAGCACGAGAAGCTGCTCGACGGGCTGCGCGAGGCGTACGGGCGGTGGCGGGCGGTGGTCGACGACCTGGCCGACCGCCGGCGCAACGCCCGCGAGCGCAGCCAGGAGGCCGACCTGCTGCGGCTGGGCCTCGACGAGATCACCCGCGTCGACCCGCAGCCGGGGGAGGACGACGAGCTGAAGGCGGAGGCGCAGCGCCTGGAGCACGCCGAGGGGCTGCGCACCGCGGCCCAGGTCGCGCAGCAGTGTGTGGCCGGCGGGGTGGAGGCGACCGACGACACGCCGGACGCGGCCGTGCTGCTCGGCACCGCCCGCCGCACGCTTGAGGCGCAGGCCGGCACCGACCCGGCGCTCGGTGAGCTGGCGGCCCGGCTGGAGGAGGCCGCCACGCTGGTCACCGACGTGGCCGCCGAGCTGTCCACCTACCTGACCGCGCTGGACGCCGACCCGGCCCGCCTGCAGACGGTCTACGAGCGTCGGGCCGCGCTGCGCGCGCTCACCCGCAAGTACGCCGACGACGTCGACGGCGTGGTGGCCTGGGCCGAGCGGGCCCGGACCCGGCTGTCCGATCTGGACACCTCCGACGAGCTGTTGGACGAGTTGGACCGGGAGGCGTCGCGGCTCGCCGGTGAGGTGGCCGACCTCGCCGGCCGGGTGTCCGCGTCCCGCCAGGAGGCGGCGGTGCGGTTCGCCGAGCAGGTCACCGTCGAGCTGGCCGGTCTGGCCATGCCGCACGCCCGGATCGAGGTCGCGGTGCTGCCCCGCGCGGCCGGGCGGGCCGAGCCGAGCCTGCCGGTCAACGGCGTCGAGGTGGGTGTCGGCCCGGACGGCGCCGACGAGGTGGAGTTGCGGCTGCTGGCCCACCCGGGCGCGCCGGCGCTGCCGTTGCAGCGCGGCGCCTCCGGCGGCGAGCTGTCCCGGGTGATGCTCGCCATCGAGGTGGTGTTCGCCGGGTCGGGCGGGCCGCCCACGCTGGTCTTCGACGAGGTCGACGCCGGTGTCGGCGGTCAGGCCGCGGTGGAGATCGGTCGGCGGCTGGCCCGGTTGGCGCGCAGTCACCAGGTGCTCGTGGTCACCCACCTGCCGCAGGTCGCCGCGTTCGCCGACCGGCACCTGGTGGTGGCGAAGGACACCGGGGGCGCGGTGACCACCAGCGGGGTGCGGGTGGTGGAGGACACCGAGCGGTCCCGGGAGCTGGCCCGGATGCTGGCCGGTTTGCCGGACTCCGATCTGGGTATCGCCCATGCCGAGGAGCTCCTGGCCGTGGCGGCCAAGGAAAGGCGTCCGTGACGTCCCGATTGTGAGCGCAAGCACACCGGGGTGCGCTCGGGTGTGCTTCCCTGGGTAGGCGGCCCTGCTCAGGCATGTCGCGACAGCAGAACCTGCCCCACATGCCAGGATGGTCACGATGCGTCTACCCACACTGCGCCGGAGCCGGAACGCGGAACCGGGCTCGATCCTCGGCACCGCACGCCTCGACCGCCGGACGAAACGGCTGGTCGGTCGCCTGCGTCCCGGTGACATCGCGGTCATCGACCACGTCGACCTGGACCGGGTGGCGGCCGACTCGCTCGTCGCGGTGGGCGTCGCCGCGGTGCTCAACGCCAAGCCGTCGGTGTCCGGGCGTTATCCCAACCTCGGGCCGGAGGTCCTCGTGGCGGCCGGCATCCCGCTCCTGGACGACCTCGGCGAGAGCGTCTTCGAGCAGGTCCGCGAGGGCGACCTGGTGCGCATCGAGGGCAACACCGTCTTCGTGGGCACCGAGCCGGTGGCGCACGGCGCGTTGCAGGACTCCGAGACGGTGGCCAAGTCGATGGCCGACGCCCGGGAGGGCCTGTCGGTGCAGTTGGAGGCGTTCGCCGCCAACACCATGGACTACCTCCGGCAGGAGCGCGACCTGCTGCTCGACGGCGTCGGCGTGCCGGAGATCCAGACCCAGGTGCAGGGCCGGCACTGCCTGATCGTGGTCCGGGGCTACGACTACAAGGCCGACCTGGACGTGCTGCGCCCCTACATCCGCGAGTTCAAGCCGGTGCTGATCGGCGTCGACGGCGGGGCCGACGCGCTTGTCGAGGCCGGCTACACGCCCGACATGATCATCGGCGACATGGACTCGGTCACCGACGACGTGCTGCGGTGCGGCGCCGAGGTGATCGTGCACGCCTACCCGGACGGACGGGCGCCGGGCCTGGCCCGGGTCAACGGCCTGGGTGTGCCCGCCATCACGTTCCCGGCGGCGGCGACCAGCGAGGACCTGGCCATGCTGCTGGCCGACGAGAAGGGCGCGTCGCTGCTGGTGGCCGTCGGCACCCACGCCACCCTGGTGGAGTTCCTCGACAAGGGCCGCGGCGGCATGGCGTCGACGTTCCTGACCCGGCTGAAGGTCGGCGGCAAGTTGGTCGACGCCAAGGGCGTCAGCCGGCTCTACCGGCAGAGCATCTCCGGTTCGTCGCTGCTGCTGCTGGTCCTCTCGGCGGTCGCCGCGATGGCGTCGGCGGTGGCGGTCTCCACCGTGGGGAAGGCGTACCTGGGCGTGGTCTCCGAATGGTGGGACAATTTCGTGTTCCAGCTCGGCCAGCTCTTCTAGCTCCCCCGACGATCAAGAGGCTGCAAGCGTGATCAACTTCCGCTACCACGTGGTGTCCCTGACCGCGGTCTTCCTCGCGCTGGCGATCGGCCTGGTGGTCGGCACAGCCGCCCTCAACGGCCCGGTCGCCGACTCGCTCCGGGAGAACGTCAACGGCCTGCGCAAGGACAACTCGCTGATGCGCCAGTCGGTCAACAGCATGCAGAAGCAGTTGGAGACCGAGGAGGACTTCGCCGCCGAGATGGCGGAGGTCGTCCTGCCCGGCAAGCTGACCGGCCGCCGGGTGGTGGTGGTCAGCCTGCCCAGCGGGCGGGACCAGACCGAGGGCGTGGTGAAGATGCTGCGCACCGCCGGCGCCGACGTCACCGGCCGGGTCGACGTGCAGGACAAGTTCATCAACCCGGACAGCAACAACAACCTGCTGGAGCTGGCGGTCACCGCCGCCCGCCCGAACAGCGCGTCGACGACGAACCTGCCGGGCAACGGGCACGGGGTGGAGACCTCCAGCGCGCTGCTGGCCAACGTCCTGCTGGACCGCCCGGCCGGCAGCCCCGCGGTCAGCGAGACCGACCGCCGCGCCGTGCTCCAGCAGTACGCCGCCGCCGGCTACCTCACCCCGGAGGACAAGATCTCCGGCCCGGCCGAGGCGGTGGTGCTGGTCACCGGCCAGCCGTACGTGGACAGGGACTCGGCGAAGAAGGACGAGTCGGTGGTGAAGATCGCCGACATGTTCGACCGCGCGGGCGCGCTCGTGATCGCCGGCATGGGCTCGACCGGCGGCAACGTGGTCGCCGTGGTGCGCGGCGACCCGACGCTGTCGCAGACCATCTCCACCGTCGACAACGCCAACACCGTGCAGGGTCAGCTCGTCACCAGCCTCGCCCTGGCCGAGCAGTTGAGCGGCAAGAAGGCCGGCCAGTACGGCGTCGGCGACAACGCCGCCTCGCGGCTGCCTAAACTGCCCCAGTGACCGCGCCGGGCCGCCGGGTCCGTGCCGCGTCGCGTCGATAGTCCGGATCAGGAGGGGTCGCGTGAGACTGGGTCGGCTGCTGGCCGTGGGCGCGGGCGTGGTGGCCGCCCGCTACGCGCTGCGGGAGGTGCGCGTGTCGCCCGGCGCGCCGGCGCTGGAGCGCACCAACTACCGGGGCCGCACGGTGACCCTGGCCGCCGGCCCGGCCCTGGCCGTGGGTGCCGCGACCGCGGGCGCGCTCGGCGCCGGCAGCGCCCCGGCCGGCGCCGCCGCGCTGCTGGCCGGCGTCGGCGCGGGCGCGGTCGGCCTCTACGACGACGTGGTCGGCGCGCGCCCGGAGCAGAAGGCGGCCAAGGGCTTCGCCGGGCACCTCGCCGCGCTGCGCGCCGGGCGGGTCACCGCCGGGCTGGTCAAGGTCGCCGGCGTGGGCGCGGCCGGCCTGGGGGCGGCGGCGCTGCTCGCGGCCGACGCCCGGGTCGCCGCGCACCCGCGCCGGCAACGCGCCGGCACGGTCGGCCGCGGGCTCGACGTGCTGCTCGGCGCCGGCGTGGTCGCCGGCACCGCCAACCTGGTCAACCTGCTCGACCTGCGACCCGGCCGGGCGTTGAAGTCCGGCATGCTGCTCGGCGTTCCGCTGTCCACCGGCCCCTACGGCGGCATCGCCGCGGGCGCGGTCGGCGCCGCCGCCGGGCTGGTCGGCGACGACCTGCACGAGCGGGTGATGGTCGGCGACAGCGGCGCCAACGCGCTCGGCGCGCTGCTCGGGGTGAGCCTCGCCGCGCGCACCGGGCCGCTGGGTCGCGCCGGCGCGCTGGCCGTGCTCGCCGCGCTCACCGCGGCCAGCGAGAAGGTCAGCTTCACCCAGGTCATCGCGCGGACCCCGGGGTTGCGGCACCTCGACGAGCTGGGCCGGCTCGCCGACTGACGTGACGAAACCGGCACCCCTCGCCGCCGCCGGCCGCGTCGCCGGGGCGGCCGCCCTCATCGCCGTGCTCACCGTGGTCAGCCGCCTCGCCGGCTTCGGCCGCACCGCCGTGTTCACCTGGACGCTGTCCACCAGCGACCTGGGCGGCGCCTACCTGGTGGCGAACTACGTCCCGAACTTCATCTTCGAGATCGTCGCCGGTGGGGCGCTGGCCAGTCTGGTCGTACCGCTGCTGGCCGGCGCCGTCGAGGCGGGTGACCGGCGGGCGGTGGCCGCCACCACCGGCGCGCTGCTGACCTGGACGCTGAGCCTGCTGGTCCCGCTGGCGGTGCTGGTGGCGGTCTTCGCCGACCCGCTGCCCGGCCTGCTCGGCCACGGTCTCAGCGAGGCCCAACAGGCGTCCGGCGCGCGGATGCTGCGGGTGTTCGCCCCGCAGTTGCCGCTGTACGGCGTGGGGATCGTGCTCACCGGCGTGCTCCAGGCGCACCGGCGCTTCGCCTGGCCGGTGATCGCGCCGCTGCTGTCCAGCGTCACCGTGATCGCCGTCTACCTCGGCTTCACCGCGGTCCAGGGGCGGCTGGCCACCATCGGCGAGGCCGGTCGCGGCGGGGAGCTGCTGCTCGCCGGCGGCACCACGCTCGGGGTGGTGGTGCTCTCGCTGTCGCTGCTGATCCCGCTGCGCCGGCTGCGGCTGCGGCCCCGGCCGGGCTACCGGTTCCCGGCCGACGCCCGGGCGCGGGTCGGCGGGCTGGTGGTCGCCGGGGCGGTCACCGTGGCCGCGCAGCAGGTCGCGCTGGCCGTCACGCTCAACCAGGTCACCTACGGCCGGACCGCCGACGTGGGCGTGTTCAACCTGGCCCAGACCGTCTACTTCCTGCCCTGGTCGGTGCTGGCGGTGCCGCTCGCGGTGGCCGCGTACCCGACGCTCGTGGCGGCCCGCGCCGGCGGCGACGAGCGCGCCTACCGCGACACCCTGGCCCCGGCGGTGCGCGGGGTCGTGCTGTTCAGCCTGCTCGGCGCCGCCGCCCTGGCCGGCACCGCGATCCCGCTCGGGCACTTCTTCTTCGCCGACCCGCTCGACGCGCGAACCGCCGCGGCCGGCATCGCCGGATTCGCGCCCGGCCTGCTCGGCTACGGGCTGTTCGCGATCCTCACCCGGGCGCTCTACGCCCGCGGCGAGACGCGCGCGGCGAGCATCGCCACCGCGCTCGGCTGGTTGAGCGTGCCGGTGCTCGCGGTCCTGTTCGGTCAGGTGCTGCCGCTGGCCGACCGGGTGCTCGCGGTGACGCTTGCCACGTCCGCCGGCATGGTGCTGCTCGGCGCGCTGCTCGTCGCCGCCGTGCGGCGCGCCGCCGGCCCGCGGGCGCTGACCGGCGTGGGCCGGGCCGGCGCGGCCGGGCTGCTGGCCGCGACGGTCGCCGCGGCGGGCGGAGCGGCCACCGCCCGCGCTCTCGACGGGGCGACCGGCGGGACCCCGACGACATTCCAGGCCCTCGCGCAGGGCATGCTGTCCGGGGTCGTGGTCGCTGTCCTGTTCCTCGCCGTCGCCTGGCTGACCGACGCCCGCGACCTGCGGCCGCTGCTCGCGGCCGTGACCCGCCGGCTGCGGCGCCGGCGACCGGCCGGCGGGGGCGACGGCCCGTCGGCGGGCCAGCACCCCGGTGACCGGGGCGACGGAAAGGAGACCGTGTCCTCATGACGGACGCCTCGCCGGCACCGCGCCGGCCCGGCTCGGTCGCCCTGGTGCTCGCCTCCAGCACCGGCGGCGTGGGGCAGCACGTCCGCTCCGTCGCCCGCGGGCTGACCGAGGCCGGCGCGTCGGTGCTGGTCTGCGGCCCGGCCGCCACCCAGGACCAGTTCGACTTCACCGGGGCGGGCGCCCGGTTCACCCCGGTGGAGATCCCGGCCACCCCCACGCCTGCCGACGCGCGGGCGGTCACCGCGCTGCGCCGGGCGCTGGCGGAGACGCCTGTCGACGTGGTGCACGCGCACGGGCTGCGCGCCGGCCTGGTCGCGGCGCTCGCCCGCCCCGCCGCGCCGCTGGTCGTGACCTGGCACAACGCCGTGCTCGCCGGAGGGCTGCGAGGCGCGGTGTCCCGGCTGGTCGAGCGGGTCGTCGCCCGGTCCGTCCGGATCGCGCTGGGCGCCTCCGCCGACCTGGTCGAGCGGGCCGCCGCGCTGGGCGCCACCGACGCCCGGCTGGCCCCGGTCGCCGCGCCGACGCTGCCCGCGCCGCGCCGCCGCCGCGCCGCGGTGCGCGCCGAGTTCGGCGTGACAGGCGACCGGCCGTTGATCCTCTCGGTGGGCCGGCTGCACCCGCAGAAGCGGTACGACGTGCTGATCGACGCCGCCGCCCGGTGGCGCACCCGGACCCCCGCCCCGGTGGTGGTGATCGCCGGCAGCGGGCCCGCCTACCTGCCGCTGGCCGCCCGGATCTCGACGGCCCGTGCCCCGGTGACGCTGCTCGGGCACCGCACCGACGTGGCGGACCTGCTGGCCGGCGCCGACCTGGCGGTGGTCACCAGCGACTGGGAGGCGCGCCAGTTGTTCGCGCAGGAGGCGCTGCGCGCCGGCGTACCGCTCGTCGCCACCGCCGTCGGCGGCCTGCCCGAGCTGGTCGGCGACGCCGCGGTGCTGGTCCCGGCCGGGGACGTGGACGCCGTCGACACGGCGGTACGCGCGCTGCTCGACGACGCGCCGCGCCGCGCCGAGCTGGGCCGCCGGGGCGCCGCCCGGGCCGCGGACTGGCCCACCGAGGCCGACACCGTGGCCGCGCTCGCCGACCTGTACGCCGAGCTGACGCCGCAGCGCGCACCGGGACACCGCTGATGCTGCGCCGACTGACCCCGGTGCTGCTGACCCTGGCCGTGGTGGTGCTGGGCGTCACCGCGCTGGCCGCCCGCCCGGACGACGGCACGCCCCGGCGCAGCGCGGACTTCGTGGTGCTCGTCGGCGCGGCCGGGCTGCGCTGGGACGACGTGGACCCGCAGAACACCCCGACGTTGTGGAAGATGGCCGAGCAGGGTGCGATCGGGTCGCTGTCGGTGCGGTCCGCGCACCGCCCGACCTGCCCGGTGGACGGCTGGCTGACCCTCGGCGCCGGCAACTTCGCCGCCTGGAACGGCAGCCGCCCGGGTGGTGGCTGCCCGGCCAGCGGGGTGACCGTGGAGGAGCCCGACGGCATCGGCGCCAACCTGCCCGACCAGCCCGGCGTCGTCGCGTACAACCAGGACAAGCTGGCCTGGGGCGCCACGCCGGGCGCGCTCGCCGAGTCGGTGCGCTGTTCGGTGGCGGTCGGTCCGGGCGCGGCGGTGGCCGCCGCGCGCCCGTTCGGCCGGGTCGACAGGTACGAGGCGAAGCTGCCCGACGACCCGACGGAGCTGCTCGGCTCCTGCGTGCTGAGCATCGTCGACGTGGGCACGGTCGACGACGACGACCCGCTGGTGCGGGCCGCCCAGGCGCGGCAGGCCGACGAACGGCTCGCCCGGGTCCTCGCGGCCCGGCCACCGCGGTCGCTGGTGCTGGTGGCCGGCGTCTCGGACACCGACACCCCGGCGCGGCTGCACGTGGCGGTGGCCGACGGTCCCGGCTGGGACGGTGGCTGGCTGACCTCGCCCAGCACGGCCCGCTCCGGCTATCTGCAACTGGTCGACCTGGCGCCGACCGCGCTCGCCGCGCTGGGCCGGCCGATGCCGGAGCGGCTCTTCCTGGGCCGGCCGGCGGTGACCGTCGACGATCGGCCGGACGACCTGCGGACCGCGATCGAGGCGCCGGCCGACGCCGACCGGGAGGCCGGTGCGCAGCGGCGGGTGGCCGGCTGGTTCTTCACCCTGCTCGCCGCCGCCCAGATGGCGCTCGCGGTGGCGGTGCTGCCGCTGCTGCGCCGGGCCCGCCGGCTGGCCGGCCCGCACTCGCCGGCGCCGGTGTCGCGGCGGATCGTGGCGGTGGTGGAGCTGCTGCTGATCGCCGCCGCGCTGGCCGTGCCGGCGGCGTTGCTGGCCGACGCGGTGCCCTGGTGGCGGGGGCACCACGCCGGCTGGTGGTTCGCCTCGGTGACCGCGCTGCTGATCGTCGGCGGCACCGCGGCGGTGCGGTTCACCCCGGGGCACGACCGCACGCTCGGGCCGCTCGGCGCGGTCGCCGGGCTGGCCACCCTGGTTGTCGGCGTGGACGTGCTCACCGGCTCCCGGCTGCAACTCAACGGGGTGGTCGGCTACTCCGCGCTGGAGGGCGGCCGGTACGCCGGGCTGGGCACCGTCGGGCTGGGCGTGTTCATCGCCGGCTCGCTGCTGTGCGGCGGCTGGCTGGCCCAGCGGGTCCGCCGGGGCTGGCGCCCGGCCGTGCTGGTGGCGGTGGGCGGCGCGGCCGTGGTGGTGGTGGGCAGCCCCTACCTGGGCGCCGACTCGATCGGCGCGATCGCGTTGACCGCCGGGTTGAGCGTGGCGGCGGCGATCTGCACCGGCGGCTGGCTGACCGTCAGCCGGCTGGCCTGGGCGACCATGGCGGGGCTGGCGGTGACCATCGGCTTCGCGCTGGTGGACCTGGACCGGCCGGCGGCCGAGCGGGGCAGCCTGGGCCGGTTCCTGGCCGCGCTCGGCGACGGCACCGGTGGGCTGACCGTGCACCGGTCCAGCACGTCGAACTTCCAGACCCTGGTGAACAGCCCGCTGACCGTGCTGGCCCTGGCCGGGGCGGCGCTGGTCTGGCTGGCGCTGCTGCAGCCGTGGGGCGGCCTGATGCGGTTGTTCGGCATCTACCCGGCGATCCGGGCGGCGATGGCCGGCACCGGCGTGGCCGCCGGGCTCGGCGGCGTGCTGGGCGGTTCGGCGCTGGACGTGGCCGGCGCGGCGGGCGCCCTGGTGGTGCCGATGGCGGCGCTGGCCGCGCTGCGCGTGCTGGACCACTCCACCGACCGCACCGTGCCGGACGGCGGGCGCGGTGGGGGAGAGGGCGGCGCGGTGCCGCCGCGCGGCTCCGGTCCGGGCGGCGCGGGCCCGGGCGGCCCTGCGCCCGACGGGCCGGTGCCGTCGGTCGGGCCGGCTGTCACCGACCCGGGCCGGCCGGGCGGATCCGACGGCGGGGCGGGTCCGGCCCGGTCCGCCGAGCGCGAGGACGACAGCTCCGGGGCTGGTGACGCCGGCCGGTCGCGGGGCGCCCCGCCGGCCGCGCTCGCGGCGGCGGTGGAGCCGGGCGCCGCGGTGGCGACCCGGACCCGGATACCCGGCCAGGCGTCCCCGCCCGCGCCCGAGGCGTCCGACCCGCCGACCCGCTGACGGGGGGTCTCGGCGGCCGGCCGGCCCGCCGATCCGGCGGGCCGGAGCGCCGGAAAACGGCCTCACGTGCGCCGACAGCGGGTGCGACGGCAGCTCACGGTCCGGAAGGTGTTACCGTGGAATCCCGTGGATCGCGTGATCACTTGGCTGATCGGCACGGCGGTTCGCACGACCGCTACGGACGACACGGGAGCAGGCCTTGGCCCCTTCAGCACGGACGACCAGGCACATTTTCGTCACCGGGGGAGTCGCCTCCTCGCTGGGTAAGGGCCTCACCGCCTCCAGCCTCGGCAACCTGCTGACCGCGCGCGGTCTGCGCGTGGTGATGCAGAAGCTCGACCCGTACCTGAACGTCGATCCCGGCACGATGAACCCGTTCCAGCACGGCGAGGTGTTCATCACCGAGGACGGGGCCGAGACCGACCTCGACGTCGGCCACTACGAGCGGTTCCTCGACCGCGACCTCTCCGGCAAGGCGAACGTCACCACCGGGCAGATCTACTCGGCGGTGATCGCCAAGGAGCGGCGCGGCGAATACCTGGGCGACACGGTCCAGGTCATCCCGCACATCACCAACGAGATCAAGGCCCGGATCCTCGGCATGGCCGACCCGGACGCGGACGGCCAGGTGCCGGACGTGGTGATCACCGAGGTGGGCGGCACGGTCGGCGACATCGAGTCGCTGCCGTTCCTGGAGTCGATCCGCCAGATCCGGCACGACCTCGGCCGGGACAACTGCTTCTACCTGCACGTGTCGCTGGTGCCCTACCTGGCGCCCTCCGGCGAGCTGAAGACCAAGCCGACCCAGCACTCGGTGGCGCAGCTGCGCAGCATCGGCATCCAGCCCGACGCGCTGGTGCTGCGCTGCGACCGGGAGATCCCGGACAAGGTCAAGGAGAAGCTGTCGCTCTACTGCGACGTCGACCGGGAGGCGGTCACCGCCGCCCCGGACGCGCCGAGCATCTACGACATCCCGAAGGTGCTGCACCGCGAGGGCCTGGACGCGTACGTGGTGCGCCGGCTCGGCCTGTCGTTCCGCGACGTCGACTGGACCCGCTGGGACGACCTGCTGGAGCGGGTGCACCAGCCGCGTCACACGATCACCGTCGCTCTGGTCGGCAAGTACGTCGACCTGCCCGACGCCTACCTGTCGGTGAGCGAGGCGATCCGGGCGGCCGGCTTCGGCCACCGCGCCCGGGTGCAGCTCAGGTGGGTGCCCAGCGACGAGTGCGTCACCCCGGCCGGCGCGGCCGCCGCCCTGGCCGGCGTGGACGGCATCGTCATCCCCGGCGGCTTCGGGGTGCGCGGCATCGAGGGCAAGGTGGGCACCGCCCGCCACGCCCGGGAGAACGGCATCCCGCTGCTCGGCCTCTGCCTCGGCCTGCAGTGCATGACCATCGAGGTGGCCCGGCACCTGGCCGACCTCGACGGCGCGAACTCGCTGGAGTTCGACGAGGAGGCGGTGCACCCGGTCATCGCCACCATGGCCGACCAGGAGGACATCGTGGCCGGCCGGGGCGACCTGGGCGGCACCATGCGGCTCGGGGCCTACCCGGCGACGCTGGCCGAGGGCTCGATCGTCGCCGAGGCGTACGGCAGCACCGAGGTCAGCGAGCGGCACCGGCACCGCTACGAGGTGAACAACGCCTACCGCGACCAGCTCACCAAGGCCGGCCTGACCATCTCCGGCACCTCGCCGGACGGTCGGCTCGTCGAGTTCGTGGAGCTGGACCGCACGATGCACCCGTTCTTCGTGGCCACCCAGGCGCACCCGGAGCTGAAGAGCCGCCCCACCCGCCCGCACCCGCTGTTCGCGGCGTTCGTGGGCGCCGCGGTCGCGTACTCCGAGGCGGACCGGCTGCCGGTGGACCTGGACGGCGCGACGAGGAAGACCGGCCGCGGCGGGGCCGCGAAGGCGACCGCCCGGTGAGCGGCGTGGAGCACCGGTACGAGGTGACCGCCCGCCGCGACGTCTGGTCCGGCCGGATCTTCTCGGTGGTCAGCGACGACGTGACCATGCCCGGTGGCGGCACCGCGGCCCGCGACTACGTGCGGCACGTGGGCGCGGTGGCCGTGGTGGCGCTCGACGACGCCGGCCAGGTGGTGCTGATCCGGCAGTACCGCCACCCGGTCGGCCGGCACCTGTGGGAGCTGCCCGCCGGGCTGATGGACGTCAGCGGCGAGGACCTGGCCGCCGCGGCGGCGCGGGAGCTGGCCGAGGAGGCCGACCTGACCGCCGGCCGCGTCGACGTGCTCGTCGACCTGCACAGCTCGCCGGGCTTCTCCGACGAGGTGGTCCGGGTCTTCCTGGCCCGCGACCTCGCCGAGGTCCCCGCCGGCGAGCGCCACGAGCGCAGCGACGAGGAGGCCGACCTCCAGGTGGTCCGCGTGGACCTCGACGAGGCGGTCCGGATGGTCCTGGCCGGGGAGATCACCAACGCGTCCTGCGTGGCCGGGTTGCTCGCCGCCGCCCGGGCCCGGGAGACCGGCTTCGCCGAGCTGCGCCGTCCGGAGGCGCCGCTCCCGCGCTGATCGGGAACCGACGACGAGAGGGGCCGTGCGGCGTGTGCCGCGCGGCCCCTCCTCGGTCTCGCCCGGTCAGTCGCGCAGCGGGCGGCCCTGGCCGTCGACGCCGCCGTTGACCAGGATCAGGATGCCGTCGACGAGACCCCAGATGGCGCCGAAGCCACAGGTCACGAGCGTGACGACGAGCTGGATCACGCCGGTCTTGGTGTCGCCCATGTAGAACCGGCCGATACCGAAGCCGCCGAGGAGGATCTGGAGGATGCCCGCGACGACCTTGCTCTTGTCCGAGACGCCGTACGGGTGCTGCTGGTAAGGAGTGGTCATGAGCGGACACCATAGTGATCCACTCGCGTCCTGTCCGCATCGGCACCCCGACGGTGCGAGGATATTTACCGAAGTCTGTCCTGTCGGCTGACGGCCTCTCGGCCGGCCGGCCCGGCCCATGCCTGACACTCCGTCAGCACCACCGGGCACCGGATGTCACTGTGTTGGCGTCCGCCGGCCGCCCGCGCGCCTACACTGCCGCCGGCGGGACCGGTGGACCGCGTCGGCAACGGAGCCGGCGGGACGCCGTGCTGTCGGGGGTGAGCCGCCCCGGAGGAAGGTGTCTGCATCGTGAAGGTCGGAATCCCCCGCGAGGTCAAGAACCACGAGTACCGGGTGGCGATCACGCCGGCGGGCGTCAACGAGTTCACCCGCCACGGCCACGAGGTCTTCGTCGAGGCGGGCGCCGGGGTCGGCTCCAGCATCACCGACGACGAGTTCGCCGCCGCCGGCGCGAAGATCCTCGCCACCGCCGACGAGGTCTGGGAGACCGCCGAGCTGGTCCTCAAGGTCAAGGAGCCGATCGCCGAGGAGTACCACCGGATGCGCGAGGGGCAGGTGCTCTTCACCTACCTGCACCTGGCCGCCTCCCGCGACTGCACCGACGCGCTCGTCGACCGTAAGGTCACCGGCATCGCCTACGAGACGGTCGAGCTGCCCGACCGGTCGCTGCCGCTGCTCGCCCCGATGTCCGAGGTGGCCGGCCGGCTCGCTCCGCAGGTCGGCGCGTTCTACATGATGCGCACCGGCGGTGGCCGGGGCGTGCTGCCCGGCGGCGTCTCCGGCGTGTACGCGGCCAAGACCGTGGTCATCGGCGCCGGCGTGTCCGGCCTGAACGCCGCCGCCATCGCGCTCGGCCTGCAGTCCGAGGTGCTGCTGCTGGACAAGAACGTGGCCCGGCTGCGCTCCGCCGACGCCATCTACCGCGGCCACCTGCAGACCGTCGCCTCCAACGCGTACGAGATCGAGCGGGCCGTGCTCGACGCGGACCTGGTCATCGGCGCGGTGCTGGTGCCCGGCGCGAAGGCCCCGAAGCTGATCTCCAACGAGCTGGTCTCCCGGATGAAGCCGGGCAGCGTGCTCGTCGACATCGCGATCGACCAGGGCGGCTGCTTCGAGGACTCGCGGCCGACCACGCACGCCGACCCGACCTACAAGGTGCACGACTCGATCTTCTACTGCGTGGCGAACATGCCCGGCGCGGTGCCGAACACCAGCACCTACGCGCTGACCAACGTCACCCTGCCGTACGCGCTCGAACTGGCCAACCAGGGCTGGCGGGAGGCGCTGCGCGCCGACCCGGCGCTGGCGCTGGGCCTGAACACCCACGACGGCAAGGTGGTCTACGGCCCGGTCGCCGAGGCGCACGGCATGGACGTGCTGCCGCTGGCCGAGGTGCTCAACTGACCGAGACGACGCCACGGGCCGGCGCGCAACCCGCGCCGGCCCTGCGTCGGGCCGTCCGCGGCTACCTCGACCACCTCACCGTGGAGCGTGGACTCTCCGGCCACACGCTCGCCGCGTACCGCCGGGACCTGGAGCGCTACCTCACCACCCTCGCCGACGCCGGGGTGACCGACCTGGCCGCCGCCGGCGCCGCCCAGGTCGAGGCCCACCTGGCCCGGCTGCGCGCCGGCGACGACGACCACCCGCCACTGGCCGTCTCGTCCGCCGCCCGGGCCGCCAGCGCGGTCCGCGGCCTGCACCGCTTCGCGCTGCGCGAGGGCCTCACCGGCGACGACCCGGGCCGCGACGTCCGCCCGCCCACGCCACCGCGCCGGCTGCCCCGGGCGCTGCCCGTCGACGCCGTCCTGCGGCTGCTGGCGGCCGCCGCCCCGACCGAAACCACCGGCGACGCCGCGCCCCGCGCGCTGCGCGACCGGGCGTTGCTGGAGTTCCTGTACGGCACCGGCGCGCGCATCTCCGAGACGGTCGGCGCGGCCGTCGACGACCTCGACCTGGACGCCGGCACCGTGCTGCTGCGCGGCAAGGGCGGCCGGACCCGCCTCGTCCCGGTCGGCGGGTACGCCGCCGACGCGGTGCGCGCCTGGCTGGTCCGCGGCCGGCCGGCGCTGCTCGCCGCCGGGCGGGGCACCCCGGCGCTGTTCGTCAACGCCCGTGGCGGACCGCTCACCCGGCAGGGCGCGTGGGGCGTGCTGCGCGCCGCCGCCGGCCGCGCCGGTCTGCCGGTCGACGGGCCGGAGGCGGTCTCCCCGCACACGCTGCGCCACTCGTACGCCACCCACCTGCTCGACGGCGGCGCGGACGTGCGCGTGGTCCAGGAACTGCTCGGCCACGCGTCGGTGACCACCACGCAGGTGTACACGTTGGTCACCGTGGACCGGCTGCGCGAGGTGTACGTCCTGGCACACCCGCGCGCGCTCTCCTGACCGGCCGCCGACACGCCGACCCGCTACCGAAGCTGCTGCTGGCCCGTGGCGTACAGTCGGCATCGGCGCGGGCCTCCAGGTGCGACGGACCGGGGGTGCGCAGCGGCGCCGCGAGGGACGTCGGACGGCTCCGACGCCGGGGTGGTCGTCGGGAGGGGGCAACGAGGACATGGCAGGAAACGGTGACCGTGCCGAGACCTGGACGTCGGAGCTCCGTGAGCAGCAGGCGACGCTCGGCGCCGACCTCGGCCCCGCCGACCCGGCGGCCTACACCATGCGCAAGCCGATCCCCGAGCCGATGCCGACCGACCGGCACGGCCCGGCGCGGATCATCGCGATGGCCAACCAGAAGGGTGGCGTCGGCAAGACCACGACCACCATCAACCTGGGCGCCGCGCTCGCCGAGTACGGCCGCAAGGTGCTCCTGGTCGACTTCGACCCGCAGGGCGCCCTCTCCGTCGGCCTGGGCGTCAACCCGCACAACCTCGACCTGTCGGTCTACAACCTGCTCATGCAGGACGACGTCACCGCCGAGGACGTCCTGATCAAGACCGACGTGGCCGGGCTGCACCTGCTGCCGGCCAACATCGACCTCTCCGCCGCCGAGATACAACTCGTCAACGAGGTCGCCCGGGAGATGGCCCTGGCCCGGGTGCTGCGCAGCATCCGCAAGGAGTACGACTTCATCCTGATCGACTGCCAGCCCTCGCTGGGCCTGCTGGCGATCAACGCGCTGACCGTCGCGCACGGCGTGCTCATCCCGCTGGAGTGCGAGTTCTTCAGCCTGCGCGGCGTGGCGCTGCTGCTGGACACCATCGACAAGGTGCGCGAGCGGCTCAACTTCGACCTGGAGCTCGAGGGCATCCTCGCCACCATGTACGACAGCCGCACCACCCACTGCCGGCAGGTGCTGCAACGGGTGGTGGAGGCGTTCGGCGACAAGGTCTACCAGACCGTCATCACCAAGACCGTGAAGTTCCCCGAGTCGACGGTGGCCGGCGCGCCCATCACCACCCTCGACCCGGCCTCCTCCGGCGCGCGCAACTACCGGCAGCTCGCCCGAGAGGTGATCGCCGCCGAGGCGGACCGGTAGGGCGCACGCCGCCCGCCCGCCGCGTCGACTACGGTTTCCCGGTGACCGCGCCGCCCCTCGACCCGCACGCCGACCCGGCGGACGCCGCCGGGCTGGCCGCCGAGGTCGACGGCGTCGTCCCCGCCGACGCGGCAGTCGTCGAGGAGACCAGCGGCTTCACCGTCCGGCTGGACAACTTCACCGGCCCGTTCGACCTGCTGCTCCAGCTCATCAGCAAGCACAAGCTGGACGTCACCGAGGTCGCCCTGCACAAGGTCACCGACGAGTTCATCGCCTACCTGCGCGCCATGGGCGACCAGTGGGACCTGGACGAGACAAGCGAGTTCCTGCTGGTCGCCGCCACCCTGCTCGACCTCAAGGCGGCCCGGCTGCTGCCCTCGGCCGAGGTGGAGGACGAGGAGGACCTGGCGCTGCTGGAGGCGCGCGACCTGCTCTTCGCCCGGCTGTTGCAGTACAAGGCGTACAAGGAGGCGGCGGCGCACATCGCCGAGCTGGAGTCGGTCGGCGGCCGGCGCTACCCGCGCGCGGTCACCCTGGAACCCCGCTACGCCGAGGCGCTGCCCGACCTGGTGCTCGGCATCGGCCCGCAGCGGCTGCTCAAGCTGGCCGTGAAGGCGATGAGCCCGAAGCCGGTGCCCGAGGTGTCCATCGCCCACGTGCACATGGTCCGGGTCAGCGTCCGGGAGCACGCCGGCGTCATCGCCGACCGGCTCCGCCGCGCCGGGGTGGCCACCTTCTCGCTGCTCTGCGCCGACTGCGAGATGACGCTGGAGGTGGTGGCGCGGTTCCTGGCGCTGCTGGAGCTGTACCGGCAGGGTCTCGTCGCGTTCGTGCAGGAGCAGGCGCTGGAGGAGCTGACGGTCCGCTGGACCGGCCCGGCCGACGGCGACGCCGAGCTGACCGTCGACGAGTACGCCGGCACCCCGGAACCGGCCGACGCCGGCACTGACACCGTCCCCGCCTCCGCATCCGCCCCGGCCCCCGCCTCCGAGGCGCGTGGCGATGCAGCCGGCGCCGACGTGCCCGGCGACGCCGGCGGTTCGGGTGCCGATGTCGCCGGGCGGGCCGGGGCGGACGCTGACGTGCCCGCCGCGCCGGCGGGCGAACCCACACCGACGCAGGAGTGATCTGATGAGCGACGAGGAGCGCCGGGACTCGCTGGCTGACCAGGCCGCCGCCTGGATCCCCCCGTGGCAGCGCCCCACCCCGCCGAAGCCCGCCCCCGCTCCCGACGCCGACCCCGGCGTCGACGCGGCCTCCGACGCCGAGACGTTGTCCAGCGCCGACGCCGATGTCGCCCACGACGCCGGGGCGTCGGCCAGCGCCGACGCCGATGTCGCCTCCACCACTGATGCCGGGGTGGCGGCCCCGTCGGCGGAGCCGGGTACCGAGATCTTGGACACCTACCGTTCGGACCGACCGGAAACCGCGCAAGATCCTCAGACGGGAGCAGATCTTGGTAACGAACGGCCCCCAGAGGGGCCGAATCCTTCCAAGATCTCGTCCATGGATGGGGACGCAGCCGATCTTGGTACAGGGGCGCCCCCGGAGGGGCGGGACCGTACCAAGATCGTGGGGGAGTCCGACAATGACAGCTCGGGAGGAATGGACGGGTCTGCGGGGGGCGGTAGTTCGGCGGGCGCTTCCGGCGTACCCCAGAAGCGGGGTCGGCGGCGGGCGGCGCCGGAACCGCCGCCCGCGCCGGTGCTGGACGACGCCGAGCTGCGCGGCGCCCTGGAGGCGATCCTGCTCGTGGTGGACCAGCCGGTCAGCGAGCTGGTCCTGGCCGAGGTGCTGGAGCAGGCGCCGGAGCGGGTCGGGGCGATGCTCGACGAGATCGCCGCCGGCTACACCGCCGCCGGGCACGGGTTCGAGCTGCGCCGGGCCGCGGGTGGCTGGCGTCTCTACACCCGGCCGGAATACGCCGGCTACGTCGAACGGTTCGTGCTGGACGGGCAGTCGGTCCGGCTGACCCAGGCCGCGCTGGAGACCCTGGCCGTGGTCGCCTACCGCCAGCCGGTGACCCGGTCGCGCATCTCGGCCATCCGGGGTGTCAACTGCGACGGGGTGCTCCGTACCCTGGTGGGTCGCGGCCTGGTCGAGGAGTGCGGCACCGAAGCGGACAGCGGTGCGTTCCTCTACCGGACCACCACCCTGTTCCTGGAGAAGCTGGGGCTCAACTCGGTGGACGACCTGCCGCCCCTGGCCCCGTTCCTTCCCGACGACGTAGAAGAGCTTGCCGATGCCACGCGATGACCGTGCCCCGAAGACCGACGCCCCCGTCTACGAGGGCGCCGAGCGCCTGCAGAAGGTGCTCGCCGCCGCGGGGGTGGGTTCGCGGCGCGCCTGCGAGGACCTGATCTTCCGCCGGCGGGTCACCGTCAACGGCCGGGTGGCACAGCTCGGCGACAAGGCCGACCCGGCGCGCGACGTGATCCACGTCGACGGCGAACGGCTCCAGGCCGACGTCCGCCTGGTCTACGTGGCGATGAACAAGCCGCGCGGGGTGGTCACCACCATGGCCGACGAGAAGGGTCGCACCGAGCTCGCCGACTTCATCGGCGCGCGGCTGGAGCAGCGGGTCTACCACGTCGGGCGGCTGGACGCCGACAGCGAGGGCCTGCTCCTGCTCACCAACGACGGCACCCTGGCCCACAAGCTCATGCACCCGTCGTACGAGGTGCTCAAGACCTACCTCGCCGAGGTGGCCGGGCCGATCCCGCGTAACCTGGGCAAGCGGCTGACCGGCGGCGTCGAGCTGGAGGACGGCCCGGTGAAGGTCGACGGCTTCAAGGTGGTCGACACGCTGGGCAAAACCGCCCAGGTGGAGCTGACCCTGCACGAGGGGCGCAAGCACATCGTCCGCCGCCTGATGGCCGAGGTCGGACACCCGGTGTCCCGGCTGATCCGCACCTCGATCGGTCCGATCAAACTCGGCGACCTGCGCACCGGGCGGCTGCGGCGGCTGACCAACGCGGAGGTCGCCGCCCTGTTCAAGGCCGTGGGTGACTGACCCGGTCGATCGGGTACGGCTCCCGGTAGGCTTCGACGCGGCCCGCCGGCCGACGCGCACGCGCCCCGGCGGGACGCCCGCGCGGCGCGGGCATGATTGACGACGAGACACATCCGCTCAACGGCGCCGGACGACCGGCGACCCGCGAGGTACGGGCTGAGGAGGACAACGGTGGAGGAAAACGTACCGGTCGGGCGATGCGTGGTCGCGGTGGACGGGCCGTCCGGTTCGGGTAAGTCCACCGTGTCGCGGCGACTGGCGGTGAGCCTCGACGCGCGCTACCTCGACACCGGCGCCATGTACCGGGCGCTGACCTGGGCCGTGCTGCGCTCCGGGGTGGAGCTGACCGACGCCGAGTCGGTGGCCAAGGTCGCCGGCGAGGCCGACCTCCGCATCGGCACCGACCCGCAGGGGTACGCGGTGACCGTCGACGGCACCGACGTGTCCTCGGACATCCGCGGCGCCGAGGTGACCGGCGCGGTCTCCGCGGTGGCCGCCGTCGGCGCGATCCGTGAGCTGCTCGTCGACCGGCAGCGGCGGCTGATCGCCGAGGCGGGCCGGATCGTGGTCGAGGGCCGCGACATCGGCTCCGTGGTGGCGCCCGACGCCGACCTGAAGGTCTACCTGACCGCCTCCGAGGCGGCGCGCGCCCAGCGGCGCAGCGCCGAGGACGCCGCCGACGTCGCGGCGACCGCCGCCGACCTGGCCCGGCGCGACCGGCTCGACTCGACCCGCAAGGTCAACCCGCTTCAGCAGGCCGCCGACGCCGTGGTGCTGGACACCACTGAGCTGGGCATCGACCAGGTCGTCGTCCGCCTGCGCGAGCTGCTCACCGAGCGGGGCGTGGCGTGACGGACGAATTCGGTGGCTGGGTGGAGCTGCGTGAGCCGGAGGTCACCGCCGACGAGCCCACCGGCCCGCGGCCCGTGGTGGCCGTGGTGGGCCGCCCCAACGTGGGCAAGTCCACGCTTGTCAACCGCATCATCGGCCGCCGCCAGGCGGTCGTCGAGGACATCCCCGGAGTGACCCGGGACCGGGTGCCCTACGACGCACAGTGGAACGGCCGCGAGTTCACCGTGGTGGACACCGGCGGCTGGGAGCCCGACGCCAAGGACCGCGCCGCGGCGATCGCCGCCCAGGCGGAGACCGCCGTGGTCACCGCCGACGTGGTGCTGTTCGTGGTGGACGCCATGGTCGGCTCCACCGACGTGGACGAGGCCGCGGTGAAGATGCTGCGCCGCAGCGCCAAGCCGGTGATCCTGGTGGCCAACAAGGCCGACAACACGACCATCGAGATGGAGGCGACCTCGCTCTGGTCGCTCGGTCTGGGTGAGCCGTTCACGGTGTCGGCGCTGCACGGCCGTGGCTCCGGCGACCTGCTCGACGCCATCATGGCCGCGCTGCCCGAGGCGCCGAAGATCGTGGAGAACCGCCCGCGCGGCCCGCGCCGGGTGGCCCTGGTCGGGCGCCCCAACGTCGGCAAGTCCAGCCTGCTCAACCGGTTCTCCGGCGAGGAGCGGGCGGTGGTCGACTCGGTGGCCGGCACCACCGTCGACCCGGTCGACAGCCTGGTCGAGATCGGCGGCGAGACCTGGCAACTCGTGGACACCGCCGGGCTGCGCAAGCGGGTCGGCAAGGCCAGCGGCACGGAATACTACGCCAGCCTGCGTACCGCCTCGGCGATCGAGGCGGCCGAGGTGGCCGTGGTGCTGCTGGACTCCAGCGAGGTGATCAGCGAGCAGGACCAGCGCATTCTCACCATGGTGGTGGAGGCCGGCCGGGCCCTGGTCATCGCGTTCAACAAGTGGGACCTGGTGGACGCCGACCGCCGCTACTACCTGGACAAGGAGATCGACCGGGAACTGCGGCGCATCCCGTGGGCGATCCGGCTGAACCTGTCCGCGCAGACCGGCCGCGCCGTCGACAAGCTCGCCCCCGCGCTGCGCAAGGCGCTGGCGAGCTGGGAGACCCGCATCCCCACCGCGCAGCTCAACCAGTGGCTCACCGCGCTGGTGCAGGCCACCCCGCACCCGGTACGCGGCGGGCGCGCCCCGCGCATCCTGTTCGCCACCCAGGCCGGGGTGGCGCCGCCGCGGTTCGTGCTGTTCACCACCGGCCCGCTGGACGCCGGCTACCAGCGGTTCGTGGAGCGCAAGCTGCGCGAGGAGTTCGGCTTCGAGGGCAGCCCGATCGACATCTCGGTCCGGCCGCGCAAGAAGCTGGGCCCGGGCGGGCGTGGCAAGGCGCACGGCTGACCCGTCCCCACCTGGAAGCCGCCGGGGCACCGCCCCGGCGGCCTCTTTCCTAGGACGCTCTAGGGGGAGTGGCGTCCGACGCCGCAGCCGCGCGGGGAGGGGCCCGTGCGTACGGTGCGAAGATCTTGCGCTAAGCTGTACCGGCTGCTGCGGGGGAGACCGCGCGGGGGCATCGGGACGTGGCGCAGTTTGGTAGCGCACTTGACTGGGGGTCAAGGGGTCGTCGGTTCGAATCCGGCCGTCCCGACAAAGAAGAAGCCCTGACCAGCGGAAGCACTGGTCAGGGCTTTGACTTTCTTCTATGAAAATGTGAACTGCCCCCGTTTTTGCGGTGCGGTGACCGAGCCATCGGTCCACCCCTCCGACCTGCGCCGACTGCCTCGGACGTCATGGGGCCCAGCGTGGCCGGCTCAACCCCGCCGAGCATGAAATGATCGACGCGTGACGCACATCCCGGACCTGGCGTCTTATGACTACTACCCGGGGGCCCCGGACGCCATGGCGATCGGTTGGCTGGATTCGGGCATGCCCTTCACCACTGGAGCCTGCCCGCAAGACGTTCGGGACCGTTTGGTGAGCCTCGGCGCCAGTCCGGTGCGGCTCATGCGGGGGTACCACTACTGTCAGTTCTGCCTGGCTATGGCCGAGCCTCCGCGCCTGATCCGGGCCGATGCCCGGTTCTACGAGGCTCCCGATGTCGCCCGCGGGAACGGCGAGATCTGGCTCACCGGTGGGGATGGGACGAACTTCGCCGCACCGACGCTGATCGGCCACTACGTTGAAGAGCATCGCTACCTGCCACCTGATGGCTTCATCGAGGCGGTTCGGCTCGATGTTCCCACCCCCGGCGTCGCGTAGCGGGGGATCCGGCTTCTGCCGCGAGGACGACCACGCTCGTCCGGCTCGACGTGCGGAGGGTCGCCGGATCTGCCGGCGAGCGTGGCACACGGCAGGTGGCTGGTGCGGCTCGACGTTCGGCCGTACCGAGAAGGGCGAAGGTGCCCGCCTCACCCAGATCGGCCCCACGATACGGTTCGAGCGTGATGCCCGGCCTGACCCACCGACCCTTGATCTTCCTCGATGTGGACGGGCCACTGATCCCGTTCAGAGCCCGGCCGGATGGCCGCAGACGCTCCGTGAGCGGTGCCGTCACGCAGCCGCCGGAAGGGACCGGTCATCCGCTGCTCGACCGGCTCGACCCGAGTGACGGTCGCAGGCTGTTGGCCCTGAGATGCGAGTTGGTCTGGGCAACGACATGGATGGCGGATGCGAACGAGATCGTCTCGCCGCGGCTCGGGCTTCCGGACCTCCCGGTGGTCGATTGGCCGGACGACGACCAGGATCCGAGGCGCGGCCTGCACTGGAAGACCGTGTTCCTGACCCAGTGGGCAGCAGGACGTTCGTTCGTCTGGCTCGACGACGAGACAACCGATGCCGACCAACGATGGGTCATGGCCCATCACCCCGGGCGGGCGCTGCTGCACCGTGTCGACCCCTACACGGGTCTGACCGAAGAGGACTTCTCGGTCGTCCGTCAATGGCTGGCGCAGGACGGCAACACGGCTTGACCGCCCACACGCTCACGCCGTCGGCCCAGAGGTACGGCCCGAGCAGCGACAGCCGCCAGAAGTCAGCTTTGACCGCCGGGTCTGCTGCACCGGCAGGTGACAGGTGTAGTCACGCGGCCTGACTGGCCGGTGGGTGCATGATGGTCTCGAATTCCACGGGGGTCAACCGGG
>NZ_JBITEP010000044.1:0-31580 GCF_044455315.1 Micromonospora sp. NPDC051300 | reverse complement strand
CGTTGCGGGCGGCGGCGGGGCCGCAGTAGTAGAAGTTCGGCTGCGCCTCGTAGCGCACGTCCAACTCCCGCTCACCGTGACCCTTGCGGTCGGCGGCGACGGTGCTCTTCTGGGCCGGGGCGGCGTGGGCGGCGATGGCGGGGCCGGCGATGCCGCCGGCGGTGGCGGCGATACCGGCAGCGGTGAGCACGGTCTTACGCAGCAGGGTGGTAGCCATGATGGTTGCCTCCCAAAACGTGGGGGTGGACGCGGCACGGGGGATGCCACGTGCGGGGGAAAGTCTTGAAGGGGGTGGGCCCGGCGGCGCGGGTGGCCTGCTCGGGACCCGGGTAGCCGGCGCGCGGCCTGGGGGTGTAACCACGGCCGGTGGCCGGTCATTCCGACCGGGTGCCTGCGGCGGGGCCGGGCTCCACGCGGTCTGCCAGGTATAACGCCCCACCCCCGGCACCGATTCCGCCGCCGCGATGACGCCCGTCACGCCACCTCGACCGAACCGGACAGTGCACGCAGCCCGACCCACATTCCCGTCGGTCCCCCTGCCGCCACCCCGCCACAGCAGCCCGCCGAATCCGACAGACCCGACCAGACGCCTCGGCTGCCTCAGGCGGGGCAATGACCCGCCCCGAACACCACGAGGCGCCCCTGACACCCATGGCGTTCCACCCACCGGCCCACCGGAGCGCGACTGGAACGCGGTGGGTGTCTCACGCTCTCGTAGACACCCATGGCGTCCCCACCACCTCCCGAACTGCCCCGAAGATCCCGCTGATCCTCTCCACCTCGGCAAACCCTCGGTCGATCATGAAGTTGACCGTAAGGGAGAGCGCTCTCCGGCTCCGTCAACTTCATGATCGACGGAACGGTCTCTCCGAGGGCGCGCACTTCTGATGGCGAGGCGGGGAGGGGTGCCGGGGCGGGGAGGTGGCAGGCAAGGGGGACCCTGGGTGAGTGGGCCGGTGGCGGGTGGCCGAGAGTGGTGCGGGTGAGGTATCTGCGTAGCGACGGTCGGGTTGCCGTCCGCCGGCCCCGGCCCGGCGACGAGGCGGAGTTCGTGGCCGCTGCCCGGCGCAGCCGGGACCTGCACCACCCGTGGCTGTCCGCGCCGGGCGACGCCGAGCAGTACGCCGCGTACCTGCGCCGGATCCGGCGGCAGGACACCTCCGGGTTCCTGTTCTGCGACCGCGCCAGCGGGGAGATCGCCGGGTACGCGAACATCGGCGGCATCGTGCTCGGCGCGCTGCGCGGCGGCTACCTCGGTTACGCCGCGTTCCGCCCGTACGCGGGGACCGGGCACGCCTCGGCCGGCGTGCGGCTGGTGGTCGCGCACGCGTTCGAGACGCTCGGGCTGCACCGGCTGGAGGCGAACATCCAACCGGGCAACGAGCCGTCGAAGAAGCTGGCCCGCCGGCTCGGCTTCCGGCTGGAGGGCTTCTCCCCGGACTACCTGTTCGTCGACGGCGCGTGGCGGGACCACGAGCGCTGGGCGATCACGGCCCCGCCGACACCCTGACCGGCAGGCGTGCTCAGCTTCCCGGTTTCGGGAACGCGACCGGGCTGCGGTGCCCGGCCCGGTCCACCGACCGCACGCCGAAGAACACGTTGTCCTTGGACAGGTCGATCGTCACCTCGGTGACGTCGCCGACCGCCAGCACCTTCTGCCACCGGTCGGCGGTGGTCTCCCGCCACACCACCTCGTAGCCGGCCAGGTCCGGTTCGGTGCCGCGCTGCCAGCGCAGGGTGGTGTCGTTGGTCAGGTTGGTGGTGACCACGATCGCCCCCTTCGGCGTGCCCGGGGCCTGGGCGAGCGACCACAGCGTCGCGGCGTTCACCCGGGCCACCCGGGTGATGTAGTCGAAGTCGCAGAACTCGGGCAGGTCGCCGTACTGCACGCCGTCGACGACCCGGACGTCCTGGTGCTGGTGGGCGAAGTCCTCGGCCGGCTCGGTGAACCGACCGGCGGGCCAGCCCTCGCGCAGGAACGAGATGTGGTCGCTGCCGCGCAGGTAGCGGTCCCGCCGGTAGATGACCCGGACGTCCATCCCGGTCGCGCCGTTGTCCGCCACGTCGCCGACGAAGCGGGCGAGCTGCCGGGACGGGGAGTCGTTCTCGCCGCCGACGGACTGCCGCACGCTCGCCTCGGCAGGCGTCTCCGCGGTCGGCACGCCTTCGGCGAAGAGCCGCACGGTACGCGGGTCGCGGGTGCCGTCGTCGGCGGTGCTGCTGCCGACGATGTCGTTGCTGAACATGCCCTGCACGTCCACGCCGGCGGCCTTCAACCGGCCGGCGAGGTACGCCGAGCCGTACAGTCCCTGCTCCTCGCCGGCGACGGCGGCGAGCACGATGGTGGCCTCGCTGCGCCGACCGGCCAGCACCCGGGCCAGTTCCATCACCACGGCCACCCCGGAGGCGTCGTCGTCGGCGCCGGGCGCGTCGCTCACCGCGTCCATCACGTCGGTGGCGCGGGAGTCGTAGTGGCCGGTGATCACGTACACCCGCTCGGGGGTGACGTCGCCGCGCAGCGTCGCCACCACGTTGGTGATGGTGGTGGCGGTGGGGATCCGGGACGCCGGCTCCTGCACGTACGACTGGAGTTCGACTGTCATCCGGCCGCCGGAGGCGGCGGCGTACTCGGACAGTCGGGCGTGGATCCAGTCGCGGGCGGCGCCGATGCCGCGTACCGGATCGTCCTGGCTGGAGAGGGTGTGCCGGGTGCCGAACGCGGCGAGTCGCCGGACGGTGGCCTCGATCCGCCCGCGGTCGATCTCGCGCAGCAGCGCGGTCAGCTCGCGGTCCGGCGGTTGCGGCCGGGCCGGCCGGCCCGGGCCGTGCGGGACGGCGGGCGCGGCGGACGCGGGGTCCGCAGCGAGCGGCGTGGCGACGGCGGCGGCGGTGGCCGCGGCCGAGGCGGTGAGGAAGGTACGCCGGGTCGACCTCGTGGGTCGGCCCTCGGCGGTCTCGTGGTTTCCCATCCCGGCATCCTCGCGCCGATCACGAGGAATGTACATATCGGTGCGGGTGGATGGATTGCCGCCCACGTTTGCCGCAGGTCTGCCCGGGAACGGCAGCAGACATGACGAAACCACGTGTGGTGATCGTGGGGGCCGGGTTCGCCGGGTACCACGCGGCCAAGACGTTGCGCCGGCTGGCCCGCGACCGGGCCGAGATCGTCCTGCTGAACACGACCGACTACTTCCTCTACCTGCCGCTGCTGCCCGAGGTGGCGGCCGGCGTGGTCGAGCCGACCCGCATCTCGGTGCCGCTCGCCGGCACGCTGGACGGCGTGCGGGTGGTGGTCGGCGAGGCGGACCGGGTCGACCTGCAGAACCGCTGGGTCGGCTACCGCTCCGCCGAGGGCGACCACGGTCAGCTCGCGTACGACAGGCTGATCCTCTCCGTGGGCAGCGTCAACAAGCTGCTGCCCATCCCCGGCGTCACCGAGTACGCGCACGGCTTCCGCGGCCTGCCCGAGGCGCTCTACCTGCACGACCACGTGGTCCGGCAGGTGGAGCTGGCCGAGCTGACCGACGACCCGGCCGAGCAGCGGGCGCGTACCACCTTCGTGGTGGTCGGCGCCGGCTACACCGGCACCGAGGTCGCCGCGCACGGGCAGCTCTTCACCGACCGGCTGGTCGCCCAGCGCCCGCACCTGAAGGTCCGGCCCCGCTGGATGCTGCTGGACGTCGCACCCCGGGTGCTGCCCGAGCTGGACCGGCGGATGTCCGTCACCGCCGACCGGGTGCTGCGCAAACGTGGCGTGGACGTGCGGATGGGCACCTCGGTCGGCGAGGCCACCCCGGACGGGGTGATGCTCACCGACGGCGAGTACGTGCCGACGTGCAGCCTGATCTGGTGCGTCGGCGTCCGTCCCGACCCGTTCGTGGCCGAGTTGGGGCTGCGCACCGAGAAGGGCCGGCTGGTGGTCGACGAGTACCTCAACGTGCCCGGCTATCCGGAGGTGTTCGCCTGCGGCGACGCCGCCGCCGTCCCCGACCCGACCCGGCCCGGCCAGGTCTGCGCGATGACCGCCCAGCACGCCCAGCGCCAGGGCAAGCTTGCCGCGCACAACATCGCCGCCTCGTACGGGCAGGGGAAGCGGAAGTCCTACCAGCACCACGACCTGGGCTGGGTGGTCGACCTGGGCGGCAAGGACGCGGCGGCCAACCCGCTGCACGTGCCGCTGTCCGGCCTGCCGGCCAAGGCGGTCACCCGTGGCTACCACCTGCTGGCCATGCCCGGCAACCGGCCGCGCGTGGCCGCCGACTGGGCGCTCGACGCGACGCTGCTCCGCCCGGCGGTGCAGCTCGGCCTCGTCCCGGCCAACGCGGTGCCGCTGGAGAGCGAGTCACCCGAGCTGGTCCGCCGGCCCTGACGCCGGGTGTCAACCACTGGCCGGCGGGTTGTCCCGGTTCCCGGGAGCCGATCCGCCGGCCGGTGGCACGGCGTTCCGGCCGCCGGGCGGACCGTCCCCGGGAGGCGGGTCGGGGTCGGCCGGAGGGGCCAGGGCCAGTCGCCCGGCGGGGACGAACTCGCGCAGCAGTACCTGCGCCACGCCGGCCGCCGGGATGGCCAGCAACGCGCCGACCAGGCCCGCCAACTCGGCCGCCAGCAGCACGCTGACCAGCACGGTCAGCGGGTTCAGCCGGACCGCGCGGGCCATGATGACCGGCTGGAGCAGATGGTTCTCCACCTGCTGGTAGACCACGAAGAAGACAAGCACCACGATGCCGGCGGTGGGGGAGCGGGCGAACCCCGCGCCGGCCGCGACGATCGCCCCCAGCGTGGCGCCCACCAGCGGGATCAGGTCCACCACGGCGACCACCAGGGCGATCACCGCGGCGAACGGCACCCCGAGCAGGAGCAGCACGGCGAAGGTCAGGCCGCCGCAGATCACACTGATCAGCAGGTTGCCGCTCAGGTAGCCGGTGACGATCCGGGACGTGTCGCGGCCGATCCGCCGCAACCGCTCCGCCGGGCCGTCACCGACCAGCCGCAGCGTGCCCGCCACGATCCGGGGCGCCTCCAGCACCATCAGGTACGCCAGCACCACCACCGTGACCAGCGCGGCGACGGCCTGCGCCACGCCCCGGACCAGTCCCACGGTCGGCTCGCCGAGCCGGGAGCCGTACCGGCGCAGGTGGCCGGGCTCGGCGTAGCGGAGCAGGTGCAGGCGGTCCAGCAGCTCGCCGACCGGTCCCCGCCCGGCCTGCGCCTCGTGCACCACGCGCGGCGCCCGGTCGGCGAGCCGGCCCAGCTCGTCCACCAGCGGCACGACGATCAACGCGCCCAGCGCCGCGAACAGCGCGAACGCGGCCAGGAAGACCAGCAGGGTGGCCAGCGCGCGCCGGCGGATCCGGCGTTCCAACCGGTCGACAAGCGGCTTGAGGGCGACCGCGAGGAACGCCGCGACCAGACCCCAGACGAGCACCCGCCGGGTCGCCCAGACCAGCGCCAACCCGACCACGGTGGCCAGCACGAGACCGATCACGATCAGCGTCCGGCGGGCGGTGGACCGGTCGTCGGCGACGCTCATCCGGCGCGGCTACCCGCCCTGCCCGGGGAGAAACCCGGCCACCCGCCGGGGCGGGCCGGCTCAGGTCAGGTCGGCGTCGCTGACCGGCCAGGCGTCGGCGGCGAACGCGTCGAGCGTGGCCGCGTGCAGCACGGCCCCGGGCACCGGATCGGCGGCGACTCTCGCGACGAGGCGCCGCACCGGCAGCCGCCCCGCGCGCGGCGTGCCGGCGAGCACCACGTTGCCGTACCGCCGGCCCCGCAACATCCGCCGGTCGGTGAGCAGGCAGACGTCGGCGAAGACCGCGCGCAGCGTGGCGACCTGAGCGCGGGTGTGCGCCAGCGGCGGCAGGTCGGTGAGGTTGACCAGGTAGACGCCGTCCGGGCGGAGCACCCGGGCCACCTGCGCGGCGAACTCCACGGCGGCCACGTGCGCGGGCATCCGGGCCGCCCGGTAGACGTCGCCCACCACCACGTCGTACGCCTGCGCTGGCGCCCCGGTGACGGCCTCGCGGGCGTCGCCGAGCGTCACCGCCACCTCGGGCGGCACCGGCGGCAGCCGGCGGCGGACCAGGTCGACCACGCCGGGATCGCGCTCCACGACCCGCTGCGCCGAGCCGGGGCGGGTCGCCGCAAGCCAGCGCGGCGGGGTGAGCGCGCCGCCGCCCAGGTGCAGCGCGGCCAGCGGCCGGCCGGGCGGCGCGGCCAGGTCGATCACGGCGGCGATCCGCCGTACGTACTCGAAGTGCAGGTGGCGGGCGTCGGCGACGTCCACGTAGGACTGCTCCACCCCGTCGGCGAGCAGCGTCCGGCCGGTGGGGCGGGCCGGGTCCACGACGATCTCCAGGACCTCGGTGTCGCTCTCCACCCTCGGCACGCTACCCGGCGGTCGAGGTGTCGGGCGGGGGCCCCGCCGGTACCGGAAGCGTCGAGCGGGGCCCTCTCCTCACCCTCAGCCGGCGGCCATGCCGGCGCCGGCCTCGTCGATCGCGGCGTCGACCCGGTGGGCCAGGTCCACGTCCGCCGCCGTCACGCCGTCGACCTGCTGGGTCCGTACGGTGAGCACCGCGTTGTCCGGGTCCGGCCGGCCGATCTGCGGGCCGCGCCCGCCGGCGGCCTTCAGCCGGTCCAGCCGGTCGAGCACCCGGTCCAGGTTGCCGCCGGGCAACTCGATGGTGCGCACCAGGGACCGCCGGTCGCTGGACCAGTAGGGGAGCGAGGCCAGCGCGTCCCGCAGCTCCGGCTCGGTCAGCGGCGCGGTGGCCGAGGACGCGCCCACCAGCCCGCCGCCGTAGTCGGCCGGCGCGAGCAGGTCCCGCAACCCGTCCGGTACGCGCAGCGAGCCGACCAGTTCGGCGTCGGCGTCGGCCAGCGCGGCCAGGGTCGCCTCGGCCTGGTAGCGCGCCTGTTCCGGGGTGAGCCGGCTGCGCCGGCCGACCTCGGCCAGGAAGCCCGGCAGGTCCTGCCGCCGCTCGATGCCGTCCACCGGCAGCACGTCGTGCAGCTTCACCGGCACCGCGTCGAGCAGCCGTTCCCGTTCGGTCTCGTCGAGGGCCCAGGCCAGGGCGAGCACGGTGGCCTCGGCGGCGACCTTCGCCTCGGCGAAGTCGACGCCCGCCCGCCGGCTGATCGCGTCCACGAGGTCCTTGTAGCCCATCGTCGGCCCGGCGTCCGGCGGCGGGTCCGGCAGCGGGCGCGGGCGTTCCGCCACTCCGACCGCCGGCGGCGCGGGGCCGCCGCGGGTGCTGTCCGGCTTGTGCCGGCCGGCCGGCGGCGGGCCGGACCGGTCGTGCCGGTCCAGCGAGGTGACCTGCTTGGACGCGCTCAGGCTGGCGCCGGTCCGGCTCGGCCGCAGCCCTTGTTCCCGGGCCTGGCGGGCGAGGGCCCGGCGGCGCTGGTTGTCGCCCTCCATCTGCTTGCGCATGTTCGCACCTCGTTCCTGGTCGGTGGCGCTTGCGCCGGACGCCTTCCCGGCGCTGCCGGGAAGCTAACGGGTGCTCGCGGACCGACCCGCTTCATTCGCTGCGGGTGAGGGGCGCTCACCCGCGGGGGTCGCAGGATCGCAGGGACCGGACAACTTCCGACGCACGCGGAAGGGCAGGTCGTCATGAAACGGATCGTGGAGATCGTCCCCGCCCGCCCCGGCTGGTACGCCCGCTGGCGTCTCGGCCCGGACGCCACCCGGTGCTATCCGGTGACGCTGTGGGCGCTGCTGGAGGAGAACGACGGCGGCGGGCGCGAGGTGGTCGGCGTCGACTGCGTCGGTCAGTGGCCCGGCGCGGACGACGACGCGGACGCGAACTTCGTCCGGTATCTGTTCCAGACGCCCGATTCCGGCGTGCCGGCGGACGCCGAGTCGTCACCGGCGGAGCGGGCCGGGTCGCGCGCCCCGGCCGTGCCCGCCGCCTGAGCCATCCTCCCGGCCCCCGACCCCTGGTCCCAGGGTCGGGGGCCACCCCCGGCCCGGGACCCCGGCGCGGTCGACTCAGCCCACCTCGCGGGCGTCGCCGGGCACGGCGCGGGGCGGCGTGGGAAGCAACTCGGCCAGACCGGTGCGGTCCAGCAGTTGCCGGACCCGCGGGTTCATGTCGATCAGGTGGACACCTCCGGTGCCGGACCGGTGGATCACCACCAACGCGCTCAGGCCGGACGAGTCGCAGAGCGTCACGTCGGCGAAGTCGAGCCACAGCTCCTGGTGGCCGTCGCGGCGCAGCTCGGCGGCGGCGGCGACGAGTTCCGGAGCGGTGTCGAAGTCCAGCTCGCCGGCCAGCCGCAGCCGGGCGGACCGGGCGTCGAGCCGATCCACCTCGATGGTCAACAGCGGCGAGAGCATGCGTCCATGTTCCCAGCCGACAGTGGTGCGGAAACCCCCGGGGTCACGCGGACGCGGTCGAGCCGGACGCGGATCGGCCGTCGACAGGCGAACGGTCCAGCAGCCCGGTGACGCCTGTCATGTCCAGGATGGTCTCCAGGAACCGGGGAACCGCCCGCAGCTCGATCGCGGTGCCGGCCTGCTGCCCCTCGCGCCAGGCGTGCACGATCACCGACAGGCCGGTGCTGTCGCAGAAGTTCAGTCCGCCGAAGTCGAACACGAGCGCCGCGGGACGCTCGGCGAGCAGCCGGTCGACCTCGGCGCGCAGCGGCGCGGACGTGGCGTAGGCCAGGTCACCGGCGACGCCGACCACGGGGACGGCCGGGTCGGATCGGTCCACGGAGATGGTCAGCGGTGCGGCTTCGGGCTTTCTCCGTCGGGATACCACCATCACGCCTTTCCGCAGGCTGCCGGTCGGGCAGGGACGACCGGATCGTAACAATGCCGGGCCCGCGCCGCGCGGCGCGTGCCCGACACCTCCCGGCCTGGTCGGGTGGCGGTACGGGCGGACCGGCGTAGGGTGGGGTGACGAGATGTGACCACAGGCGCCGCTCCCGGCGCCTCGCGGATGTCGACGAGGAGAGTGGGGCTCAGCTGGTGACTGCTGCCGACGTCAGGGGTTCCGACCCGGGCGACGGACGGATCTCCACGCCGAGTGCCGCACGGTCTTCGGCGTGGCCGGCCGCCGCCTCGATGACGTCCGCCCTCCCGCCGCTGGCCCCCGACCACGAGGTCACCGCCGTCCCGGACTGGTCCGAGGTGGTGGAGCACTTCCGCGAGGGGCTCATCGTCTGCGACGCCGAGGGTGTGGTGCGTCACGTGAGCCCGGTCGCCGAGCGGCTCGTGCCCGAGGTGGTGGTCGGCGCGGTGCTCGCCGCTGCCGGCGTGGCGCCGCTGCGCGGCGACGGCCCGGCCGAGTTCACCCACCACCGGCGGCGGCTGCGGGTGCGCCAGGTGCCGCTCTCCTTCGCCCGCCGCTGCTGGTACGTCGAGGACGTCACCGAGAGCGTCAGCCGGGCCGACGCGTTGCTCGCCGAGCGGGCCCGCTCGCTCTTCCTCGCCGTGGTCGGCGAGAAGCTCGGCAATCCGCTGCACCCCGACCGCGCCGCGGCCGCAGTGGCCCGCCTCGCCGTGCCCACGATCGCCGACGTGGCGGTGCTGGTGCTGGCGCCCCGCTCCGGTCGGGCCCGCTGGTGGCGGGCGACCCGCGCGGACGACGAGGCCCCCGCGGTGGACAGCGGCGTGCTGCCGGCCACGGCGCTGCCCGCGGCGATCGAGACCGGCCTCGCCGGCGCCGAGCCGCACGCGCTGGACTGGCTGGTCGAGCAGGCCGCCGAGGCGGGCTGGCTGCCCGGCCTGGACGTGCCGGGGGCGACCGCCCGGGTGGTGCCGCTGCCCGGCCGCGAGGCCCCGGCCGGCGTGCTGCTGGTGGCCCGCCGCGCCGGCCGCTGGTACGACCAGGCCGACGTCGACCTGGTCCGCGCGTTCGCGGCCCGGGCCGGGGCGGCGTTGACCACCGCCATGCTCTACCGCGACCAGGCCGAGGTCGCCGACACGTTGCAGGCCAGCCTGCTGCCGGTGGAGCCGGCGGCGGCCACCGGCGTGCAGTGGGGCACGGCCTACCGCCCGGCGCAGGCCGGGCTGCGCATCGGCGGCGACTTCTACGGTTCGCACCGGCTCGCCGACGGCGGTTCGGTGTTCTTCCTGGGCGACGTGTCCGGCAAGGGCGTGGAGGCGGCGGTCTTCACCGGCCAGCTCCGCCAGTGCCTGCACGCCCTGCACCGGGTCGAGACGCAGCCGGGCCGGCTGCTGAAGCTGCTCAACGACGCGCTGCTGGAGACCACCCAGGCGCACGGTCAGGGCCGGTTCGCCACCATGGTGCTCGGGGTGACCCGCCCGCACCGTGACGGCGGGCTGACGCTGACGCTGGCCGGCGGCGGGCACCTGCCGCCGCTGGTGCTGCGCGAGTCCGGCGAGGTCGAGGTGGTGCCGTTGAGCGGCATGCTGATCGGCGTGGTGCCGGATCCGCGGATCGGCGAGACCACCGTGCACCTGGCGCCGGGGGAGACCTGCCTGCTCTACAGCGACGGGGTGACCGAGGCGCGCGGCGGTTGGCGCGGCGACGAGCAGTTCGGCGCCGACCGGCTGCTCACCGCCGTGACCGGCTGCCACCGGATGCCCGCGCCGGCGCTGGCGGAGCGGGTCGAGCAGGTGACCTGTGACTGGCTCGCCCACGGCGACCACGACGACATCGCGGTGCTCGCGTTGCGGGCGACCGGCCCGGCCGGCCGGGTGCCCCGTCACCTGCACGCGGTGCCGGAGCCGACGAATGCCGACCGATCGAGGGAGCTGCCCGCGTGAGCGCGACGACCGTCGGTTCCGGCCCGGCCCACGCCTTCCCCGGCTACCTGGAGTGCCTGGCCGAGGCCGACGAGCAGGCCGCGGTGGCGGTGGCCCGAGGGCTGCTGGACGCGGGCGTGCCGGCCGAGCGGGTGCTGCTCGACCTGGTCGCGCCGGCCCAGGCCGAGGTGGGGGAGCGGTGGGCGCGCAACGAGTGGAGCGTGGCCCAGGAGCACGCCGCCACCCACATCAGCGAGCGGGTGGTGGCCGCGGTGGCCGCGTACGCCGATCCCCGCCCGACCCGCGGCCGGATCGTGATGGCCTGTATGGACGGTGAGTGGCACGCGTTGCCGGCCCGGCTGGTCGCCGAGGTGCTGCGGCTGCGCGGCTGGCAGGTGGTCTTCCTCGGGGCCAGCGTTCCGGCCGCGCACCTGGTGTCCTACCTGCACCGGTACGACGCCGACGCGGTGGCGCTGGCCTGCGCGCTGCCGATGCGGCTGCCGCACGCCCACCGGATGATCGAGGCGTGTCGCCGCTCCGACGTGCCGGTGGTGGTGGGCGGGCGGGGGTTCGGCGTGGACGGCCGGTGGGCGCGGACGCTCGGCGTGGCGTGGGCACCGGACGCGCCGGCCGCCGCCGACCTGGTCGCCGACGACCGGGCGTTGCGCGCGACGCCGCCCGCGCGGCTGGACCACCTCACCGACGACGAGTACGCCAGCCTGGTCAAGCGTCGCGGCGAGCTGATCGACAGCGCGCTCACCGACCTGCGCGAGCGGGTGCCGGCGGTGGCCGACTACACCCCGGCGCAGCTCGACTCCACGGTCGGCGACCTCGGCTACATCGTCGACTTCCTGGCCGCCGCGCTCTACGTCGACGACCTGACGCTGTTCACCGAGTTCGTCGAGTGGCTGGTGGAGATCCTGGTCAGTCGGGGTGTGCCGGCGGGCGCGGTCGGCCTGACGCTCGACCACTATGGACACGAGCTGCGCGACTTCCCCCGGGCGGCGGCGTTCCTGGAGCGCGGGCGGGCCGTGGTTGGCGGGCTGTCGGCGGCGACCGCGGGCCGCTGACTCGCGGACCGTCGGACGGCCCCTATACTTGCTGCACTGCAAGGGTTCGCCTGCGGTGGGAGCGAGAGGGGCCACGGTGACGTTCACCGTCACGTACGCCCAGCGGGGCGAGGCCGGCGTCGGTCTCCGGCTCGCCGGTGAACTCGACCTGAGCACGGCCGGCGAGCTGAACGCGACGATCGACCGGCTGGTCGCCGAGGGTCGCCGCGAACTCCTGCTGGACCTCAGCGAGCTGACGTTCTGCGACTCGACGGGCATGGCCGCCTTCGTCCGGGGGGACAACCTCGTCGCCGCCGACGGCGGGTGGCTGCGGCTGACCGGTGCGAGCGGCCGGGTGGCCCGGGTGCTCCAGGTGACCGGCCTGTCCGAGGTGCTCGCGCACCGGCGCGACACGGCCGACCCGACCGCGTCGGCCAGCTCCTGATCGGATAGATTTCCCCGCCAGCGGCCGGCCGCGTGCCGGCGCCCTCCCCGAGACGAAGCAGGTGCTCCATGGGCCAGCCCCGACCCAACCCCGTACGCATCCTGGTGGTGGACGACGACCCGGGCGACGTCCTGATGATCGAGGAGGCGCTCGAGGAGTCGGACGTCGAGAAGGTCATCGACGTGGTCGCCGACGGCGAGGAGGCGATGGAGTTCCTCCGCCGCGAGGGCCGGCACACCGGGGCGCAGCGGCCGGACGTCATCCTGCTCGACCTGAACATGCCCCGGATGGACGGGCGGCAGGTGCTCGGCGAGGTCAAGCGGGACGAGGACCTGCGGACCATCCCGATCGTGGTGCTCACCACCTCGAACGCCGACACGGACGTGGTCAGCAGCTACACGCTCCAGGCCAACGCGTACGTGACCAAGCCGATCGACCTGGACGACTTCAACGACGTGGTCCGCCGCATCGACGAGTTCTTCGGCCGGGTGGTCGTGCTGCCGAAGCACGCCTGACGGCCCGGAAGTCCGGGCATCCGGATGCTGAACATTTTTCCGTGAACGGCCGCCTCCGGCCGCGCCCGCCCCGCAGGATCGTCGGTGGGGTACGTACGCGGCTGCCTGGGGGGCGACATGAGGTTCTCGGTGGTGGAGTCCGGTTACGACAGGCGTCAGGTGGATGCCTGCCTGGACGAGCTGGACCTCCAACTGGGCCGGCTGGCGGCGCGCGTGGAGGGCGCCACGGGCTCGGGCCGGGAGTGGGACCAGATCCGGTTGGACGCCCGGCACCTCGGTGACTTCCTCCGGCGTCGCGCCGCGCCGGCCGAGGACGCGACAGCCGACCCGGGCGCCGCCGAGCGGGAGGCTGCCGCGCTGCTGGCCCGCGCCCGTGCCGAGCTGGAGGCCGCCCGGGACGAGGCCCGCCGGGTGCGGGAGGAGGCGTACGCCGAGGCGGTGCGGGCGCGCCGCGAGTTCGAGGCCGCGCTGCTGGCCCGCCGCCGGCACGAGGCCCGCGTCGACGACATCCTCTCCGGCGTGCGGTGAGAGGAAGTGCCCCCGCTCAACGCATCCGGTGGAGGCGGGGCCCCCGCTTGACGGGGCGTCGTCAGGTCAGCGCCGCCACCACGGTGGTGGCCCGGTCCTCGTGCTTGGCGTAGGCGTCGGGGAACGCGGAGACCTGCACCGCCTGGGCGGCGGCGGTGACGCTCATGTCCTCCCAGCCGGGCACCTCGGCCAGCGCGGTGTAGAACGCCCGGGCCGCGTACGCGGGGCGCATGAGCTGGGCGACCGTGCCCCAACCGCTGCTCGGGCGCTGCTGGAACAGCCCGACCGAGTCGTGGTCGGAGCCGCTGCCCTGGTGCGGCTGGTCGAAGGACTCGGGCAGCACGTCGCTGGCCAGGTTGTAGAGGTCGCTCTCCTGCATGGCGGTGGCGACCGCCACCACCAGCGCCCGACGCGGAAGCCCCATGTCCCGCCCGACGTCGACGACGGCCTTCGCGTTGTCCATCTGCCGCTGGTCGAGGCCGGCGACGGGGCGCGGGTGCGCGGGGCGGACCGCCTTGCGCGGCGCCTTCTTCCGGACCGGCGCGGGGCTCGGCGTGGCGGTCGGGACCGGTGCCGCGGGCGCGGCGACAGGCGGTGCGACCCGGGTCAGGTCGCGGGAGACGCGCTGCTCGGTGGCGGCCCGGTCGGCGAGGGCCTCGCTGACCGTCAGGTTCGGCGGCGCGGCGGCCTCGCCGACGCCGACCACGCCGACCAGACCGAGGCAGCAGGTCACACCGGTGGCGACCGCGATCCGCCCGGGAACGGACCGGGCCGGGCCGCGTCGGGGTGGCTCCGGGGCGCGGTGGCGGCCCACCCGCCGTTCGGCCGATGTCGGGTCGATCGTTCGGCGAACCGGGCGCGTCGCGGACAGGGGCTGGGGATCGGAGTGGTCGGGGTGCACCCGCCGAGGCTAGAGATCTTGCCGACGCTTGCCATCGGGCTACTTGGTGGCATGCGCCACACTTTGCCGGAATCCGCCCCCGCATTACCGTCGGTGCATCACGAACGCCACCAACCTCCGGTCTCCGGAAGATCCCGCATGTCGGCTTTGGTGGCAGGAAACCGGCACCCCCCGGCTCGACAGGGCACCGTTCGCTGCCTCCTCCGTTCGGCCGAGGGGCCCCCGTTCACCTGGGTCTCCACCGCCGACCGGGCGACCGAGGGCGCGAGCGGCCCGGCATGCCGGAATCGGCCACCCGGATCGTCCGCCCGCTCGATACGATGCGGACGGTGACGGAGCAGATGGTCGACGAGCGGGCCGCCGGAGGACCCGCCGGCCGCCGGGGTCGGCGGGGGATCGTCGTCATCGCCTGCGCGGCGCTGCTCGCCGCGCTCCTCGTCGGGCACCGGGCGGTGCCCAACGTGCGGGGCCTGGGCAGCCTGCTGGACAGCGTCACCCCGCTGCTCGGTCTCGGCGTACCCCTGCTCGGGCTGGCGGCGCTGCTGCGCCGCTCCCGGCGCGCGCTGCTCGCGGTGCTGCTGCCGGCACTGGTCTGGGCCGGCCTCTACGGCCGCGCGTGGCTGCCCCCGGCCGCCGGCGCCGACGGCACCTCCGTGCGGGTGGCCAGCCAGAACCTGCGCGCCGGCAACCCCGACCCGGCCGCCACGGTCGACGCGCTGGCCGGCGACGCCCCGGACCTGATCGGCCTCCAGGAGGTCGACGACGACCGGCGGGTGGCGCCCGTCCTGGCCGATCGCTACCCGCACCGGACGTCGGTCTCCACCGTCGCCCTCTGGAGCCGCTGGCCGATCCGCGAGGCGCACGGCGTGGACACCGGGCTGGGCTGGGACCGGGCGCTGCGGGCCGTGGTGGCCGCCCCGCAGGGCGACCTGACGGTGTACGTCGTGCACCTCGGCTCGGCGCGAGCAGGTCACACCGCCACCCGAGACGAGACGGTGGCGGCCCTGGCCCGCACCGTCCGGGCCGACCCCGCCGAACGGCTGGTGGTGCTCGGCGACCTGAACACCGCCACCACCGACCGGGCCTTCGCCCCGCTGACCCGGCTGCTCGGCGACGCCCAGGCCGAGGCCGGGCAGGGCTTCGGTTTCACCTGGCCGGCGCAGGTCCCGCTGACCCGCCCGGACCACGTCCTCTACCGGGGGCTCACCCCGACCGCCGCCGGCGTGGTGCACACGCCGGACACCGACCACCGCGCGGTCACCGCCGGTTTCCGCTGGTGAGACCGGTCCTCAGTGCCGCCCGTTCTCGGCCGGGGTGACCGTGAGCCGGTGCCGGCTCGGGTCACCGCTGGAGAACGGCCAGAGCCGGTCGGCGTACGCGACCAGGTCGGAGAGCTGCTCGCGGGTGAGCCCGGCCGAGGAGATCTCGGCGTGCACGTCGGCCCGGTAGCGGCCGTCGTCGTCGCGGCCCAGCTTCGCCTCGGCGGTCACCTGCACGGTGTGCGCCTCGTCGGTGATCTCACCGGCCGCCTCCACCGCGGCGTGGTGCAGGCACGAGGCGAACGCGGCGGCCAGGAGCTGCTCCGGCGTCAGGCCGGTGCAGTGCGGCGCCAGCGGGGACGCCAGGGCGGAGGAGAGACCGCCGTCGTCGGTGCGTACGTGGCCACCCGCCGCGGTCGCCGTGGCCGACTCGGCCAGCCAGGAACTCGGATCCGGCATCGCGTGCCTCCCGTCAGTCACCGGCAGGCGTTCCCGGCCCCCGACCGGCGAAACCGTGGCCGGGCCGGCAGTCCGTCAGCGGATCCGGCCGCTGGTGGCGGCGTCCACCGCCATCGCCTCGGTCGCCTCCGCCGCGGCCCGGTCCGTCCACGGCGACACCTCCGGCACCCGCTGCCTCGGCAGCAGCACGGTCATCGGCACGTAGATGCGCGCGTCCACCGCCTCGGCCAGCACCAGCGCGGCCATCGGGCTGGTCGGCCGCGCGGCCGGATCGGCGTCGAGGCAGCGGTCGCACAGCTCGGCCACCTCCGGCGGCAGCCCGGGAACCTCCGGCAACGGCTGCGGCGGCCGGCGGCGGCGCGCGCCGAGCAGTTGGCTGGTGGTGTCGGCCTCGTACGGCAGCCGGCCGGTCAGGCAGTAGTAGAGCAGCACGCCGAGCGCGTACATGTCGGCGGCCGGGGTGGCCGGCTGCCGGTCGAGCTGCTCCGGCGCCAGGTAGGCCGGGGTGCCCACCACGATCCCCGCCGGCGTGTGGTCCGGCGCGCCGGCCGGGGTGGCGATGCCGAAGTCGAGCACCTTCACGCCGGCCGGGGTGAGGATCACGTTCGCCGGCTTCACGTCCCGGTGCACGATGCCGTGGCCGTGCGCGGCGGCCAGCGCGGCGCACACCTCGGCGCAGACCCGCACCGCGATGCGCCAGTCCAGCGGGCCGGCGCGCAGGTGCGCGGCCAGCGTCTCCCCCTCGACCAACTCCATCACGATGTACGGCACCGGCCGCCCGTCGGGCAGCGTGGCGGTGCCGAAGTCGTGCACGCTGGCGACGTTCGGATGCACCAGCCTGGCCGCCGAACGGGCCTCGGCCTGGATCCGTTCCACCGAGCCGGCGTCGCCGTCGAGCCCGGGCGAGATCAGCTTGATCGCGACGGTCCGGTCCAGCACGCGGTCGTGTGCCCGCCAGACCTCCGACATGCCACCAAGGCCGGCTCGCTGTTCGAGCTCGTACCGCCCGCCCAGCGTCCTCATCGATGTCTCCTCGCCCTCATCCGGTGCCCCCGGGTTCCGCTACCCGGGCTCCGAGCTGTGCAAACCGCCGGGGGCGGGCCGGTGACCGGGGTAGCTTGCGAGCGGGGGTGTCGACGCCGGGACGGAGGGTGAGCGGTGACGCTGGTGCGCGTGCGGTTCGTCGGGGGGCCGGCCGACGACCTCGTCCGGGAGTTGCCCGCCGAACCGGACGGCGCGCCACCGGCCCGCTGGATCATGCGCCACCCGGACCGGCCGGCCGACGGTGTGGCGGACCACCTCTACGAACGCGGCACGCGGGCCGGGGCGGACGGCTGGACGATGCGCTACGTGCGCACCGACCCGTTCGGCGCGAGCGAGTGAACCGGCTCAGGCCGGCGCGGCCCCGGTGGTGCCGAGGATGACCGAGGCGACCAGCTCCGGGTCGTCGTGCATCGGCACGTGCCCGCAGCCGGGCAGGTCCAGGTGCCGGGCGGCGGGCAGCCGGGCGCGGGCCAGCGCGGCCTGCCGGTAGGGCAGGATCCGGTCCCGGGTGCCCCACGCCACGGTCACCGGGACGGTGGGCGCGCCGGCGAACGCGTATCCCCGGCCGGCCCGGGCGACGGCGCGGAACGCGCGCGCCTCGCGCAGCGCGCGGGCGTCGGCGAGCGCCACGTCGAGCGCCATCCGGTTCGGCCGGGCCAGCAGCATGCCCATCGCCAGCGCGCGCAGCGCCGGCGCGGCGAACAGGTGCCGCAGCAACGGGTCGGGCAACCGGGCCGCGTTGCGGTGCAGCGTCAGCACGGTGAGCGCCCAGCGCAGCTCCCGCGGGGTGCAGAAGCCGGCCGGCGACAGCGCGGTCGCCGAGGAGACCGCGCCGGCCGCGGCCAGCTCCAGCGCGATGGCCCCGCCGAGGCTGTTGCCGGCCACGTGCGGGCGCTCCAGCCTGAGCGCGGCGAACAGCTCAACCATGGCGGCCACCAGCGCGGGCATGCCGGCGGGCAGGCCGGCGGCGGGCACCGGCGAGCGGCCGAAGCCGGGCAGGTCGACGGCGATCACGTCGTGCGTCTCGGCGAGCCGGTCCAGCACCGGCAGCCAGGCGCCCCAGTGGTGGCCGATGCCGTGCAGCAGCACCAGCGTCGGCCCCGCGCCGCGCCGCTCGAAGACCACCTCCACGCCGGAGGTCACGGCCGGGCCTCCGGCGTGCTCACCCCGAACCCGCGCCCCAGCGCCCGGGCCTGTTCCTCGATCAGCGGCACGGTGACCCGGGCGGTCCGCCCGACCAGCCGGTCGGCCAACGGGCTGACCAGCACCGACCGGACCGCCTGCACGGCACCCACGGCGCGGGGCACGTAGACGCGGCGGCGGCGCCGCTCGATCGCCCGGACGAACGCCTCGGCGCACTCGGTGACCGTGGTGGTGCGCCGCATCGGCCAGGGCAGCCGGGCCAGCGCCGACTCGAACGCCGGTAGGTCGGCGCGGGCCTCCCGGACCAGGTCGGTGTCCACCCAGGACGGGTGCGCGGTGCCCACCGCCACGCCGCGGTGCGCCAGTTCCAGCCGGATCGCGGTGCCGAAGTGCTCGACGCCGGCCTTGGAGGCGCAGTAGGCGGCCATCCCGGGCAGCGCGGCGAACGCGGCGGCCGAGGAGACGATCAGCAGGTAGCCGCCCCGGTCGATCAGCGCCGGCACGGTCGCCGCGGCCGTGCGCATCACCCCGACCAGGTTGACCTCGACGGTGCGGACCAGCGCCTCGACGTCACCGACGGCGATGGTGCCCCGGTTGGCGACCCCGGCGTTGGCCACCACCGCGTCGATCCCGCCGAGCGCGGCGAGGGTGCCGTCGACCGCCGCGCCGAGCGCGGACTGGTCGGTGACGTCGGCGGCGAACCAGACGTGCCCGGGGCCCAGCTCGGCGGCGAGCGCGGCGAGCCGGTCGGGTTCCAGCCCGACCAACGCCAGCCGCGCGCCGCGGGCCGCGGCGAGCCGGGCGGTGTGCGCGCCGATGCCCCGGGCCGCGCCGGTCACCAGCACCACCTTGCCGGCCAGCGGGCCGGCGGGACGACCGTCGATGGACATGCCGGCAAGTTACCACCGGGTAGCCGGCCGGGAAAGACCCGGTACGCACCGCCGTGATCGGCCACAGCTGGTACACAGGATCGGGACAGCAGCGGTACAGCGGGCGCGTCCACGATGGGGAGCATGGTCATGAACGGGCAGGCCGCGCAGGGTCGGATCGAGCTGCGCCGACCGGACGGCGAACCGGTGCGGGTGTTGGTGGTCGACGACGAGCCGACGCTCACCGACCTGCTGTCGATGGCCCTGCGCTACGAGGGCTGGCAGGTGACCACCGCGGGCAACGGGATGGCCGCGATCAGCGCGGCCCGGCAGTTCCGGCCGGACGCGGTGGTGCTCGACGTGATGCTGCCCGACCTGGACGGCTTCCAGGTGCTGCGCCGCCTGCGCGAGCAGTCGCCCAGCGTGCCGGTGCTCTTCCTGACCGCTCGCGACGCGGTGGAGGAGCGCATCGCCGGGCTGACCGTCGGCGGCGACGACTACGTGACCAAGCCGTTCAGCCTGGAGGAGGTCATCGCCCGGCTGCGCGCCCTGCTCCGCCGCTCCGGGTTCGCGGCGGCCGCCCGGGAGGAGGCGGTGCTCACCGTCGGCGACCTCAGCCTCGACGAGGACAGCCACGAGGTGCGTCGCGGCGACGACCTGATCACGCTCACCGCCACCGAGTTCGAGCTGTTGCGCTACCTGATGCGCAACCCGCGCCGGGTGCTCAGCAAGGCGCAGATCCTGGACCGGGTCTGGAACTACGACTTCGGCGGCCAGGCCAACGTGGTCGAGCTGTACATCTCGTACCTGCGCAAGAAGATCGACGCCGGCCGGGCCCCCATGATCCACACGCTGCGCGGGGCGGGTTATGTCCTCAAGCCCGCCCCGTGACGTCGGCGGGCGGCTGCGGCGCCGGCTGGCCGGCTGGTCGCTGCGCCGCCGCCTGGTGCTCGCCGTGGTGGCGCTGCTGGCGCTGGTCAGCGTGGGCGTCGGCGGGGTGACCACGGTCGCCCTGCGGCACTTCCTGATCGGCCGGATCGACGACCAGCTCACCGGTGGTGAGTCGCGCCGGCAGCACGTGCGGCAGCCCTCGCCCTTCGACCCGCCGGAGAGCCGGCCGGACAGCTTCCGCCCGGGGTTCCCACCCGGCTACCCGGCCGAGTCGGTGGCGGTACGGGTGATCGACGGGCGGGTCGACCTGGCGTTCCGGCAGACGAGCGCCCAACCGGCCGCGGTGCCGGCGGACGAGGTGGCGCCGCTGGCCCGGCTCAGCGCCGGCGACCGGCCGCGCACCGTCGCGCTGGACGGGCGCGGCGACTACCGGGCCGTGGCCCGGCAGATGCCCGACGGCGACGTCCTCGTCTTCGCCATCCCGCTCGCCGAGGTCGACGAGACCGTCATGTGGATGGTCGTGGCGCAGGCCGGGGTGATCGGCGCCGGCCTGGTCGTCGCCGGCGGCCTCGGCGCGCTGATCGTGCGGCGCACGTTGCGCCCGCTCAACCGGGTCGCCGCCACCGCCGCCCGGGTCACCGAGCTGCCGCTGGACCGGGGCGAGGTGGCCCTGTCCGTGCGGGTGCCGGCCGCCGACACCGACCCCCGCACCGAGGTCGGCCAGGTCGGCGGCGCGCTCAACCGGATGCTCGGCCACGTCGCCGCCGCGCTCGCCGCCCGGCAGGCCAGCGAGACCCGGGTACGCCAGTTCGTCGCCGACGCCAGCCACGAGCTGCGGACGCCGCTGGCCGCCATCCGCGGCTACGCCGAGGTGGCCCGGCGCGGCCGGCAGGAGGTGCCGCCGGATGTGGCACACGCGCTGCGCCGGGTCGAGTCGGAGAGCACCCGGATGACCAGCCTCGTCGACGACCTGCTGCTGCTCGCCCGGCTCGACTCCGGCCGCCCGCTCGCCGCCGAGCCGGTCGACCTGACCGCGATGGCGGTGAACGCGGTAAGCGACGCGCACGTGGCCGGCCCGGAGCACCGCTGGCAGCTCGACCTGCCGGACGAGCCGCTCGCCGTCACCGGCGACGCGCACCGGCTGCACCAGGTGCTGGCGAACCTGCTCGCCAACGCGCGGGTGCACACCCCGCCCGGCACCGCGGTGACCACCCGGCTGGCGGCCGCGCCGGACGGGGTCGAACTCCGGGTCACCGACGACGGGCCGGGCATCCCGGCGGACCTGCAACCGGAGGTGTTCGAGAGGTTCGCCCGCGGCGACGGCTCCCGCTCCCGGGCGCACGGCAGCACCGGCCTGGGCCTGGCCATCGTCGCCGCCGTGGTGGAGGCGCACCACGGCCGGGTCGAGGTGGCCAGCCGTCCCGGACGCACCGCGTTCACCGTGTGGCTGCCCGGATCCACAGCGGAGGCATAGCCGCCTCACGGGGGCGCGCCAGCGGGCCCGCCGAGGCTTGCCGGCATGGACAGAACCGAGAGCCTGCTGACCGGCCGGCCCGCGCCCACGGCCGCCGGCCGGCCTGAGCCCACCGTGACCGCCGCGGACGCCGGCCAGCCCGTGACCGCCGGCCCGCCCGAGTCCACCGTGACCGCCGGCCCGCCCGTGACCGACGCGGCCGCCGGCCCGCCCGCCACAGTCGCCGGCCCGCCCGGCCCGGCCGCCGCGCCCGCACCCGGGCCGACGCCGACGCCGGCGGCCGACCCGCGCTGGGCCCGCCCGGCGCTGCTCGGGCTGCTCGCCGCCACCGGCCTGCTCTACCTGTGGGGCCTGGGCGCCTCCGGCTGGGGCAACGCGTTCTACGCGGCCGCCGCGCAGGCCGGCTCGGAGAGCTGGACCGCGTTCCTCTACGGCTCCTCGGACGCGGCCAACTCGATCACCGTGGACAAGACACCGGCCTCGCTCTGGCTGATGGCGCTCTCGGTGCGCGTGTTCGGGTTGAGCAGTTGGTCGATCCTGGTGCCCCAGGCGCTGCTCGGCGTCGCCTCGGTCGGCATGCTGTACGCGGCGGTCCGCCGCTGGCACGGCCCGGCGGCCGGGCTGCTCGCCGGCGCGGTGCTCGCGTCCACCCCGGTGGCCACGCTGATGTTCCGGTTCGACAACCCGGACGCGCTGCTGGTCTTCCTGCTGGTGGCCGCCGCGTACGCCACGGTGCGGGCGGTGGAGACCGCGAGCACCCGGTGGCTCGCGCTGGCCGGCGTGCTGGTCGGCTTCGGCTTCCTCACCAAGATGCTCCAGGCGTTCCTGGTGATCCCGGTCCTCGCCGGCGTCTACCTGCTGGCCGCGCCGACCGGCCCCGGTCGGCGGATCCGCCAGCTCCTGCTGGCCGGGCTGGCCGTGCTGGTCTCCGCCGGCTGGTGGGTGGCGATCGTGGAGCTGGTGCCGGCGAGTGCCCGCCCGTACATCGGCGGCTCGCAGGGCAACAGCATCCTGGAACTGACCCTGGGCTACAACGGCCTGGGCCGGATCACCGGCGACGAGGTGGGCAGCGTCGGGCCGGGCGGTGGGCCGGGCGGTGGCGGCGGTGGACCGTTCTCCGGGCAGACCGGCCTGCTGCGGATGTTCGACACCGAGGTCGGCGGGCAGATCTCCTGGCTGCTGCCGGCCGCGCTGATCCTGCTGGTGGCGGGGCTGTGGCTGGCCGGACGGGCGCCACGGACCGACCGGGCCCGGGCCGGACTGCTGCTCTGGGGCGGCTGGCTGCTGGTCACCGGGCTGATCTTCAGCTTCATGTCCGGCATCTTCCACGCCTACTACACCGTCGCGCTGGCGCCGGCCGTCGGCGCGCTGGTCGGCATCGGCGCCACCGGGCTCCACCGGGCCCGCAGCGCGCCCGGTCGCCGCCGCGGGTACGCCGCCACGCTGGTCCTGGCCGGCACGCTGGCGGTGACCGCCTGGTGGTCGTGGCGCCTGCTCGGCCGCAGCCCCGACTGGCAGCCCTGGCTGCGGACCGCCGTGCCGGCCGCCGGCCTGAGCGCCGCCGTCCTCCTGGCCCTGCTCGACGCCCCGGTGACCAAGGGGTTCGTGTCGCGCCGGGCGGCCCGCGGTGACGCGAACTCCCTGACCGACCCGACGCGGGGCCCGAGGTGGGCGCGGTGGGCGTCGGTGGGGGTGGTGGCGCTGGGCGTCGTCGCGGGGTTGGGCGGGCCGGCGGCGTACGCGGCACAGACCGCGGCCACCCCGCACACCGGCTCGATCCCGAGCGCCGGCCCGTACGTCGCGGGCGCCTTCGGCCCGGGTGGCCGGGGCGGCTTCCCGGGCGGGCGGATGCCGGGCGGCGCGGAGTTCCCCGGCGGCGCGTTCCCCGGCTTCCCGGGCGGTGGCACCGGTCAGTTCCCGGGCGGCGCGAACGGCGGCCGGAACGGTGCGTTCCCCGGCTTCCCGGGCGGCGGTCAGCCACCCGGCGCTCCCGGCGGCCAGACCGGCGGCAACGGCACCGGCGGCAACGGCACCGGCGGCACCGGCACCGGCACCGGCGGCACCGGCAGCAGCACCGGCAGCGGGCGGGACGGCGGGACCGGGCGCGGGCAGCGCGGCGGCGGCATGGGCGGGCTGCTCGACGCCCGCGAGCCGAGCGCCGAGATGACCGCGCTGCTGACCGGCGACGCCGAGGACTACACCTGGGTCGCGGCCACGGTCGGCTCGAACAACGCCTCCGGCTACCAGCTCGCGACCGGCAAGCCGGTGATGCCGGTCGGCGGCTTCAACGGCAGCGACCCGTCGCCGACGCTGGCGCAGTTCCAGCGCTACGTGGCCGACGGCCGGATCCACTGGTTCCTCGGCGGCGGTGGCTTCCGGGCCAACGGCGGCAGCAGCGCCTCCGCCGAGATCAGCGCCTGGGTCGCCGAGAACTTCACCGCGCGGACCGTCGACGGGGTGAGCGTGTACGACCTGAGCACCGGAAAGCGGGGCTGAGCGATGATCCTCATGCCCGAGCCGAGGGCCGCCGTCCAGGCCCGGCCGGCCGCCGGCACGCCGGTGCTTGACGTGGTGGTGCCGGTCTACAACGAGGAGGTCGACCTCGGCCCCTGCGTCCGGCGGCTGCACGCGTACCTGGGCGCGCAGTTCCCGTACTCGTTCCGGATCACGGTGGCCGACAACGCCAGCACCGACGGCACCCGGGCGGTGGCCGAGGCGCTCGCCGCCGACCTGCCCGAGGTGGAGGTGGTGCACCTGGCGGAGAAGGGGCGCGGCCGGGCGCTGCGGGCCGCCTGGTCCGCCTCGCCGGCGCCGGTGCTCGCGTACCTGGACGTGGATCTCTCCACCGACCTGGCGGCGCTGCCGCCGCTCGTCGCGCCGCTGCTGTCCGGCCACTCCGACCTGGCCATCGGCACCCGGCTGGCGCGCACCAGCCGGGTGGTCCGGGGCGCCAAGCGGGAGGTGATCTCCCGGGGCTACAACCTGCTGCTGCGCGGCACGCTCGCGGCGCGCTTCTCGGACGCGCAGTGCGGGTTCAAGGCGATCCGCGCCGACGTGGCGGCCGAGCTGCTGCCGTTGGTCCAGGACACCGGCTGGTTCTTCGACACCGAGCTGCTGGTCTTGGCCCAGCGGGCCGGGCTGCGGATCCACGAGGTGCCGGTGGACTGGGTGGACGACCCGGACAGCCGGGTCGACATCGTCGCCACCGCGCTTGCCGACCTGCGGGGCATCGGGCGGCTGGGTCGGGCGCTGCTCACCGGGGCGCTGCCGCTGGCCCGGCTGCGCGCCCAGCTCGGCCGGGGGCCGCTGCCGGCGCCACCGGCGCCTGTGCCCCGTGGGCTGCCCGGCCAGCTCGTCCGCTTCGCCGCGGTCGGGGTGGCGAGCACGCTCGCGTACCTGCTGCTGTTCCTGGTGGCCCGCGGCCCGCTCGGCGCGCAACCGGCGAACCTGCTGGCGCTGCTGCTGACCGCGGTGGCCAACACGGCGGCCAACCGGCGGCTCACCTTCGGTGTCACCGGTCGCCACCACGCCGGCCGGCACCACGCGCAGGGACTGCTCGCGTTCGCCCTCGGTCTGGCGCTGACCAGCGGCTCGCTGGCGGTCCTGCACGCGGCCACCACCCCGCCGCGCGCCGCCGAGCTGGTCGTCCTGGTGGTGGCCAACCTCGCCGCCACCGGGCTGCGCTTCCTGCTGCTGCGCCTGGCCATGCACCACCGCCCCTGACGCCGCGTTCGTCGATCATGAGGTTGGCGGTCGTGACACGCCGTGGCGGGCGCCGCCACCTTCATGATCGACGGGGAGATGGCAGGGTGGGTGGGTGTACCGGGAGCGGGCGGCGGTCAGGCTGGGCGGCGCCGTGCGCTGGGCGAGCGTCTCGGCCGGCGACGGGCCGGTTCGGGTGCTGCCGGACGGGTGTCTCGACCTCCTCTGGTCCAGCCGCGCCGGGTTGCTCGTCGCCGGGCCGGACCGCACCGCGCAGGTCGGTCGTTCGGTGCCGGGGGAGCGGTGGATCGGGCTGCGGCTGCCGCCCGGCGTCGGGCCGGCGGTGTTCGGGGTGCCCGCCGAGGAGCTGCGCGACCGCCGCGTCCCGCTGACCGACCTGTGGGGCCGCGCCGCCGACGACCTGGCCGAGCGGGTCGAGGCGGCGGCGGAACCGGTCGGTGCGACCCCGCCGCTTACCGTGACGGACTGGTCGGCCGTCGCCGCGAGCGTCCTCGAGGAGGTGGCGCGGGCGCGGCTGCGGGCCGCCGGCGGGCCGGACCCGCTGGGCGCGCGGGTGGCCGCCCGGCTGGCCGCCGGGGCGACGGTCGCCGCGACCGCCGCCGAGGTCGGTCTCGGCGCGCGGGCCCTGCACCGGCGCAGCCGGCTCCTCTTCGGGTACGGGCCGAAGACGCTCGCCCGCATCCTGCGCATGCGCCGCGCGCTCGACCTGGCCCGGGGCGGCGCGCCGCTGGCCGAGGTCGCGGCGCTCACCGGGTACGCCGACCAGGCCCACCTGACCCGTGACGTGCGGGAGCTGGCCGGGGTGCCGCCGACCCGGCTGCTCGCCCCGCCCGAGGGCTGACCGGCAGTCGCTCAGAGGGGCGCGAACAGGTCCACACCGTTGCCGTCGGGGTCGTGCACGACCGCGTACCGCTGGCCCCAGAAGGCGTCCCACGGCGGCAGCTCCCCGTGGTGACCGGCGGCGGTCAGCTCCGTGTACCAGCGGTCCACCTCGGCCGGTTCGGCGCAGCGGAAGGCCAGGTTCATCCGCGGGCTGCCGGCGGGCGGGGTGAAACGTGGGTGGAAGCCGCGGACCGTCTCGACCGTGTCCCAGGCCAGTCGGATGCCGCCGGGCAGGGTGACCTCCACGTGCGGTTCCGTCTCCGCGCCGGCCGGGATCGGCAGCCCCAGCCGGCGGTAGAAGTCGAGGGTGCGGGCCATGTCGGTGACGACGCTGCCGACGAGATCGAACTGTGGTGTCATGCCCGCCACGCTAGGCCCGCGGCGGCCGGCCCGTCTTGAACGGATCGGACGGGCAGGAGTGGGCGGTGTGTCCGCGCGTGTCCGGTCGACAGCGTACGGTAGGGGACGAGTCCGGCTTAGAGCAATAAAGCTCGCATACCGGGCCACGTACCGATGACCGGCGAAGAAAGGGAAGCAGCCGTGACGCACCTGGCCTACCTGGACGCGGGATCCGGCAGTCTCATCGTGCAGGCGGTGGTCGGCGGGGTGGCCGGAGTGGCGGTGGCCGCCAAGCTCTACTGGCGCCGACTGGTGAGCCGGTTCCGTCGCCAGCCCACCGACCAGGGCTGACGCCGTGACGGTCCCCGACACCGGCGTCCGCGTCGAACCCGGCTCCTTCCGCGACCCGGGCAACCGGGTCTACCACCGGGGCCGGGAGGTGCTGCGCGGGCTCGACGAGCGCTCCGCCCGCGACTGGCGGGCGCTGGCCGCGAGCGACCTCTTCCGCGACCTCACCGCCGCCGGGCACCTGGTCGGCACCGAGGAGCTGACGCCCACCCCGGTCGACGCGCCCTGGGCGGCGGTGCTGCGCCACGACCGCATCCCGTTCGTCTCGCACCCCTACGAGTGGTCGTACGCGATGCTGCGCGACGCGGCGCTGCTGCACCTGGACGTGCTGCGCGCCGCGCTGGAAGCCGGCTTCACCACCAAGGACGGCTCGGCCTACAACGTGCAGTGGCAGGGCGCCCGCCCGGTCTTCATCGACGTCGGCTCGTTCGAGGCGCTGCGCGACGGCGAACCCTGGGCCGGCTACCGGCAGTTCTGCCAGACGCTGCTCTACCCGCTGCTCGTCCAGGCCCACCTCGGGCTGGACTTCCAGCCGTTCCTGCGGGCCCGGGTCGACGGCGTCGAGCCGGAGCAGATGCGGCGACTGTTCGCCGGCGCCCGCCGCTGGCGCGCCGGCGTGCCCACCCACGTGCACCTGCACGGCGCCATGCAGGCCCGCAACTCCGGCGCCAGCACCAGCGACGTCCGCGCCCAGCTCCGCGCCGCCGGGTTCACCCGCGAGCTGGCGTTGGCCACCGTGCGCGGGCTGACCAAGCTGGTCCGCCGCCTCGACCACCGTCCCGGCGACAGCCACTGGTCGGACTACCAGCGCACCTGCGCCTACTCGGTGCCGGACCGGCAGGCGAAGGAGGCGTTCGTCGACCGGGCGATGGCCGCCGTCGGCCCCGGCTCGGCGCTCGACCTGGGCGCCAACGACGGCCGGTACGCCCACATCGCGGCCCGGCACGCCGGGTACGTGGTCGCCGTCGAGCAGGACCCGGCGGTGGTCGACGCGCTCTACCGCGCGCTGCGGGAGGAGGGGGAGCGGCGGATCCTGCCACTGGTGATGGACCTGGCCGACCCGTCACCCGGCGGCGGTTGGCGGGGCGTCGAGCGGGCCGCGTTCGTCGACCGGGCCCGCGCCGACGTGGTGCTCGCGCTGGCCGTGGTGCACCACCTGGCGATCGGCCGCAACGTGCCGCTGCCGGAGGTGCTCGACCAGCTCGTCGCGCTCACCGAGCCCGGCGGCAGCCTGGTGGTGGAGTTCGTCCACCCGGACGACCCGATGGCCCGCCGCCTGCTGGCCAACAAGCCCGACGGCCTCTTCCCCGACTACCGGCGGGACGCGTTCGAGGCGCTGCTGGCCCGGCACGGCCGGGTGGCGGCCCGCGTCGAGCTGCCGTCCGGCACCCGCACGCTCTACCAGGTGGTGATGGGTGGCTGAGGACACCCTCGCCCCACCGCGGGAACGGCCGGCCGACACCGACGCGCCCCGACGGCGCGGCCCCTGGCGGGCCGAGGCGGCGCGGCTGGCGGAGGTGGTGGCGCTGGTCGGCCTGGTGATCACCCAGCCCCTGCTGGACGTGCTCGGCCGCAGCCCCGACTTCTTCCTGTTCCACCGGGCCACCCGGGGCGACGTGCTGCTCCTGGTCGCCCTGATCGCGGTGGCGCCCACGCTGCCGTTCGCGGCGCTCGGCGCGCTGGCCCTGCTCGGCGGTCGGGTCACCCGGACCGTGGCGCACACCGTGCTGGTCGGGCTGCTGCTCGCCGCGCTCGCGGTCCAGGTCGGCCGACACCTGACGCCGCTCCGGGGCGTACCGCTGCTGCTGGTGGCCGGCGTGGCGGGCGCCGCCGCGGCGGCCGCGCACCGGCGGTGGCGGGCGCTGCGCCGGGTGCTGCGGGTGGCCGCGGTCGGCCCGGCGGTCTTCGTCGGGCTGTTCCTGTTCGCGTCGCCGGCCTCGGCGGTGGTGCTGCCCCGCGGCGACGGCGGCGCGGCCGGCGTGGCCGGGGCGGGCGCCCACCCCCCGGTGGTCATGATCGTGCTGGACGAGCTGCCGCTGGTGTCGCTGCTCGGCCCGGACGGGCGGATCGACGCCACCCGCTACCCGAACTTCGCCGCGCTGGCCGCCGGCTCGACCTGGTACCGCAACGCCACGGGCGTCAGCGGCTGGACGCCCTACGCGCTGCCCGCCATGCTCAGCGGCCGCTACCCGGAACGGCCCGTCGCGCCGCACTACTCGCAGTACCCGGACAACCTGTTCACCGCGCTCGGCGGCCTCTACCAGATCAAGGCCGAGGAGAGCATCACCCGCCTCTGCCCGCCCAGCCGGTGCGAGCAGGCGACCAGCCCGACGCAGGGGATCGGGGTGCTGACCCGGGAGAGCGGCAAGCTGCTGCGCCAGATCGCCGCGCCGGTGGACAGCCGGGTCGACCCGGAGGACTCCTACCGCGAGCAGACCGCCGCCGAGGCCGGGCTGGACGCCGCCGAGCCGGTGCCCGACGACCCCAAGTTCCGCTGGGACACCCTCGACGACAACCAGCCGGCCCGGTTCACCTCGTTCCTCGCCGGGCTGCGCCCCGCGCCCCGGCCCACCCTGCACTTCCTGCACCTGCTGATGCCGCACTCGCCGTGGGCGTACCTGCCGTCCGGGGCGCACTACGACGCGCCGGAGGACCTGCCCAACGACGGCGCCGGCTGGGTGGACCTGGCCCGCGCCCGGCACCTGGCCCAGCTCGGCTACACCGACCGGCTGATCGGCGAGACGCTGCGCACGCTGCGCGCCACCGGCCTCTACGACCAGGCGCTGGTGCTGGTCACCGCCGACCACGGGGTGAGCTTCCGGCAGGACTGGCAGGGGCGGGGGATGGGCGCCATCGAGCACGCCGCCGACCAGGTGGCCTGGGTGCCGATGTTCGTCAAGGAGCCCGGCCAGCGCGCCGGTCGGGTGGACGATCGCAACTGGGAGCACGTCGACCTGCTGCCCACCATCGCCGACGAGACGCACGTGCGGGTGCCGTGGCGGATGGACGGCGTCCCGGCGAAGGCCGCCCCGCGCGGGCGCGCCGACAAGCGCTTCTACGACCGCCCCGGGCAACCGGTGACGATCACCGGTGGGGTGCCCGCGGCGGTGCCGCTGCCCGCCGTGGACCCGCTCGTCGGCACCCGGGTCGGGGCGGCGCCGACCGGCGGCACCGCCACCGTGGCGAACCGGGCCGCGTTCGACGCGGTCGACCCGAGGCGCGGCCTGCCGGCGCTGGTCTGGGGCACGGTGCCCGACACGGTGCCGGACGGCACCCGGCTCGCGGTCGCGGTCAACGGCACGGTCGGCGCGGTGGTGCCGGTGGTGCCGCCGGACGCCGGCGGCCGACGGTTCGCCGCGTTCCTCCCCGACGACCGGCTCTTCGCCGCCGGCGCCAACCGCCTCGACCTCTACCGGGTCGACCGCGACGGGACGCTGCGCCGGCTCGTCCTGTCCTGATCCACGCTTCGCGGCCGGTTTCCGACCCAGCAAGTCGGGAATGAGGTGACGCATACCTCACCCCCAAACCATGCCGAGCATTGTCCACCGCACCGTGATTACGGTAGAAGCGAAGGCAATTCAACGAAGATCTTGCCGGCGAAGCGAGGAACAGATGACGGAAGTCAAGCTCGACCACCCCGGTGGACAGCTGTCGATGCCGGTGCAGTCCGCGGTCGAGGGCCCCGCCGGAATCGGGGTGAGCAAGCTGCTCAAGGAAACCGGGATGACCACGTACGACCCCGGTTTCGTCAACACCGCGTCCTGCTCGTCCGCGATCACCTACATCGACGGTGACGCGGGCATCCTGCGGTACCGCGGCTACCCCATCGACCAGTTGGCCGAGAAGTCCTCCTTCCTGGAGGTCTCCTACCTGCTCATCTACGGCGAGCTGCCGAGCCAGACCCAGCTCACCGAGTTCAGCGAGCGGATCCGGCGGCACTCGCTGCTGCACGAGGAGATGCGCCGCTTCTTCGACGGCTTCCCCCGTGAGGCGCACCCGATGGCCGTGCTCTCCTCGGCCGTCAGCGCGATCTCGACCTTCTACCAGGACAGCCTGGACCCGTTCGACTCCGACCACGTGGAGATGTCCACGGTGCGGCTGATGGCGAAGGTCCCCACCATCGCCTCGTACGCCTACAAGAAGTCGATCGGCCAGCCGCTGCTCTACCCCGACAACTCGCTGGGCTACGTGGAGAACTTCCTGCGGATGACGTTCGGCGTGCCCGCCGAGCAGTACGAGGTCGACCCGGTCGTCGCCCGGGTGCTGGACATGCTGTTCGTCCTGCACGCCGACCACGAGCAGAACTGCTCCACCTCGACCGTGCGCCTGGTCGGCTCCAGCAACGCCAACCTCTTCGCCTCGGTCTCGGCCGGCGTGAACGCGCTGTTCGGCCCGCTGCACGGCGGCGCCAACCAGGCCGTGCTGGAGATGCTCCAGAAGATCCAGGCCGACGGTGGCGACGTGGCGTCCTTCGTGCGGAAGGTGAAGGACAAGCAGGACGGCGTGAAGCTGATGGGCTTCGGGCACCGGGTCTACAAGAACTACGACCCGCGCGCCGCGATCGTGAAGAAGGCCGCCCAGGACGTGCTCGGCCGGATGGCCAAGCCGGACCCGCTGCTGGACCTCGCGATGCAGCTCGAGGAGATCGCGCTGGCCGACGACTTCTTCGTCTCCCGGCGGCTCTACCCGAACGTGGACTTCTACACCGGCCTGATCTACAAGGCCATGGGCTTCCCCACCAAGATGTTCACGGTGCTGTTCGCGCTGGGCCGGCTCCCCGGCTGGATCGCCCAGTGGCGCGAGATGATCAACGACCCGGAGACGAAGATCGGCCGTCCGCGGCAGATCTACACCGGCGCCCCCGAGCGCGACTACGTCCCCGCGCCAACCGCTGAGGTGTAAGGAGGGGCCCCCTGTTAACGCCTCCGGTAGAGGCGGGGCCCCTTCTTAAAACTCCTAACTCTGGTTGCGTTGGAGTTGGCGCCAGCAGA
>NZ_JBITEP010000043.1:0-35699 GCF_044455315.1 Micromonospora sp. NPDC051300 | reverse complement strand
CCGCTACGCCAAACGGGCATCCCTCTACCGAGCCAGCCTGGTCCTCGTCGCCGCTGTCATCTGGCTTCCATGATCGACAGGACAGGCCCTAGTCGACCTCCGTTCGCGTTGCTCGGCGCGCAGACACGCCGGGTGGCAGCGGGCGTAGCGGACGCGGGTGTCGTCGACGGTCGGCACCGGCAGCGCGTCGTGCAGTGGCACGTACTGGCCGCAGCCGGTCCGCCCGCACCGGTTGCGCGGGTCGGCCTGGTCGAGGGCGTCCAGGTCGAGCGGCGTGCGTTCGGCCAGCCGCTCGGCGGCCCGGTGCCCACCGATCGGGGGCTCGGTGCCCACGACGGCCACGATCTCGTCGCGCCGCGCGGCGACCTGGTCGGCCACCGCGACCGACCACCGGGCGTCGCAGTCAGCGGCCGGGATCAGCCCGGCCGTGGTCCCGGCGTCCCACTGCCACTCGGCCAGACCGGTGTGCCGCAGCACCTGAATCGGGCCGAGGTCGACCGGCGGCAGCTTTGCCTTCGGCTGCTCCTTCTTCTTGCGGGCCGTCGGCACAGCGGCGGGCGCAACCGCCACGTCGTTCTCGCTCACCAGCTCGTGTCCTTCCGCAGGTGGGGGCAGGGTGACGGGCGGCGCATGGTGTGACCGGACGGGTCGTCGAGCACGGGCGCGAACCCGGCCCGGCTCAGCGCCCGCACCAGGAGGCGTCTGTCGGCGCCGTACGAGTCGGTTGGGGTGCACACCACGTCCAGGCCCCGGGCGTCGGCGGCGGCCAGGATGGCCAGCAGCATCCGCGGCCCGTGCCAGCCGCCCCGGGCGTCGAACGGCACCCGCAGGATCCCGATAGCCAGCGCCCCATCGTCGGTGACGTCCAGGGCGAGCAGCACCATCCCGGGCAGCGAGCCCTTCAGCTCCCGCTCCAACCGGCCGACCCAGTCGGCGGTGTGGACCGCGCTCATGCCGGGGCGCCGATCGTCTCGGCGAAGGCGGCCACCCGCGCGTACTTGGCGGCGGTGCTGTGGCCATCCCAGCCGGCCGGGTGGGCGGGCAAGTGCCAGGACACCTGGCCGGTGGGCAGCTCGATGTAGACGACGACCGGGCGGGGGTCGGTCGGGTCGTGGCCGACGCCGGCCGGGACGCCGGCCTCGTGGGCGAGCGCGAGGGCGGTCAAGATCAGGGTGTTGCGCCGCGCGTACGCGGCGGTGATCTCCGGGGTGTCCGGGCCGGTGTTGCCGTGCCGGGACGGGTCGATCGCGGCGATCGCGGCCAGGGTGCGGGCGAGGCGGACCTCGGCCGGCTCAGCGGCGCGCAGCGCGGCGTGGAGGTAGTCGAGCTGGGCGGGCAGGCCGCGCAGGTGCCAGGTCAACAGCCCGGTGCGCGGGTCCTGGTGGGCCACGCCGTGCGGGCGGGCCGGGCTCGGGCCGGTCCACTCGGCGAGCACCGTCTCCACGGTGGCGATCAGGGCGGTGAACTCCGGGTCGTCGGCCTTCGTGCGGGCCCGGCCGGTGCGGGTGGTGGTCATGGGCGGCGCCTCCCTCTGGTCGGGGATGATCGGAGGCGCGGGTCGGGGCCATTACCGGTGGTCCCGACCCGCCTCGTTCCTGCTTAGTGGTGGCCGCCGATCAGGCGGCCTGGTCGACGCGCTCGCCGTAGGTACGGCCGGCGGCGCGGATCGCGTCGACCGGCTCGCGGCCGTTGGACCAGTCCGGCAGGGCGCCGGTCTGCGGCAGCGCAGTGTTGAGGCGGGCGTGCTCGTCCAACTCGTAGTCCAGGCCGGTCCAGTCCGACTGCGGCTTCGGCACGGCGCGGGAGCCGGGCTGGTCGTAGTCGGTGCGGACCATCTCGACGTCGACGGTGCAGCCGCGTCCGGTCAGCCAGGCCCGCGCGACGTCGAGATACGCCGCGGCGTACGCATCGCGGTCCTGCCGGTAGAGCGCCTCGATCGCCGTCTCGCGCGCCTGGGCGGCGTCGGCCTGCGCGTCGCTGAGGTCGTCCGCGCTCGCGGCCTCGATGGCCGCGTCGAGGTCGGCGTCGTACAACTGGGAGATCCCGAAGTCGGCGAACACGTCGTCGACATTGAGGTGGATCCGGTACGGCTCGGTGCGCCAGCCCAGGATCTGGTCCTCGGGCGCGGTGCCCTCGATGAGGCGGCGCACCAGGTCGGCCTCCCACGAGCCGGGCCGGCCGGCGAGCAGCGTCTCGACGCCGCCGACGTTGGCCGCGACCGAGGTCAGCGCGTGGGCGGCGAGGTCGGCGAAGTCGACCGGCTCGGTCGCCTCGGCTGCAGTGCCGGCGCCGCGGACCCGGGTATGCCGGGCCAGCGCGGTCAGCGCCTCGATCTCCTGCCCGGCCAGGGCGTCGTCCGCGTCCGCGGCGGGATGGGTGTGGTTCATCAAGGTTTCCTCCTGAGTCACGGCGGTCAGATGCCGAGCCGGTCGTAAATCCGCACGGCCATGAGCCGGGCGAGGCGGCCCCAGGGGTCGCGAGTGACGCCGTCGGGGTTGGTCAGCTCGTTCAGCCGGTCAAGCAGCTCGGCGACGACGAGCAGTTCCTCCTCACCGAGCACCGGGACGCCCGGGTCCGTGCGGTGCTGGTGGAACTTCTCCTCCAGGTACGCGGCACGCTGCTCCGGGGTATCGGCCGGGCCGATGTCGAAGGGGTTGGCGTTGGCCTCGGTGGTCATGAATCCTCTTCCTCTTCGTGGCTTTCTGCGAGTGGTGCGACCCGGGTGAAGCTACGGGTCGGGTGTGACGTTTTCGTGCCTCGATAAGATCACTTATGGAGGCACGACGAGCCGATCATGAGCCCGCCGTCGATTCCGGGGAATCGGCGGGTCAGAACGGCGGGTGGTCGTGCGTCTCGACGGCCGGCGGGGGCGCCAGTCGCAGCAGCGCCTCGCCGAGGGTGTCGCCGACACCGACCGCGACGACGCTGTCGCGGTTGTCGTAGGCGTTGGCGGCGTAGAACCAGTCCTCCGGCTCCTCGACGACGTCGCCGTCGCGGCCGACCTGGCCGGGCCGGCCGGGCTCGAAGACCAACTCGATGCGGTGGCCGTCGCGCAGCAACGCCTCAGCCGGCAACCGGTCGGCCGGGTCCGGCCGGTCGACCAGAACGCCGGCGTCGACCATCGCCGCCACCGGTCGGCCACGGCGGGTGAAGACCTGCACCCGGACACCGAGGCTGTGGATCTCGCCGACCAGGTGACCGAGCTTGCCCCGGGCGTCGGACACCGGCCAGGTCGGCACGTCGGGCGAGAGGAACTCGGCGACCTCGCTCATCGGCACCAGCGCGGCCCACTGGTAGCGGTCGCGGGTGATGAGCGTGACGATCCCGGCCTCGGCCGCTGTGACCAGCTCGGACCAGCGACGCCGGGCGTCCTCGACCTCGACCGCCGGACCGTGACGCTCGACGAGCGGACGTAGCCCGTAGGGGACATCAACTCTCTCCATCGCTGAATCGTAAGCCATCTTACTAGTCTTCGCAAGGTGGCTTACGATTCGATCCCGAAGTGATTCGACGTCCCGCGTCGACGGCCCCGGTGTCGGCGTCGTGTCGGTCCGGGCGTGTCGATGAGGACGTAACCCACGTCAATCCGTACCGTCACTGCCTAGCACTGCTGCAACCGCATGACCTCCAGGCCGGGCTGCTCGCCTCGCCGGTGCCCACCCGGGTGCACCGGACGTGGGCACCACCGGATTGGAGGTTCAGTGGTCAAGAAGCAGGAGCCGGAGTCACCACGGCCCGCCTCGCGCTCAGCGCGGGTCTGGCCGGTTGTGAGGTCCGCGTTGGAGCTGGCCGCGCTCGTCGCGGCTTGCTTACAGCGCGAGGACCTCGCCGTGGTGGCAAAGGTCCTCGCGGTGTTGGGACAGTTGGCGACGGTCATGTTCTGCAGACGAGAGCGTCGCTGACGTCCACCTGGGGGCGGGAGGCGTTGCTTCCCGCCCCTTCTTCATGCCTCACCAATTTGAATGATGCGATCACTCAAATCGATGATGCACGGGGATGACCGTACGACATGCCGTGCTCTCCTGGACTGCAGGTCGCCTAGTGTGTCGGTATTTTACGTCCACGCGTGGTGGCCATGACCGCTCCGATGTCCCCGACCGTTGGCTCTCGCGTCAGCGGGTCATCGGTGCGCGCACCGGGTGCGTAGTTAGCGCCTTGACGCAGCTCTACGTGCGCCGGCTGATGACCCCGCTGCGCACTGCTCGCACCAGCGGGTGACCGGGAACGCGCCCGGGGTGTCGGCCGGCACCGGTTCCAGGCACCACTCCTGCTGTAGGCCGGGGATGGGGTCTCCGGTGTTGATGACCCACTCGTGGTTGATCTGCGTGTGCGGGTCGGTCGGGTCGGCTGGGGTCAAGGCCTCGCCCCAGATGTCGGTGGCGTAGCGGCGCAGGGCGGGTAGGAGGCGGGCGGGGTGGTGGTGGCCCAGGGCGATGATGTCGCCGTCCTCGCCGACGTCGGCCAGGGCGATGCCGCCGATCTCGGCGGTCGTGGTGATCGTCGGCCAGTCCAGGGCGCCGAGCAGGTCAGTGAGCATCGGCTGGTGCGCCGCGAACACGATCCCGTCGTAGGCGGTGGCGAGGTGACGGGCCAGGTCGGCGTAGCCGGTGGCGGGGACCCAGACCGCGCGGGCGGCGTCGTCGCCAGCGACGAGTGCGGGCAGGCTGTCGGGCTCGTACGGGCCGAGGCTGACGGTGGTCAGGTGGGTGACCATCCACGCCTCGTCGGAGCAGCGAGGGTCGGGCACGTAGCGCGCCGGCAGGGTCCGCACCCACGGGTCGGTGAGGTCGACGACCAGACCGGTTTCCTCGGCCAGCTCCCGGCCGGCGGCGGCGAGGGGCGTCTCCCCGGGCTCGATGTGGCCGCCGGGCAGCGCCCAGCCGCCGCCGTCGCGGCGCTCGATCATGGCGATCCACCGGCCGGCGGTCACCGCGACGTCGGCGCACTGCGCCTCGCCCCAGTGCCCGAGGCGGTTACGGCCGTAGCGGATGTGGGTGCGCTCGACCGGGTTGACCGGCCGGCCGTCGACGATCCGGAACGGGATGGCGGCGGCGGCCTGCCGGGCGGGCCAGTCGATGCGGGTCGGGTCGTACTGCCGGTCGGCCCAGCCCTGCCGGACACCGAGGTAGACCTCGGGGTGGGTGTAGGTACGCAGGTCGGTCATGATGGGTCCTGCCTTTCGGGTGTCTCGGGGTTGCTGCTCAGCGGTTTCGGGTGCCGGAGGTAGTGGTCGGGGTCGTGTTGCTGCACGACCCCGACCGCGCGTACGGGAACGCCGCGGTGAAGCTCACCGGGGCTCGTCGATGTCGGCGGTGAGGCGGTCGCGCCAGGTGCGCAACTGGCGGGGGCTCAGCGTGATGGTGACCGCGTCGACGCCGTCGCCGACCTGCAGGAGCACCCCGCGCTCGTGCTCGTAGTCCGACCAGTCGATGTAGCGGGGGTCGTTGGCGGCCGGCCAGTACGCGTTGGGCGTGTCGTCGACGTCGTCGGCGTTCAGCGTCTCGGTCAACGCCTCGCACAGCTCCCGCACCTGAACGCCGGTGAGGTCGAGCAGCACGGAGCTGCCGTAGCCGTCGGCGACCTCCAGGCGGCGGCCCCCGTCCCCGGTGGGCATCGACCAGTCCAGCACGATGCCGTCGCCCAGGTGCAGCGCCGGCCCACCAACCTGCGAGGCGGCGCCGGCGAACGCGCGGAGCCGGCCGGCGAGGTGCCGGGCCTGCGCCGGCGTGTGCACCGCGGTGTACGGCTGCCAGAACTCGGCCGCCGGGTCCTCGTCGCCCTCGACGCCGGTGACCGCGACCCGCACGGCGCCGTCGTGCTCGACCAGCTCCATCCACACCGTGCCCGGGTCACCGCCGGCGTCACGCATCGCCTCGGTGGCCACGTGTCGGCGCACCGGCGGCCCCGCGGCCGGCTCCCGCTCCCGCAGCAGGGCCAGCAGGTCGGTCACGGTCACCGGCAGCTCGTCGTCGACGATCCGGACCCGCTCGCCGGCGAGGTCGGCGTCGCCGGCGATCAGGTGCTCCAGACGCTGCGCCGCCCGCCCCCACCTGCTCGGCGCCGACGGGCGGGGCCCGGCCTCGGCGAGCGCGGCCAGCTCGTCGAGATACCCGGCGGCGGCCTGCGCCTCGGCCGGGTCCAGGTGCGGCGGCCAGTACGTCGCGGTCGACACGTCGCCGGCGAGCTGCTCCGCGCCGGTCACCGGATTCCAGGAGCCGGGCGACGTGCCGAGCGCGACGTACTGGCCGCCGTCCCACCGGGTGCCACCGTCGCCGTAGTCCAACACCGCCAGCACGCTGGCGGGGCCGGCCGCGCTGGCCACCCGGTCGGTGCCGTGGCAGGTGTCACCGTCGGCGTAGCCGAGCACGTCGCCCACCGTGGTCGACGAGTCGATCGTCGCGGTGGCGTACGGGCCGACGCTCGTCGAGGCGGGCATGGTCGGGGTGGAGTCCTCTCCCATCAGAATCTCCTTGCTCGCGAGGGTGCCGACGTCGGCGACCGTGTCGGCCACCTGCCCGTCGTGGTTGTCGAAGTCGCCCAGGGCCGTCCGCAGGTGCTCCGCAGCGGTGGCCACAGCCACCTGGGCGATACCGCAGGCCCGGCCCGCCTCGCGCAGATGCGCCACGGTGGAAGCCTGCATCTGCAGCGATTCGTATCGGTCGGCGGCGTCGTCAAGCACATCGGCGACGCCGCCGATCTCGTCGACCCGGTCCCCGGCGGTGGCGATCGCCGCAGTGAACGCGGCCCGAATTTCCTCCGGGCCGCTCGCGTCGATCATCAGCACTGTCCGGTCAGGTCGGCCACATACTCGAGCGTCGCGCCGTCGGCGCGGGCGGTCCAGCCGTAGCAGGTCACGCCGGCGTCGGCCAGCACCCCGCTGGCCCACTGGCACGCCTGGTCGACGCTGGCGGCGGTCAACCCGTCGTGGTCGGCGTGAGGCTTGTCGTCGGCCAGCACCAGCCACGCACCGTCGACCAGGGCAAACAGCAGTCGCCACTCGCCCACCGACCCGGACCCGTCGGCGGCGGTGGCGGGGTCGCCGGCGTGCGCGGCGAGGTATGCCGGACGACCGGGCAGCACCTGCCCATCGGTCCAGCCGGTGACCTCAATCCGGTGCCGGTCGGCGAGCACCTCGACGGCCCACGCCTTCGCGGCGTCGACGTCGTCGGGATCGGTGAGGTGCTCGCCGTACGCGGCGGGCTCGTCGATCCGCAGGTCGTAGTGCAGCAGCCAGCAGCACGCGTCGTCGCCGTCGTAGGACAGCGACACCCGCTCGGGCGGTGCCACTGGATCCCGCTCCCCTGCGTCGGGCTGGCCGGGGTTGGTGTCGCCGTCGGGCGCTTCGATGGCGGCCAGGCGGGCCTGCTCCCACGCGCTGGGGGTGTAGCCGGCCTCGGTGGTGAGGCGGTGCAGCCAGCCCGCGTCGCTGTGCGTCCACGACCGGTAGGTGCCGCGGGCCTGGACCTCACGGCGGGCGAGCGCGAGGGCGTGCGCGGCGTGCACGCGGGTGTGCCATCCGGCGTGACGAACTTTCTCCCACCAGTGGTAGTTGGGCAGGGCCGGATCCGGACCGACCTCGGCGGCGAGCAGCCACTTGTGGGCGAGCTGCGCGCACTCGCTACCCGGCGCGAACAGCCACGCGTCGATGATGTCCGCCGCCGCCGGTGGCAGCTTCGGCGCCTTCGCAGCTAGCACCGCAGCGGCCTCCGCGCGGGCGGTCATGGCCTTGCGGCGTTCCCGGTCGTCGGTGATCCGCTGCTGCTCGGCGGGGCTGCGGTTGTCCGCCGCCTTGGGCTTCCGGCCGGTCGAGTAGTACGTGACCGCCCCGTAGGAGTCGACGCCGGCGGCCAGCTCGCCGGCCTTGCGGGCGGCGGCGATCGCCTTCGCGCCGGTCAGGCGGCGCTGCCAGTAGTCGTTGCCGAACTGCTTGATCGGATCCGCGATGACCGGGGTGCCCTCGGCGGCCAGCTTCTTACCGGCCGCGTCGATCGTCGCTTGCCGCTCGCGGATCCGCTGGACCTCGTTGACCAGGTTCGCGGCGCTCCAGTGGGCCCGCCGGTCGTCGCGCAGTTGGTACGCGGCGAGCGTCAACTCCTGGTCGCCTCCGGCGGCGTCGACGAACGCGAGCGCGTCCTTGATCTGCAGGGCCGGCTCCTGCGCGTCGCCCTGGTCGTCATCGGATCGCTGGCTGGTCTCTAGCGCGGCCAGCATCGCCTCGGGCAACTTGAGCAGCTTCAACCGCTTGGACACGTGCGACTGCGAGCAGCCGACCTTGGCCGCGATGTCGCGCTGCTTGCGCCCGGCGGCCTCCTGCTCGGCGAAGGCACGGGCCTCCTCGACGGGGCTCAGCGGCGCCCGGGCCACGTTCTCCGCCGTCATCACGTCCAACTGCGCCAGCGGGTCGTCAGCGATGGCGTCCTCGCGGACCAGCACGTTGAGCGTCGCCTCCGGGTCGCCCCCGTAGACCCTGCCGGCCGCGGTACGACGACGGGCGCCGACCAGCACCACCCACTTGGCGTCGGCGATCTCCTTGGCGTGCTTAGGCCACGCCGCGGCGACCCGGCCCGCCGGGAGCACCACCGGCGGTTGGATGACGCCAACTTCCCGGATCGACGCCTCCAGCTCACCCAGATCGCCCAGCACCTTCCGCGGGTTCGCCGGGTGGGTGATGACGTCGGACAGCGCGGTCGACTCCGGTCGCATCGGCGCGACGAGTACCGGGCTCGATTCCTGAGAATCAGTGCCCTCGTTGCTGTTCAAATGATCCTCGATCGACACCGTCATGACTTCTCCTTTCTAGCGGTCGATTTGCTTGCTTCTGCGGTATCCATACCGGGCCTCCTGATCATTCGCTTTCGGTCGACCAGACCCGGCCACCTGACGCGCGCTGCCTGCCGCGTCATCCCGGCCGCTTCACCGATCGCCGGGTAGTTGGCCCCGCATCGTGCGGCCTCGGATGCGGTGGCATTCGCCAGCTCGTCCGCCGCTGCGCGGATGACCATCAGGGCAGCGAGCTGCCGCAGGTGGATCCGCTGGCGGGAGACACTGGCACTGTCGTGCGCCGTCTGGCTCGTGATACGCGATGCCAGATCAGCAACTAGATCCCGCACCATCTGTCGGTTGATGTCCTGCACGTTGTCGTGCGCCGTGGTGCTCACCTCCTCTCTCGACGTAGTTGGTCCACTCTCGCGGACAACGCTGCTTGTCATAGCGTCCACTCTGGTGCCGACAATATTTGTTGTCAAGTGACGAGGGTTGTTGCGTGTTCTATAGCGCGTCGTATCGCGCGCCTGATCGCCTGCGTGCTTGCAGGCGAGGTTAGTTGCGCGACCGCTCGCGTGTTGACCGGCAATGTTGCTGGTCATCGTGGGTGTGATCTCTAGCGCGTAACGGCGCGCGGCACCTGGCGCGATGGGCCTCGCGGGTGATAGGCACACGGCCGAAGACGCAACCTGCGCGATGAGAGAAGGCGGACCGATGACGTTCGGGCAGATGGTGGGAGCCGATCCCGACCTCGTGGCGGCGATGGGGCTGTCGCGTCGACTACGGCCGGCCCTCGGCGGCGTGCTGGCGGTGCTGAACGGCAAGGGCGGCCAGGGCAAGACGTCGGTGACCGCGAACCTGGGTGGTCTACTGGCGCTGGCGGCGGAGCAGGCGAACTCCCCGCGGCGGGTGCTCTTGGTCGACTGCGACCCGCAGGGCAACCTCGGCCTGGACCTCGGTTACCTCAAGCCGGAGGACGTGCCCGTTGACGGGCGCCTGCCGGAGGGCGTGCAGGTGGGCGACGACGGCAAAGGGCTGATGACGGCCCTGCAGGCGGGAACGGTGCCGCACCGGCTACGCGACGTTCGCCCGTGGCTGGACGTCATCCCCGGCGGGTCTGCGCTGGACGAGGTCAACGGCATGATCTTCGGCAAGACGGCGCGGGGCCACGCCCACCAGGCCCGCCTCGCCTTGGCGGAGGTTCTGGCGACGGTCGCCGATGAGTACGACTGGATCCTCATCGACTGCCCGCCGCGTGAGATCAACCTTCAGGACCTGGTCCTGGTCGCCAGCCGGGCCGCGCTGGTGCCGGTGAGCTTCGACCAGGCCAGCCGGCAGGGTCTGTCCGGCGTCGCGGAGCGCTTCGGTAGAGCGCTGACGATCAACGAGCAGTTGGAGTTGCTCGGCGTGGCCATGTTCGGGTTCCAGTACCGCGTCAACCGCAAGGGCGACGAGGTGGGGCAGCGTCGGGAGGTACGGCGCGAGCTGGAAGAGGACCTGCGTGCCGCCGGCACCGACGCCCTGGTGTTCAGCTCCGTCATCCGCTACATGCCGTCGGTCGCCAAGGCCTGCCGCGATCGTGGCCAGCTCGTGCACGAGCTGGAGCAGGTTGAGGGCCCGAAGTGGTGGGAGGTTCGCGCCGGAACCGCCAAGGGCCGACCAGTGCCCAGCAGCGAGGCCGGGAAGGTCGCCCAGGAGTACGAAGACCTCGCGAGCGAGGTCTTCACCCGGTTCAGCCAGTTGGGGCGGTGAACGTGAGCGAGCAGGACAACATCGACGCTTACACCCCGCCGGCGCCCAAGCTCCGCGGCTTCGGCAGCACCCGTGGGTCGTCCCTGGCAGGGCTGGTCAGCGCTGACCGCACGTCGGCGGTGTCGGCGTTGACCGCGCCACCGAACAGCCCCCGCGATCCTGATGACACGGAATCAGCCAGCCCAACTTCTGCCCCTGCCACCGGTGCTGAGGCGGTGCCCACGGCCGCCGAGGAACCACCGACGACCGGCGCTGGCCGTACCGAGGCCGCGCCGGCCGATTCCGCGCGGGCAGTGTCCGCCCCGGTGGCAGCGAAAGAGGGGCCGTCAACAAGCCGCGCGCCGGCCAGCGGGATGCCGGACCTGACGGTGGACATGGACGATCCCGCCGCGCTGGCGGTCAGCCCGACGGTCCTCAGCGTCCCGGCGCCGCTGATGGCCCGGTTCGAACGGGCGCGGCGCACCTCCAGCAGCAACACCGAGCTGGTCCTCGACGCGCTGCGCGCGCACCTGGCCGAACTACCTCGCCTGGTCGCTGACGCGCGCCGACCAGCCGCCACCGACGCCAGCGAGCCGTTCCCGTGGCGCACCTCCACGCAGCGACCTGCAGCGGCGGCCAAGGTCCGCCGGGTGCAGTTGCCAATCCGGCCCCTGGCCGGCGAACTCCAGGTCATCGACACCCTGGTCGGGTGGGTGCAGCAGCAGCTCGGCGCTGGACCTCGATCCCTGGGCGGTCGCATCACCCGGTCCGAGGTCGTGGTGGCGGCTCTGAACGCCCACCTCCCCGCCGAACGACCGCGTGGACGCCGACCGAAGGCGTGACCCAGCGGCCACCGAGTCAGGGCCGACCTGACTCGGTGGCCGCCGCGGCAACAGGGGAGTCGAACGGGTTAGCGGTCCGCGTGCGGTGTGAGGCGCGCCGCCCGAGCCTCGCGGCGTCGGGCGGGGCGTTGTCGCGCTGGCGGTCCGTCAGTCGTCGTACGAGTGGTCGTCGTAGTCGTACGGGTCGGACGGCTCGTTGCGGTCCGCGGCGTCCTGGGCGCGCTCGTCGAAGCCGCTGGCTGCGGTGGCCGAGTCAGGATCGCGCCCGGCGGCGGCGCTGATGCGGTCGGCGGACTCGTGGTCCATGGGTGTGGATCGGGCCATGACGGTTCCTCCGTCGGCTCGTGCCCTCGGTTACGCCTGGGGCGACGCGCACCCGGGCCGCGCTGTACGGCCGGGTGATCGATTCTCTGGGCTACGTCGACGTCCGGGCCCGCTCGGTGCGGGCTGCCCCGATGGGCCGCCGCGTGTGGGGGTCCGGCGAGGATCAGACCGGAGGTACGCGCCCCACGTGTTCCCGGCGGTCACGGTGCCGGTCCCGTTTCAGGTGGTTCCACGGTACGGCAGGGTGGCCGCCTGGCGGCGTCACTCGGCGAGTTCGTCGGCGCGGTCGGCCTCCTGGTCGCGCCACTCGCGGGATCGGCGGTCGATGGATGCGATGCGCTGCGCGCGGGTGGGCCGGCCGGTGCCCGGCTGGGGCACCGGTGGCCACTCTTCGACGTCGGCGGCCTCCGCGCGGGCGTGGTCGCCGCGGGCGGCGGCGCGGGCGGTGGCCAGGGCGGCGTTACGGCCGGCGCCGGGTCCGGCCCGTTCGGCCTGGCGGGCCTGCTCGCGCCGGGTCCATTCGGCGCGGGTCTGCGCGCGGGCGTCGGCCGCCGCGGCGGCCTGGTCGGCGACGTCGCGCCGGCGCGCGGCCGCCACCTCCTGGACGTGCTGGTCGTAGCGGCGGGCCGGGTGCGGCGGCTCGTGCTCGCCGGTCAGCGCCTCGTCGAGCAGCGAGCGCAGGTAGCCCAGCGGCCGATCCGGCGCGGTGAGCAGCTCCCGGCCATCGCGGGACCGGTCGATCGTGGCGAGGATGGCCTGCATGGTCCAGTCCGGACCGAGCCGCGCGCCGATGGTGGCCGCCACCCTCGGCAGCGGTACGCCCTGCAGCCATTCCAGGGCCTGTTGGGTGGCCTGGGCCAGGGGATATGCCCACTCGTGCCACTCTGGACGGGCCTGCGGCCGCCGTGGGCTCACGCACTGGCCCTGGCGCGTCCTAGGACGCGCTACCCGATGTGCGCCCCGACCCTGCTCGGTTGGTGAGCGCGAAGCGCCGTTGTTCCCCCGACTCGGGACCCCCGACGTCGGGTGGGCGATTTTCGGAGGTGGATCTAAACCCCGTAGCAAGCCGGAGTAAACGCTCATACCTTGAGGCGCTACGCGGGGGGGGAAGAAATTCCCGGGCTCAAGTTGGGCGCTGGCGAGCAGCTCGGCGCCGGTCAGGGCGGTGTCGCGGGCGGTGGCCACGGCGGCGCGCAGTTGTGCCCGGCGGGCCAGGGCGGCGTGGTCGGTCAGCTCGCCGGCGCGGGCGGCCTGGGCGTCGACGACGTCGTGCGCGGCCTCCAGGAGCTGCAGGGCGCGGGCCAGGAGGTCATGGAGCACCAGCAGCGCCACCGGCAGGTAGGGGGCTCGGGCCGCGGCGCGCTCCGGGCCGCCGAGGTGGGCCAGGTCGAACTCGGCCCGGTCGTAGGTGCGGCCGGTGGCGCAGCGCTGCTCGAAGGACAACCGGCCACCCTGCACGGTGCGGTCCATCCACTCCAGAGCCTTCGCCGTGGCCCAGCATGCGGTGACGGTGCGCTCGGTGACCCCGGCCAGCTCGGCGGTGCGCGCCCGACCGGGCCGGGTGATCCGCGCGACCTGGTCAACGGCCAGGACCCCACACACCAGGCCCAGTTTCGAGCGGCGTCCCCGGCTCGACACCCGGGCCGCGTCCTCCCGGACCAGGAGATCAGCCAGGAGATGCGCGGCGCGTTCGCGGCGGCCGCCGGTGGCGCAGTCCTCGATCGTGCTCCGCAGCCGATCCACCCAGGCGGTCAGCTCCGCCACCGTCTGCTCGGCCCGGGTCCGCTCGACCAGCGCCGTGAACCGGGCCTCGACGTCGGCCGCGGCGGCGGCCTGGTCGGCGGCGAACCTCGCCCGCTGCTCGGCCAGCCACGTATACCCGCACAGCCAGCACGCCGGCGACGGATCCGGCTGCCCGCACGCCTGGCACGCCGGCGCGACGTCGACCAGCTCGTCGGGCAGCTCGTCGAGGGCGGCGGCGCGCAGCGCGGCGGCGTGGCGCCGGCGCGCGGCATCGGTGCGGGTGCGCCAGCACGGGATGCACAGCGGATCCGAGCCCGCCCCGTCACGCGGCAACCCCTGGGTGTCGCGGCCCGCGCCGGCGCATGACATGCACGGCGTCTGCAGGCCGGCAGGGTGCACGATCCGCCGGCGCGCGCCGGCCGGGGCGACCAGGCGGGACTGCCCGGTCCGCGTCGTCTCCACCAGCAACGCCGGCCGGACGACGTGCACCGAGCAGCGCGTACGGCCCTCAGCCGCCAACACCATGCGGCCCGACGCCGCGCACGCCGGGCAGTGACCCGACGCGACCACCCGCTCCGCCGACATCGACGCAGCGTGAGCAATACGTGAGCTACCGGTCATCGCCCACCGCCGGTGGTGATGACTGTGGATGCAGGCTGGGCGCTCCGTGCCGGTGCGGCGACACGCGGTGAGCAATTTTTGGGACAGAGATGCACCCAGCCCGAAGGTTGGGTGCTATGTTGTCCTCCGAGCTTGTTGGAGCCTCGAACCCTGGTATCAGCCGCCAAGCAAACACAGGGGTCGGGGCTCTCTTGCTGTCTGCAGTTAGGGGTTGAGCGCTGGCGCTCCCTCAGGATCGAATTCGGCGCAATGGTGTGCGCGTGACCCGTGGATCTTACGGCGACTCTCACGCCCGACGAAGCCCCCACGCGCGCCACGCCGCTACGACCCTGTCCATCCAGGGTGGATCCACACCGAAAATCGGAACATAACAGGACAAGACAGTCACGAAAATTGATCCAATAAATGTGGCTACACGCAGTCGAATAAGCGGTCCCGGTAAAAGACCGCTTATTCGACGTCGAAACAATGGTCATGCGGGCGGGTGGATAAGGGCGTCGGGGCGGTCGATAAGACGCTTGGTGACCTTGGCGACGCAGTCGTCGAGGACCCGGCCGGGGTCCAGGCCGATGCCGGCGATCGCGACCAGCGCGGCGAGGGCCACGTCGGCCAGCTCGCCGGCGACGTCGTCGTGGGTGTGGGTAACGCCCTTGCGGGGGTTCTGGCCGCGCACGCCGATCCAGGCGGCCGCGGCTTCCCCTGCCTCCTCGCACACCTTCAGCACCAGCATGCTCTGCTGGTCGAGTCCGGCCCCGTTGGCTTGGGCGAGGGAGGCGGCGACGCGGGCGGCGACAACGGTGGCGTCGTGGGCGGGCTCGGCGCCCTGGTGCGGGCTGCTCATCATCGGACCCAGATCGCGAGGGCCACGGTGACGGCCGCGCCGGCGTAGCCGAGCAGCAGCAGCGGCGCCGCCCGGCTGATGGACCGGTACTTGGCGGCCACGGTGCGGGAGAGCCACAGCAGCTCCCGAGCCCGCGCCAGCGGCGTCATCGGGGCGACGCGGTCGGCGTCGCCGCCGGTGACCCGGGTCAGGACGTCCTGGGCGGTGTCGGCGTCGGCGTAGGAGACGAACCCGAAGTCCCCGCCCAGGTGGGGGCGGGAGGCGAGCAGGAGCAGGAGCACGGCGGCGAGGACCACCACGGCGGTCACCGCGCCGGCGGCCAGCGCGGCGGGGGAGAGGTGACCGCCGGCGCCGGCGCCGCCGAGCACGGCCAGGCCGGCGCCGAGCAGCACCCCGGCCATCTGCAGGTAGCCGGCCGCCTTGGGGTCGATGCGGGAAAGCTCGGCGCGGACGGTGGCGATCTCGGCGTCCAGGGCGGTGGTGACGGTGTCGCGTCCGCACGCGGCGGCGTGCCCGCCGGCGCGGGCGAGCATCAGCAGCTCGTCGTCCTGGTCCTCGGCGACGTCGCGGTAGGTGGTGCCGCAGCGGGTGCAGCAGGTGCTGCTGGCGGCCGGCGCGGGCGCGAGGTCGACCTGCACGGTGTGTCCGTCGCCGGCGGCGATGCCGAAGCGGCGCAAGTCGTCGTGGTATCGGGCGACGTAGGTCGCGGTGGAGGCGGACTCGTCGGGCATCATGAGGGTGCTCCTTCTATTTACTGCGTGGATGGGGGAGTGGCGGGCGGCCCCGAGCTGTAGGAGGCGTGGGGGCCGCCCGCGCGGCGTTATCGGCTGCTCGGGTAGGTGGGGGAGTCCGGGCGCGGGTACGCCTCGGCCCGGCAGAACTCGTCGTAGCCGCACCAGTCCCAGTCGGCCCGGCCCGGGTGTAGCGGCCGGGTCCGCTCGTCGGCGATGACCTGCTCGACGTCGGCGCTCCAGTCGACGCCGGTGGCGATCGCGGCGACGGCGGCCTGGTCGACGTGGCGGGCGCACAGCCGGCGGGCGAGGGCCTGGCCGCTGGGCAGGTGGGTCAGGGAGTAGCGGCCGTCGAGGCGCTGCCCGTACTCGTGGGTGACGTTGATGGCCAGCCCCGGCGCGACGGGCCAGCCGGTGACGATCCGCTGCTCGACGCGCGGGTCCTCGGGGTCGGTGTCGCTCAGGTACAGCCGCACCGGGATCGTCGCGGCGATGGCCGTGGTCGGCGGGGTGCTCGTGGTGGTCATGGCTTTCCTCCTCGGTGGGTGTTTGCGGTCAGTAGGTGGTGTCGGTGGCCGTGCGGCGGGCACGGCGGTCGGTGAGGTGCTCCAGGACGTCGCCGAGGGAGACTCGGCTGGTGGCGGTGTAGGCGAGCAGCGAGAGGGTCAGCCACACCAGGGCGGTCAGCCCGGCGGCGGCAGGGCCGGCGCCGGCGGGTGCGCCGAGGTAGGCGGCGGTGCCGGTGAGGGCGCCGATCGCGGCCCAGCCGATGCGCCCGTAGGTGGAGCCGGTCACCGCGGCGGCGTAGAGCACGCACACGGCGACCAGCCAGGCGATCCAGGCGTCGCGGCCACCGGCGGGCAGGCCGGTGGTGTGCGCGTCGAGGTAGGCACGCACCGGGTCGGAGATCGAGCGGGTGATCGGCCCGTCGGTGATCCAGCCGCCGAGGGCGGGCCCGGCGTCGCCGACGGCGGTGGCAGCCGCGCCGGCTCCGGCCAGCAGGCCGGCGACGGCGATCCAGAGCAGCCACAGCAGCCCGCCGATGACGGCCAGGGCGATCAGGGCGGCCACGCCCAGCGGCCAGGTGTCGCGCAGGAACCGGGCGGTCCGGTTGTCGCGCCACCAGTCGGCCACGGCCCGCCAGCGGCCGGTGCCGGCCTCGGTGGCGCGGATGTGGTCGATCGGGGCGAAGTCGAGGTCACGCTCGTCGGGGGTGTGCACTGGGGTTTCTCCTTCGTCGTGGTGGAGCCGGTCAGCGGCGGGTGCCGCTGCGGGGGAACGCCAGCACGGTCGCGCCGGCGTCGTCGTCGGTGGTGGTGGATTGGCCGCCGAGGGCGGCGAGCAGGTCGGGCAGCTCGTCGACGGCGATGAGGACGTCGCGGGCTTTCGAGCCCTCGGAGGGACCGACCACGCGCAGCTCGGTGAGGGTGTCCATGAGCCGGCCGGCTTTCGCGAAGCCGATGCGCAGCTTGCGTTGCAGCATCGAGGTGGACCCGAACTGGCTGGTGACGATCAGGTCGGCGGCCTCGCGCAGCAGGGCCCGCTCGTCGTCGTCGAGCCCGTCGACCACCGCGGTGTCCACAGTCGGGGTGCCGGCGGACGCCGGCAGGGCGGCGGCCGGCGCGGCGGGCTGTGCGCCGGCGGTGGCCTGGGTGCGCCAGTGCTCGACGACGGCGGTGACCTCGGCTTCGGACACCCACGCGCCCTGGATGCGGGTGGGTCGGGCGGCGCCCATGGGCAGGAACAGGCCGTCGCCCTGGCCGAGGAGCTTCTCCGCGCCGGGCTGGTCGAGGATGACCTTGGAGTCGACCAGAGAGCTGGTGGCGAAGGCCAAGCGGGACGGCACGTTGGCCTTGATCAGCCCGGTGACGACGTCCACGGAGGGGCGTTGGGTGGCCAGGACGAGGTGGATGCCGGCGGCGCGGGCGAGCTGGGTGATCCGCACGATCGACTCTTCGACGTCGCGGGGGGCGACCATCATCAGGTCGGCCAGCTCGTCGACGACGACCACCAGGTACGGGTACGGCTCCAGGGTCCGCTGGCTGCCGGCCGGGGCGGTGATCTGACCGGCGCGGATCTTGCGGTTGTACTCGTCGACGTGGCGCACACCGTGCGCGGCCATGTCGTCGTAGCGCAGGTCCATCTCCCGCACCACCCACTCCATGGAGTCGGCGGCCTTGCGGGCGTTGGTGACGACGGGGGTGACCAGGTGGGGGATGCCCTCGTAGGTGGTCAACTCGACGCGCTTGGGGTCGATGAGCAGCAGCCGCACCTCGGCCGGCGTGGCCCTGGTGAGCAGGGACACCAGCAGGGTGTTCAGGCAGCCGGACTTGCCGGATCCGGTGGCACCGCCGATGAGCACGTGGGGCATGGTGGCGAGGTTCGCCGTGACGGCCTTGCCGTCGATGTCCTTGCCCAGGGCCACGAGCAGGCGGTGCTGGTCGCGGGCGGCGCGGGAGCGGATGACGTCGCCGAGGGTCACCGTCTCGCGGTGGGCGTTGGGCACCTCCACGCCGATGGCGCTCTTGCCGGGCACGGTGGCGACGATCGGCACGGCCTGCGTGCCCAGGGCGTAGCCGAAGGTCTTGGCCAGGCCGGTGATCCGCTCGACCTTCACGCCGGGGCCGATGCTGATCTCGTGGCGGGTCACGGCCGGCCCACGCTGGTGGCCGCTGACGCGGGCGTCGAGCTTGAAGTCGGCCAGGACGCCCTGTAGGGCCTTGGCGGCGGTGGCCGTGGCCGCGGCGGCGTCGGCGGGCCGCGCGCCGGCGGCGAGCAGCTCCAGCGGCGGCAGCCGGTAGCCGCCCACCACCACCGCCGGCGTCGCGGCGGGCACCGGCGCGGGGACGGGGGCGGAGGTCGCGGCGGGCGGGCGGGGCGCGGATTCCGTGGAATCGACCACCGGCGCCGGGCGGACGGCCGCCGCGGTGGCGCTCGGGGTGGCCACCTCGTCGAGCACGTCGTCGTCCTGGTCGACGTCGTCGGGCCCGTCGAGGTCGGCGTCGGCGGGCAGGGCCGGGCGGCGGCGGGCGGCGGCGATGGTGCTCACCACGGCGACCGGGGTGACGCCGGTGGCGGCGGTGAGCCCGGCGGCGACCAGACCGACCAGGACCGGCACCGCGCCCCACACGCTGAACACCGCGTCGAGGCCGCCGCCGGCGGCCCGGCCGAGCAGGCCGCCCGCGCCGTCGGCAGCCAGCTCCAGCAGCCCGGTCAGCCCGGCGGCGATCAGGACGGTGCCGGCGGCCTGGGCGAGGATCCGCACGGTGTGGGTGCCGGCGGGGTGGCGCATCGCCTGCACGGCGAGCCAGCACAGGGGCACCGGCGCGGCGACGGCCAGGTGCCCGAGCAGTCCTTCGGCGACGCCGGCGGGAACGTCGAGGAGCTGACCGGGCCAGCCGGCGGGGTGGGTCCACACGGCGGCCGCGGTGACCAGGCCGGTGATCAGCAGGGCCAGGCCGGCGGTGTCGTGCCCGGGCAGGTCGACGTCGGTGCGGTGCGGGCTGGGCAGCGTGCGGGCGGCCCGGCCGGCCGCCGCGGCGGTGCCGTGCCAGGCGGCCCGGGCGGCCTCACCGGCGCGGCGGGCCAGCTCGGCACCGCGGTCGACCTCGGGCTGCTTCTTGCTGGTGCGGCGGGCGGCCATCGTCGGTCTCCTTCGGAATCGGGGGCGGCAGGGATGGGGGTCAGCCGGCGATGGTGAAAGGGCCGCCGCGCTGCGCGGGCGGGGTGATCCGGCCGCTGTCCTTGAGCCGGCCCAGCAGGGCGTAGAGCTGCGACTGCTCGACGGGGCAGTCCGGGCGGTCCAGCAGCGCCTGCGCGGAGGCCGGACCGCGGCGCAGGCACGCCAGGACCCACTCGGCGGGAGTGGCCGGGGCGACCTGCTCCACCACCGTGGTGCTGGCCTTGCGGCCGGCGCCGAACGCGGCGCGCAGCTTGTCCACCGCGCTGCCCACACCGGACGCGGCGGTCGCCTTCGTGTCGGGGGAGCGCTGCCCGAGCAGCACGATCTTGCTGGTCGGATCGATCTCGGGGACGCTCCAGCGCACGGGGATACGGGGGGCGGCCGCGGCGGCGGCGGCCTCGTCGAGGTGCGGGACACGGGCGAGCATGCCGACGCGGACGCCGGTGCGCAGGTAGCCCATGCCGGCGGTGGTCTTCCCGTCGATCTCCGGCTGCAGCGCGAACGGGTCGCCGACGAAGTCGTCGGGCAGGATCGTCGAGCCCGACCCCCGGTTGGACAGGCGCAGCACCAGGGCGTTACCCGAGACCAGGGCGTCACGCAGGCGGATCGACCCGCCGAGGGAGCGCATCTGCGGAAGCTGGGTGGCCAGGATGAGGAAGACGCCGGTCTTGCGCATCGTCTCGGCGGCCTGCTCGGCCAGGGCCACGATCGGGGTGTTCGGGATCAGCACGAGCTGGCACTCGTCGACGATGACCCCGAAGATGCGCAGGCCCAGGGCCTTCACGCGGGGGTCGTTCTCGTCGAAGTTGTCGACGCCGGCGTCGGCGAGGAGCTTCGAGCGGCGCATGGTCTCGGCGTGCACCCGCCGGACCAGCAGCGCGGTCTTCTCCGCGCCGGAGTGGTATTCGACGGCGTCTTTCCACGCCGGCAGGGACTGGCCGTTCTGCGGGTCGCCCACGGCGATCTGGATGCCGGCGTCGAGCAGGTTCGCGATCAGCGCCCCCAACGCGCGGGACTTGCCGGTGCCGATGGAGCCGACGACGAGGCCGCCGACCACCCCGGCTCCGGGCCGCGACACCACCCAGTGGCCGGGAGAGCCGTCGGTGAACCGGGCGAGCTCCAGCCGGCCACCCGCGTAGGTGGGGCCGGTCCAGGGCACGCCGTCGGCGATGTAGGACCGCTCGACCATGATCACCCGCACCCACGCCCGCTTGCCGGTGGAGCGCCAGCCGACCGCGCCCTCGTTGAGGTCCAGCGCGACCTCGACGTCCGGGCCGGACTTGAACAGCGGGCCAGGCTTCGTGCCCGGCGTGAGGCGCACCAGGGCCTCGGTGACGAACGGGCGCGGCTCGACCGCCTGGACCAGGTTGGTGCCCTCGCACACCTTCGCCGCGATCACCTCGTGCTCCCAGCGGCGCTGCCAGTGCGCGGTCAGCGGGTCGAGCACGTCGGCCGGTGCGGGAACCAGCACCGGCGCCGGGGCCTGCTCGGGAGCGCGGTGGCGCAGGTGGTGCCACCACGGCCAGCCCAGCACCGCGCCCAGCAGCGCCGGCACGGCGATCGTGAGGGCGGGGTGCGCGGCCATCGCGTCGGCGCCGCCGGCGGCGACGGTCACCACCGCGTACCCGCCGAGGACCACGGCGATCGCGGCCCGCCACAGGCGCACGGTGCGGGAGCGGGCCCGCCAGCCGGCGGCGGTGGCGGCGATGGCCAGGGCGACGATCCCCACGCTCTGCCAGGACAGGCCGAGGGGGCCGGCCACCCACGCGAGGGCCAGCTCGGCGGCGACCCAGTACACCGGCAGCAGCCGCCGCCAGGAGCGCTTGACGATCCACGCCAGGGCGTAGGCGGTGACGGCGAGCAGGGCGGTCAGGGCACGACCGAGCGCGGCCGTGCGGTCCGCGCGGATCTCGTCAGCGGTCCGGGTCGACATCGGGGGCTCCTCGTGGCAGGGCTGGCAGGGGGTTGGTTTCCGGGGTGGGGGTGGGCCCCGGGGCGGTGCGCGTCCCGGGGCCCGGGGGTCCTGGTCAGCCGACCAGGACCTCCTTCGAGGCGACGTTGCCGCCGGCGTCGGCGACGGCCTCGGCGACCTGGCCGTCCTTGGCGTTGAAGTCGCTCAGGGCGGCCTGCAGCTCCTCCTGGGCGCTGTTGAGCGCCCCGTGCGCGGAGGCGAACTGCTCGGCGGCGTCGCGCAGGTGCCCGACGGTCGACGCCGCCATGTCCAGGCCCTCGTAGCGGTCGGCGGCCTCGGTCAGCACGCCGGCGATCCCGCCGAGCTGCTCGGCCTGCTCCCCGGCGGCCTCCGCCGCCGTGGTGAACGCCGCGCGGATCTCCTCCGGACCAGTGGCTTCGAGATTCACGGTCAACTCCCTCAATTCCTCGGTGGTGCGGGACGTGGCGCCGGTCGCCGGGGCGGCGGCCGGGTGGTGCTGCTCATCCCCGGCGTCGACGCCGGAGGTCTTGTCCCCGGCGTCGCCGCCGGTGCTCTTGTCGTTGCGGATCCGCTCCACGTCGCCCTGGGTCGGCGGCCCGACCGGATCCGGACCGGCGGCGGCCGAGAGCGGCGACGCCGGCTTCGGGCAGGTGTGCTGCGCGCCCGCGTCCTCGGCGGCCTGCCGCGAGGTGAAGGACTCGTCGTGCTGCCCGCAGCCCCGGCACCGCCACCCGAACCGGGGCTGCGGGCGCGGCGCCGTGCAGGTCGGGCCGCACGGCGTCAGGCAGTAGGGGTGCTGGTCGGTGTGGACCACCCCCGGCCCCGACGTCTGCCCACCGGCCGGCCCGCCGGCGGCAGGCGCACCGGCGGCCGGGGCGGTGGGGTCCTGGGCGCCGCCGGGAATGACCCGCAGCGCTGGCCGGCGCGGCTGCTGCTCGCCGCCGTCGGCGGTGGAGGCGGCGGAGGCTGATTCGGTGGAATCGCTGTCGGCGGCCGCGTTCGGCTCGGCACCGGTGTACTGCTCCGGGTGGGCGGTGCGGGTGTGGTCCCGGCCGGCGCCCTGGGCGTTGCCCTCGATCCGGTACGGCCGGCTCGCCCACCCGCACAGGTCGCAGTCGGCGTACCAGCGGCCATTGTCGTCGGCGTCGACCACCACCCCGTCGACGGCCTTCGCGCCGCTCTTGCGGGCCACGGCCCGACGACGGCGGGCGCGGGCCCGTTCGGTGGCGTCCTCGATCAGCCCGGCGAGGTAGCCGTCCGCGGCGGCCACCGCACCGGCGGAGCCCGGGCCGGCCGGGGCGCTCGCCCCGCCCGACCCGTCGGCGCCGGCCTTCTGGGCGGCGGCCTGCTGGCGGGCGCGGGCCTGCCGGCGCGGCGACTGCTTGCCCCGCACCGCGTAGGCGGCGTCCTCCAGCAACAGCACGGCGATCTTCGCCACCGCCAGATACACCAGGACGTCGAAGATGATCACTGGATCACGTCCCGGATCGTCGCGCCGAGACCGCCGATGACGATCGGGAGCAGCAGGGCGCAGGTCAGCGCGGCGTGGGCCAGCTTCGCCTTACCGCCGCCACCGCCCTTGCCGGTGGCGCCCTTGCCGGCGCCGGCGGACTTGCCGCCGCCCTTGCCGCGCAGGAACACCACCACGACGATCCCGAGCGCGAGCCCGAGCGCGGTGGGGATGGCGAGGGCGACGTCCTTGGTGCTCTGGCCGATTCCGTCGCCGATCGGCTCGGCGATGGTGGTGATGCCCTTGGCGAGCCACTTGTTGATCTGGGTGACCACGACGCCGGCGAGCAGCGCGCCGACCGCCAGGCCGAGCATGACCCGCAGGCGGGGGGTGAAGTGGAAGACGATCGACAGGGCGATGTAGACGAGTCCGCCGATCACGATCAGAGCGCCGGTCATGACGGGTGTCTCCTCTCAGAGGGTTGCGATGAAGACCGCGGCCACCGCGGCGACGGCCAGGGTGCGCAGGGGATGGGCCAGGACCCACGAGGCCAGGTGCAGCAGCCCACGGGGGATGAGGACCAGGACGGCCCAGCAGGCCATCGCGATCGCGTGCGCGTCGGAGCCGTCACGGGCCCGCCCGGCCTGCCCGACGAGGTCCGACAGCGGCTCCGGGGAGCCCGTCCAGACGGCGGTGACGCTGTCCCAGTCCCCCGGAACATCACGCAGAGTTACTCCGGTGCCGGAGTTGGGGCCGGAAGTGGGGGGCGCGAACTGTGCGGGTTCGTCCCGATCGGGTTCCGGTAGGGGAGGGGCCGGCAACGGCTCCTGCCTCGGCGGAACGAGGGAAATCACCTCCGCCTCGCCCCGGAATGGAACTCGCGGCATCGGTGACGGTCGGTAGTTGTCCTCGGCGGGTTGGGCGTTCATCAGGTCACCTCCATCGGTGCGGCTGGTGCAGGTCGATCGGGCGGGTCAACGGGTTGTTTCCGTTCTGCCGAGGGGTGGGGCCACGGCACCCGACCCGACGTCGTCGGCGGATCGAGCACCGAGGGCTCATCTCCCGGAGCCGGCGCGCGTCAGGCGACGCGGTTGCCGGCGGTCAGCTCCAGGACCTGGCCGGCGATTTCCGCCGGCACGGCGTTGAGGACCTTGCGGATGGTGCGGTCGGAAATTCCGGTGATCTCCGCCAGCTCGGCCTGTCGGGCGTCCGGGTTTTCCGCTCGGGCCAGCAGGATCGCCGCGACCTTTTCCGGCTTGACGGTTTCCACCTCGGGCAGGTCGGCCGGCAAGGTGGCCGGCACAGCGGCCAGAGATTTCCGGGCGGCGGGCCGCACGATTTCCGGTTGCCGACCCGACACGGTTTCCGCTTTCTCCTGCGCGCGGGCCAGAGCGCGGCGGGTGCGCTCCAACTCGTTCACGAGGCCGTCGCGGGCGCCGATGACCGCCTGCGCCTCCTGCTCCGCGCGGGCCCGCTCGGTGACCTGACGCTCGGCGAAACGCTGCGACTCGTCGAGCTGCGCGCGCAGCGCCCGCGCCGTCTCGTCCAGCTCGGCAGCCCGGTCGTGGGCGGCGCGGGCGTCGAGGCGGGCCTCGGCCAGGGCCTCCTGGTAGTCACGTTCGGCCTGCTCAGCGGCGTTGGTGAGGATCCGCACCCGATCGGCGGCGCTCTGCTCCGCCAGGACCCGGGCGGCGCCGGCGCGGTCCGCGCCGTCGCGGGCCTCGGCGAGACGCCCCTCGGCCAGGCGGGCCGCCTCGACCGCAGCGGCGGCCCGCTGCTCGGCGGCCTCGACCGCCGTGCGGGCCTCGGTGACGGCGTGGGCGTGGGCGGCGATTTCCGCCTCGGTGGCGGCCTCGATTTCCGCCTGCTTTTCCGCCTGCGCCTGCGCAGCCGTTTCCGCCTCGACCGCGCGGGTTTCCGCCGCGACCCGGGCGGCGGTTTCCGCCTCGGCCCGCGCCGTTTCCACCCGCGCCGTCTCCTCGGCGGCGGCCTGCCCCGCCTTCGCGGCGGCCGTTTCCGCCCGCGCCGCCCGCACCTCTGCCGCCCGGCGGGCGGCCTCGGCGGTCGCCTGGCGCTGCCGCTCGGCCTCGACGTCGGCGTGCTTACGACCGCCGTCGAGGTCCCCGAGCACCAACTTGGACAGGAACAAAAACGCCAGCGACGGCAGGCACGCCAAGAACATCGCCGACCGGGAGGCGTTCGCGCCGACCGCCGACAGTTGCGCCGCGAGGGACAGCAGCGCCCCGCCCAGCAGAACGAACAGGGCGTAGGAGACCAGCTTCTTGCCTTGGCGCAGCCGCTTGCGCAGCGACAGCGTCGCCACCAGCGGCAGCAGCTCGGAGATCACCGCGTTGGCCCACCCGAACCACTCCGGCGTGTGCTCGGGCATCCAGTGCAGCGTCCAGTCCCGCATGTGGGTGAACGACGCGGCCAGCGCGGCACCCATGATCGCCACCAGGACGACCAGCTTGACGGTGTCCTCGACCTTGTCGAGCCCGCTCTCGGCCGCCACCGGCGCCTCGACCGGGTCGCCGGCGGCCGGCGTCGGCGTGGACGTCGTCACCGCGGACCTCCCGCCGTGGCCAGCACGCCGCGCGCCATCCGCGCCGGCGTCGGGACCCGCTCGTCGGCGATCAGCGCCTGCCCGGCGCCGAGCAGCTCCCGGGCGATCTCGTCCTCCGCGCAGGTCTTCTCACACGCCCGGCCCTGCCCGTCGCGCTGGCACGTCGCCGTGCCGCACACCCGACACGGCAGCGACACCCCGGCCTCGTAGTGCCGCGGCCCGGTCCAGTCCAGGTGCACGCGCACCATCAGCAGCCCGGCCATGTCAGACCACCTCCCCGCGCGCCTGGCGGGCCGCCCGCACCCGGGCCAGCAGCTCCACACCGAGGGGGTTGAGGTCGGCCTCGCCGACGTCCACCGCGAGGGGGTGCCGGCGCTCGTCGACCCACCGCGCGACCCGCCGACCGGCGAGGAACAGCCCGACCAGACCCACCGCGACGGCGGGGGAGTAAAGCAGCTCCTGCGGCACCTGATCGGCGTGCTCGGCGTAGCGGTGTGCGAAGCCCGCGGTGACGGCGGCCGCACCAGCCGCGGCCGCGCCGACGACCGCGACCCGGGTCAGCCGACCGGCGGACCGGCCGCCGTCGTCGCCCTGGTCGGCCCAACGCTCGATCTGCATGGCGGTCGTCCAGCGGCCGTCACGGCCCTCGCGGTCCCACCCGGCGCCGCAGGACGGGCACGCCCACCCCTCGGGCGCCTGGATCAGCACCACGTCATCCAGCGGGCACAGCGCGCCCACGTCGTCCAGGCGCAACGGCGGCGGCACCCGGAACAGCTCCCGCAGCCACGGGCCGGGCTGCGGCGGACGCAGCGCCGTCGCCTGCCGCTGCTCGTTGGTGGTGGTCATGCCGTCACCCCCAGCGCGGTCGTCAGCGCGGCCAGCTCCCGCAGCCGCAGCAGCGGACGCTGCTCCACATCGGGCAGCCCGGACAGGGGGTTGTGCTCCACCAGGCCGTCACCACCACGCAGCTTCGCCTCGTAGACGGCGGCGTCCGCGGCGGCCATCACCCGGTCCCGGTCCTCGCCGGCGGTCGCGTGGATCGCCCCGACGCTGGCCGTCACCGACACCCAGACGCCGGCGGCGACCTCGATCGGCGCGGCCAGCACGGAGATAACCTCCGCGCCCAGGTAATGCGCCAGCGGCACCGACGACGGCGCGGCGAGCACGAACTCGTCACCACCGATGCGGGCCACCACCGCGTCCTCGACGTCGTCCAGGCACTCCCGCAACCGGCGGGCGATCTCCACCAGCAGCCGGTCCCCGGCCGGGTGACCCCACATGTCGTTGACCGGCTTGAACCGGTCCAGGTCCACCAGCACCAGGTCGACCGGCTCGCCGTCCATCACGTCCAGGGCCCGGTCCAGACCCGCGCGGTTCGCGCACCCGGTCAACGGATCCGTCGTCGCCCGCCGGCGGGCCTCGACCAGGCGGCACCGCTGCGAGCGCGCCACCTGCGCGGCCCACACGTGCCCCGCCAGCGACACCGCCGCCACGGCCGGGAGCAGCATTCGCAGCCCCTTCGAGCCCTGGTAAAACTGCTCCAGCGCGTCGGCCAGGTTCAGGTGCATCTTCGTCGGGGCCGTCATGCCGCGTCCCCCATCGTGTGGGCCGACTCGGTCTTCGTGCGGCCACTGGCGAGCATCTGGGAGATGCGACCGCCCGTGACGCCAATGAACCGGCCGACGACGGTGGCGGGGATGTGGCGGCCCTCAACCAGCTCGCGGACCGCGGCGAGTCGGATGGTGAGGGCAGCACGGCGAGCCTCGTGCAGTTGGTCCGCCACCCGCGAGGCGGCGCGTGCCCGCTCCCACGGGTCGCCGATGTTCAGGAGATCAGTGGGGGGCGTCGCGGTCGGTGGTGCGCTACCAGCGCCCGGTCGGTCGTGGAGAATGCTCATGGGTCGTGCTCCTTCCCAAGGTCAGCGACCCGCCTGTGGCGAAGCCCGGTGTTCGTAGCGCCGGGCTTTGTCCCGTTTCCGAACGAACCCTGATGGGGGATTGTCCCAGGGACACTGCTAGTGTCACCCTGTATGCCGGGGGAGTCAACAACTCTCCCAGGGACACTTTGGGGAGCTGGCGTGAGAGCTGTAAGCAGAGGCGCCGAGATCGCCGTTGATCTGCGCCATCAGATTCAGTCCGGCAAGTACCTGCCCGGCGATCGCCTGCCACGGCTGGCCGACCTCATGGCCATGTACGAGACGCGATCGCGCTCCGCGCTCGACCGGGCCTTGAAAGAGCTGGTCGCCGAAGGGCTGCTGACCGTGGTGCACGGCTCTGGCATCTACGTCCGCCGCCGCCAGGTGGTGCAACGCGACCTGCTCGCGGGCCTGCGCATGGAGTACGCGGCCGCACGTCGGGGGGCCGACGTTCAGGCGGGCCTGTTCGAGGCGATGACCGGCATGGACGCCAAGGTCGACATCACCTACAACTACGCGAGGGCCTCGGAACAAGTCGCACGGCTGCTGGACGTCGACGCGGAGCACAGGATCCTGGTGCGGACGTTCCGCTACGTGGTTGAGGGAGCCCCGCACCAGGTGGCGCGGTCCTACCTGCCGGCAGAGACGGCGCAGCGCATCGGCCTCAACAGTCCCGACGACGAGCGTCCGGGCGTGGGTACGATCGCTCACCTGATGGCGGGTGGGATCGCTGTCGACAGCGCGGAGCTCGCATTCGAGAGTCGTGTGCCGTCGGCCGCCGAGGTAGCCGAGCTGGCCATCCCCGGCGGGACGTCGGTGTTCGAGCACTGGCGGACGCTGTACCGCGGCTGCGAGCCGGTTGAAGTGTCCACGTCGATCGTGCCGGGAGATCGCGTCGCGTACAAAATTGCCGTGAACCTCACCGAAGGTGATCAGTGAGCCCGGCGACCTGGTCGTGGATCGCCGCCGCGGCGTCGATCGCCGGACTGTGGATTGGCGGCCTCAACCCCCGGGTCGGATGGATTTACGGCATCGCCAGTCAGGCTGTGTGGATCGCCTACGGCCTGGCCACCGCACAACCCGGGATGATCGCCCTATCCATCGCATTCGTCGTTATCTACACCCGGAACATCTACCGCTGGCGCGGCACCCGCTTTCAGCGCGCCGCCGCGGCGCAGCCGCTTCCCACCAGCACGGACGGTCAACCATGACGATCGACAGCACCCAGGGAGATCCGGCGATCCTGTCGGCCCTTGAGCACCTCAGCAGCACGTGGAACTGGGGCCGGCCGCCGCGTCTCCTGACGCTCACCCATCGACCGCCGCAGCCCGCCGTCGTCACCACGCTGGCCGGCGGCGTCGGTACTCAAACAGCCTCCGAACTGCTCGACCAGTGGCTCGATCAGTGCCGCCGCCACCGTGGGCTCGTCGACGTGCAGCGGGACTTGGGCGTCGACGCCGTGGGCTTGGGCTTCGAGACCGGCGGCCAACACGTCCTCTACGTCATGGACCGCTCCGGCACGGAATACCTGGTGGAGGGCCAGCAGTTCTCCACTTCACGATCCGCCGCGGGCGCGAACCTGGGCGGCCAGGCCCTCGACTCACTCGCCGAGCAGGTCGCGGAGCTGACATGGCGTCTTGCTGGGTGGCCGGCTCCGGTCGCCGGCGCCCGCATCCGCGACATGTGGCCGAAGCCTGGGCTGATCGACCTCGATGACGACGAGCTGCACGACCGCCTCGCCACCGACGCCGGGCACGTGCGGCTGCTGGCCGTCACCAGCATCGACGGACTGGGGGCGGTGAACGGGACCAGCGCCGCGCTGTCCAGCCCGGGCGACCAGCGCGTCTACCAGGCGGTCAAGCGAGACGCCGACGTGCTGCTCGTGGGGGCAGGTACCGTCCGCGCGGAGCAGTACGGCCCTACGCCGCTCTCCGCTCTCCAGATCGCCCGCCGCCGCGCGATGGGCCTGGCGCCGTACCCGACCGTTGCCGTAGTCAGCCGATCTCTCGACCTGGACCCCACCGGACCGCTGTTCCAGCAGCACACCGGCCGCCACGTCCCACCCCGCCCGATCGTCATTGCTCCCGCAGCATCGGCGGCCAGCATCGACCCCGCCCTCGCCGAGCGCGTCGACCTGCTGGTCGCTGGCGAGACCGACGTCGACCTGGGGGTAGCCGTACAGCAGCTCCGCAGCGAAGGCCACCAACGGATCGTCTGCGAGGGCGGCCCCTCGCTCGCCGGCGCGATGACGCGAGCCGGGCTGCTCGACCAGATCTGCATGACGATCACGCCGCAGCTCCTGGCCATGCCCGGACCACGGATCACAGACTCATCAGGTGCTGGGCAAGATGCCGACGACTGGCAGCTCCACCGATCCCTGATCGACGAGCAAGGCAACCTGTTCCTGCGGTACGACCGCCTGCCCAGATAGCCCTCGGTACGGGGGACATGGCCCTGCGGATGGGTAGACCTCCCAGGACCACACGGCGCTAGGAAAGGTGGGGCCTCCCGGCCAGCTTCAGCGGCTGGCCGGGAGGTCCGGTTCAGGCGGCCCGGTGGTGGCGGTAGAGGAACGCGAGGCTGGCGGCCTCGGACTCCAACCAGCTGGCGAAGCCGCGAGCGGGTTGCACCTTGGTGTGCTGACGGCGCCGCCGGACGTCCAGCACCATCGGCCGGGCTTCCGGGTGAGTCTGGTCGAGGGTCTGCTGCATCAGCCACAGCGTGACCTCGGCGGCCTGCGCCGGGATCGGGTCGTTGTAGAAGTACAGCTTCACGGCGTCGATGGTCCCGTCTGGATGAGCGAGGACGAGATCAGGCGTGACGCGCACGGTCAGGTCGGTGGTGTGCCACCTCGCGGTGCCCGGTGAGACGAGCGTGGCGTCCGCGCGGGGCGTGATGAACGACAGCCACCCGCGGGCGATGTCGATGTAGTGCCCGCGCAGTTGCTGGCGGCAGTTCTGCACGGCGCCGTCCATCGCCGCCTCGTCCCTGCCCGTGCGCCGTCCGGCCTGGATGGCCAGTCGGATCCGGCGGTAGGGATCCTTGGCCGGCGAGTAGTCGTCGTCGAAGCTGCGGACCAGCGTGAACCGCTGCGCCCCTGGGCTCAGGACGTACTTGACGAACCGAGCCATCGCGATGTCGAAACTCGACGTCGGGTTGGTCAATCTGGCGATCTCCTCTGGCCCCGATCGCGAAGCAGCCCGACGTCTTATGTCACCACTGACGTGAACTTCACAACCTGAAGTTGTCGCCAAGTCCACTACTAGCGGTTAGGGTCGATAACTGCGACGTAGTCGAGCCCCAACGTCTGGTCTGCCTCCCGCGCGGTACCTCCACGTTGGGGCCGACAACCTAGACTATGGAGCGAGCCGCTCGTATTCCCGAGCCTGGCAGCGACAGTCGATCATCCACACAGTTTAACGGCAGCTCAGAGGCTCGTAGCCGCCCCATTCAGGCGTCACCGCCGGGGTCACTCGAGCGACGCGGCCGCACTTTCAGCGGGTTCGGCAGGCGGGAGCGCCACGCCCGGGTGCGGCACCGGGTCGAGCAGTATTCCTTCTCCGGCCGGTGCTCATCGAAGTCCCAGCTCGTCCCGCACACCACACACTTGGGGTGCCACGGCTCGCGTTGCCGCACCTCCGGTCGCAGGGCGGTACGGGCCGCCGCGCTTCGACATGCCCGCGAGCAGAACACCGCGTCGCTGCGCTTGAACAGCGGCATCCGACCCGAACAGTGCTTGCATTCCGGAGTCGGCACATCGCTTAAAGTAGTGGCACATGATGGGCGCGCGCGACCCCCGTCGAGGGGTCTTGCGAAAAGCATCCCACCCTAGGTGACCCACCCCCAGACGTAAGCCAACCTGGCCACATCAAGATCGAATACTTGTGGTCCTGGGACAGCTACCCAAGCGCGGCGCCAACACGCGCAGCGGCTCCCGGTATCTCGCCGGGAGCCGCTGGTGTCTGGTCAACCTGGGTCAGGCGGACACGTCGCCGAGCGCGGTGAGCATCTCGGCACGAGGTTGCTGAGGCAGGAGCTGGCCGAGGTAGCTCGTTAGGCAGCCGCTACGTCTGACTGAGGTCGAGCACGCTCCAGCCGGTCGGCAGGACTACGGCGGCTCCGGCGGGGTCGGTGGTGGCGAGGTGGGCCTGGTGGGCGAGAGCGGTTCGGGCGGCGTGGCCGAGGGCGATGTCGCCGGCGGCGGCGCGGGCGAGGACGCCGGCCTGGCGGGCGTCGTCGACGCCGGGGTCGGCGCCCAGGGGGACCACGGCCACGGCGGGGGTGGTGGCCAGGAGGGTGAGCAGGGCCGCGCCGACGTCGTCTTTGGTGGCGGCGTACGCGGCGGCGAGGCACGAGGCGGGCACGGCGACCTGGCGGCCCTCGTCGGCGACCTCGGCGATCAGCTCGCCGACGGCGACCTGCCCCTCGACGTAGGCGGTCAGGGCGGCGGCGTCGAGGACCACGGCGACGTCGGTGGTGCTCACGCGGCCTCGTCGAGCATCCGCTGTCCCTCGGCGAGGGCCTCCGGCGGGATGGGGGCGGCCAGGCGTTCGCGCCAGCGGGCCTTGCCCTCTTCGGTGACCTGGATTCCCGCGCGGCGCAGCGCCTCGTCGAGGTGCGTGCCGGCCATCTGCGCCCGAACCGCGGAGGTGATCGCGGCGCTGACGTTGGGCTGGTCGTCGAGCCACTGCGCGACGTCGTCGGGGAGGCTGATCGATCGTTTCGCGGTCATGACCAGAGCCTACCCGGCCGGTGGCACCGCTGGTGCTACCGGCGGTAGCTCGGCGCGTTGAGCCGCGGCCACCAACGACTGCGGAAGTAGCGGCGAACGGCGATGCTGTTCGTTGAGCAGGGCATGTCGCTTCGCGTCCGCTGGCTGCCCCGGGAACGTCAAAACCCCGGCTGCGTGCCCTTGCGGGGCAGAGGCGGGCCGGGGTCTTCGTGTCTAAGCATAGCGCGTTTCGGCAGCGTGGTGGGCTGATGGCGACACCGGGCGCGGCGGAGTTGCTGATGTTGGAGCGGCGGTGGTCGCCGGAGCGGCTCGGGCCGTACCGGTCGGCGTGCGGCGGGGACCTGGCGGCCGCCGTCGCGCTCTACCGGTGGAACGCGGAGATCTCCGCCGCGCTGGGCACCACGCTCGGGCACGTGGAGGTGCTGCTGCGCAACGCGCTGCACGAGGAACTGACCGCCTGGTCGCTGCACCGCTACGGGGATCAGCGCTGGTACCTCGACCCGGGCGGCGTTCTAACCGATGAGGGCCGCCGCGACGTCACCAAGGCCCGCGCCCGGGCGACCCGGGACGGCCGCCTGGAGACCCCCGGGCGGGTGGTGGCGGAGCTCAACCTGGGGTTCTGGCGGTTCCTGCTCGCGACCCGCTACGACGGGACGCTGTGGCGGAGCTGCCTGCACCGGGCGGTGCCGGGGCGGCGGCGCCGCGAGGTGCACGCGGCGGTCAGCCGGCTGCACGAGGCCCGCAACCGGATGGCCCATCACGAGCCGATGTTCAACCGGCCGCTCGCCGACCTGCGCGCGACGGCGGTGGAGGTCGCCGGCTGGGTGTGCCCGGTCACGCGGGACTGGATCGACGCCGGCTGTCGGGTGCTGCCGCTGCTGGCCGGCCGGCCTCTCGTGGTGCTGCCTCAGCCGCGCCGATGACCGTCGCCGAGGTGGAGCTGGAAGCGGGCGTGTGCGATGAGCGCGTCGACGTCGTCGACGGGCTCGCCGTGGCGGTGCAGCACGATCAGGCGCGCGGTGCTCAGGTCGCGCAGGGCGGCACGGAGCACGGCCTCGGTGCGCCCGGTGAGCGCCTGCAAGCGGGTCAGGGTGGTGTCGATACCGTCCGGGCCGGCGCAGCCGAGGACGGCGGCCTGCGCGTCGCTCCGGTGCTCGTCGGCCGTCGTCAGTACGGTCGTTGGCGGTTGTGGCGGCCCCGCCGGCGGCGGGAGGGCAGGGCCGGCGGACGGGTCGCCGCCGTTGATGACCCAGGCGTCGGGCAGGCGGTGGCCGAGAGCGCCGAGCACCTGGTTGAGGGCGGCGCGGATGCGGTGCCGCTCCCACGCATGGCGGCCGGCGTGGAGCTGCTCAGCGAGTTCGCCGAGGACGGTCTCCCACTGCGCGACGGTGGTCGGCCGGCGTGGCTGGATGGTCCGCTCGATGACTCGTTGGGCCGGCACGCTCCGGATCCGGCCGGCGTCGACGTCGCTTTGGTGGCGACGCTGCGCGGTGCGCAGCTCGTACGCGCGCTGCCGGCAGGACCGGTCGCAGTAGCGCCTCTTACGGCCCGTGGGCGGCTGCACAATGGCGTTACCGCACCACCCGCACGGCGTCTCGATCTCGTGTTCGGTGACCCCCGTCATCGCACCAACGGTAGGCCGACGTTTCGTTCACTGACCTTTGCGGCGCACTGGAAGTGCAGAGGGTGTGTCCCAGTCGGGTCGCCCCGGTTTTGGCGGTCGCGCGGGCGGCTGTCCGCAGGGCAGGCGTGCCCACGACAGCGCGGTGGCCCGTCCCGTAGGGCGGGGCGAGTGACGCCGAACGCTCGACGGCGGGGCTGGCAACGGGGGCGTTGCGGCAGGTCGACATCTTCGCCGCACCTCACCCCCTGGCCGTGTTGGTGGTGGGTGGACTCGCGCGCCGTCTTGGTGACGGGTGGGTGGCCAGTGCGGTCCGGTCACGAACGGTGGGCGCTGGCGGTGATGAAGCGACGTCTGTGAGCCGGCTGACGCGCCGTCGCTGTGCTCGGGCACGCCTCGCGGCGCCGCCGTGGGCGGCGGCAGGGTTGCGTCACTGACGTTGCGGCGAGTCGAGAATGCAAGGGGGTGTGTCCCTTGTAAGGGCACATAACTGGTCTAGCCTGCCGAAACGCCGGTTGCATGATGACCATCGGCGGCGAGGCGAGCGTGCGGTGATTCCGCGGAATGGCCTGCCCGTAGTTTCCAGCCCAAGAACAACGCCAACGGGATCGTCGTCACGCCCGGCCGTCGGCGAGAAAGTGGGCGATGGCAAGCAGTAGGGCTACGGTGCCGCCGAAGGCACCGCCGCCGGCGATGACCGCCAAGGGGATGGGGACGCCGCCAGCGATCGACAGCATCGCCGCCGCAGCGCCGACGAGCACAGCGGTCAGCACGATCAGGGCGGCCCACAAGGGGCGGGTGCTGCCCGTGGGGGTGGTGGCGGGCGAGGTCATCGGCGGCTCCTTCAACAGCTCGTGGAACGCCCCGAGCGGACGTCGCGGTTGAGAGTTCCGTCGCGCTCCGACAGCGGGTGATAATCACCGTTATCAGTGGTGCGCCGGCCGTACCCTGGCCGATGTGCGCAGACCCGCCGCCGCCGACGGTCATTCCCGTGCCCGCCCACCCTCGGCGGGCCTCGGCCGCGGCGTCGGCGCCCTGATCCCCACCGGGAGGGCCCCGCAGCCAGCACCCCCGCCTTCGTCGGCACCCGCCGCGCCGGCTGCGCTGCCCGACCGGCCCGTCTGGGTGGCGCCGGTAGCCGGCTGGACGGAGCACGACCTCATCGAGGACTCCGTCGCGGATCTGCCGCTGCCCGCCAGCGAACTCGAGGACCGGTGGCAACCCGTCACGGTGGCCTGGCTGCTTTCGCGCCGCTCCCCGCACACCCGCCGTGCGTACTTCGCTGACCTGGCCCACTTCCTGGCCTGGCTGGCCGAGACCGGCCTGGAGCCGTTGCGGGTGCGGCGCCCGGACCTGGACCGCTATCTCGCCGTACTGCGTGCCAGCAGCCCTCGGCCGAGCCCAGCAACGATCAACCGGCGGCTGGCCAGCCTGTCCTCCTGGTACGGCTACCTGCTCGACGCCGACGTGGCCATCCGCAACCCGGTCGTCGCTGTTGACCGCGAGCCCGTTGACCGGGACTTCTCCCCCACCGTCGGGCTCACCGTGGCCGAGGTGCGTGCGTTGCTGCGCGCCGCCGACGACGTGGTGAGCATCCGCCGCCGACGCCGGATGACCGCCTTCAACGCCTGGCTGGTCACCGCCGCCGAGCGGGACCGGCTGCTGGTCGGGCTGCTTGCCCACCTCGGGCTGCGTGTCGGGGAGGCCCTGGCGCTGCGCTGCGAGGATCTACGCCACGACGCCGGGCACCGCACCGTCCTCATCCGCGGCAAGGGCGGACGGCGCCGCCAACTGCCCGTGCCCGCGCCGCTGCTGCGCCTGCTCGACCCGTTCGTGACCGAACGCCGCCGTGCCGCCGACCGCGCTGAAAGTGAGCGGCACTTCGACGCCAAGCACCACGAGCTGACGCTGGCGCTGCAGCAGCGCGGCTACCGCGCGGACGAAGCCCGCAACAGGTCCCAGCACGAGATCGACGCCGCGCGGCGCAAAGACCTCGCCCTCATCGCCGCCGCCTCACCGGAGGACCTCGCCAAGGTCCCGGTGCCCGGGCCGCTGCTGTGCACCGGAGGCGGGAACCCGCTGACCCAGGCCGCGGTGTTCGCCACCGTACGCCGCCTAGGGCCTGTCCTGTCGATCATGGAAGCCAGATGACAGCGGCGACGAGGACCAGGCTGGCTCGGTAGAGGGATGCCCGTTTGGCGTAGCGG
>NZ_JBITEP010000042.1:0-40486 GCF_044455315.1 Micromonospora sp. NPDC051300 | reverse complement strand
TCTGCCGGAAGACGGCGAACACCGCCCGGCTCGCCGCCGTGTAGGCAGCCATCCGGGGCGGCACCACGATCGCGTCCGGGCAGAGCCGCCGCGCCGGCCGGCCGCCCGTGTCACCGTCCGTAGACCTCGAACTCGTAGAGCGAGAAGCCGTACGAGGTGGCCCGCTTGACCCCGTACACCCGCACGTAGCGGGCGCTGACCGGGGCGAAGGTGGCGTTGTCGACGCTGCCGTTGCCGGTGGTGGTGGCGAACACCGGCGTCCAGGAGCTGCCGTCGCCGGAGACCTCGATCCGGTACGAGGTGGCGTACGCCGACTCCCAGCGCAGCACCGCCCGGCTGACCGTGCGGGCCGCGCCGAGGTCGACCCGCAGCCACTGGTTGTCGTTGTAGCTGCTGGCCCACCGGCTGCCCAGGCTGCCGTCGACCGCCTTGTCCGGCGTGTAGCTGGTCAGGAACTGGGTGCTCGACGCGCTTGCCGGGCGGCCCTGGGCCAGGTTGGTGACGTCGTCGCCCCGGCGTGCCGGGAACGACACCACCTGCTGGTAGGTGGGCCGGTTCTGCCAGGCGATCAGCGGGTGGGTGATGCCACCCAGCCCGGACTGGGCGATCGAGTCGGCGCACCACTGGTCGCCGGTGCCGCAGGACTTGTCACCCGGGTAGACGGTGGTCGCCGGCACCGCGGCGGCCTGCCCGAGCGCGTCGAGCAGCGACTGCCGGCACGCGCCGAGGTTGCCGTTGCCGCAGTACGCGCGCCCCAGCCCGCCGGCCACCGGGTCGCCGAGCACGGTGCGCACGTCCTTGTCGACGTAGCCCCACCAGCCGTACTGGAACGACGAGCCCTTGTGCGCCTGGCCCGCCAGGGCCCAGCTCACCGCGCCGTCGCGACCGCCGTTCTGCCCGCCCGACGGCGCCTCGTTGACCTCGATCGCGTCGACGAGCGCGGCGTAGAGGTCCGGCCCGAGCCCGGGGCGGAACTCCGCCGAGGCGAGCAGCGGCCACCAGGCGTCGAAGATCCGGATCGCGTCGGCGTGCTGGTAGACCTTCGATCCCGGGGACGTCTCCACCCGCCGGGCGCCGGCCTGCTGCCAGGCCCGCAGCTTGGTCACCGCGTCGGCCAGCGCCGGGTCGGTGACCGGCGCGCTGTCCAGCACCCGCAGCAGGTCACCGAGGACCTGCTGGCCGCGCAGGTCGGTCACCGCCGCGTCCGCCATGATCTTGACGACGTCGGCGCGGCCGAGCTTGCGCTGGGCGATCGCGGCCCGCACCGGGCCGTCGAGCAACTGACCCCGGTGTACGGAGCCGAAGCTGAAGTTGCCGTCCGCCGCCCCGAAGTCCCGCGCCTGCTTGTTGTTCCAGCTCACGTAGTAGTCCTGGTTGACCGACTGCGGGTGCGCCGACGCCGGCGCGTAGCTGGCGTCGTTGGTGTCCGGGTTCCACCCGGCCCACTCGTACGCCGGCTCGGCCTTCGCCGGCAGGTTCGGGTCGGTCACCGACGACCGCACCGGGTTCGCGCCGGAGTTGTAGTACGCGGCCTCGGTCGAGTTGACGTAGAACCAGTTGAACGCGTAGCCGACGCTGCCCGCGGACGCCTGGAACGCCGCCGCGCTGCCCATCGCCGACGGGTCGTTGAACGCCTGGAAACCGATCGCCGAGTCGGCCTCGTGCCGGTAGGTGGAGCGCAGCTTGGTGAACGCGGTCGGCTGCCCGTTCACCAGCCCCCGGTACGCGACGAGCCCGTACTTCGTGCGCAACGCGCGCAGCGTGTAGGAGCCGGCCGGGGTGGAGTCGGCGAGAGTCGGCGACCAGGAGTTGCGCTGCTCCAGCGCCTCCATCGCGAGGCACTGCCCGTGGTAGAGGTAACGGTTGGCGCGCAGCGTCGGCGCGCTGCCGTCGGTGGTGCACAGCGGCACCGCGTACGTGTCGGTCAGGTCCTGCGAGGCGGAGGTGGCGCTCCACGCGTAGTCCTGGCCACGGCCGAGCAGCACGTAGAGGTTGAGCCCGGCGAACGCCGCGCCGCGGGCGCTGATCCCCGGCCCCTGCAACTCCTGGAGCATCAGCAGTTGCGGGGCGAAGTAGCCGGTCTGCGGCCCGAACACGGCCACCGGGTTGCCGGTGGTGGTGTGCCGGCCGGAGACGACGACCGCGTTGGACATGCCGTGCGCGCGCAGGTTCGACAGCCCGCCGAGCAGTTCCTTGGTGGCGGTGCTGGCGCCGGTGCGCGAGGCGGCGCCGCCGGTGGCGTCGTAGGCGAGCGGCTCGGCGACCACCGAGCCGGCGTCGGGCAGCACCGCGCTCGTCGCGCCGGGCGGCGTCGCGCCGTACGGGAAGCTCTGCCCGTCGTGCAGCGTCAGCACGGTCTCCGGGTCGTTCTGCGAGCGGAACGCCGCCCACACCTTGTCGCCCTCGGTGGCGCCGTACTTGGCCCGGGCGGCGACCCGGACCAGCGCGGACTGGATCTCGCTGCCCCCGCCGCCGCCGAACAGGCCGCCGATCACGCCGGCGGTGGCGATCAGGTCGGTCATGGTGAAGTGCTTCGGCTTGCCGGCGCCGGCGAGCACGTACTCGCCCGGGTAGTTGTCGTCGGCGATCGACTTGTCGATGTAGGCGTTGATGCCGGCGATGTAGTCGACCACGTCGGTGTAGAGCTGCTGGCCCCGGGCGCCCTTGGTGCGCAGCGCGTCCACCTGGGCCTGGAGGTCCGCCTCGGTGTAGGGCGAGTTGGCCCAGACGCTCTGCTCCAGCTCGCGGTTGCCGGGGGCGCCGCCGGCGAACGAGGTGACGTTGCCGCGGCCGACGTGCCGCAGCAGGTCCATCACCCAGAGTCGGTCCTGGGCCCCGGCGTAGCCGGCGCCGAACATGGTGCCGCCGCGGGTGGTGCCGGTGACGTGCGGGACGCCGGTGGCCCTGTCGCGCACGATGGTGACGTCGGAGCGCGGCGAGACGGTGCTCTCGACCTGCGCGGCGGGGACGCCGAACGAGGAGTCGTTGTAGAACTGGGCGATCTGCTCGTCGGTCAGCCCGGCGTAGTTGTAGACCAGGTTCGCGTACTCGTCGAGCTGGTCGCTGGAGTGCGCCGGGCGGGTACCAAGCGTCTGGTGGGCCAGGATGGCGACGAGCGTGGCGTTGCCGTTCTGCCCCGGCGGCAGGATGTCGGAGCACTGGCCGAGGCAGTAGTCGTTGGGGGCGAACGTGGTGGCCGCGAGCGCCGGTGTGGGCGGGGTGACGGTCAGCACGCTCGCGGTCAGGGCGGCGGCGGTGAGCGCCGCGAGCCGGGCACGCAGGGGACGACGGGGCATGGCGATTCCTCCGGGGACGCGGAGTCGGGCCTTCGGTGCGCCCGGCGGCCGTGCCGACGTCTCGCCCTCCGCGCCCGGGCGCTCCACCCGGAGGTGAGAATGACTCACATATATCTCGGGGCAATGATCGGCGTCGAACCGTCGCTCGGGATACCCGTCGTTCACCAGCCGCGAATGCCGACGTTTCGCCCCTACTGTCGCCGGTGGACGCGACGGTGGGGGGTGGCGCCGTTGCCACCCCCCACCGCGTTCCTGAGCCGGCGCGCCCGTCAGCGCTTGTGGAACGACTGGCGCACCACCCCGCCCACCAGCGCGCACCAGGTGGTGGTGCTGAGCTTGCCGGTGGGCGGCAGTCCGTGCAGACGCTGCAGGTCCTTCACCGCGGCCCGGGTCGGGTGGTCGTACTCGCCGGTCGGGGTGACCTCCGCGTAACCCTTCGAGACCAGCATGGTCTGCGCCGCCACCACCGGCACGCCGCTGTCGCGCTGGTCCAGCTCCGGCGCGAGCGTCTCCCAGGTGGGCGCGGTCAGCGTGGCGTCCACGTCGACCGGGATGCCGTTGCGGGCCTGCCAGTCCTGCACCGCCGCGACGGTGGCCGCGTCGAACACGCCGGTCACCGGCACCGCGTAGCCGCGGAACGTGAGGAGCTGCTGCGCCACCCGCACCACCGGGCCGCCGACGAAGCGCCAGATGTCCGGCCAGCGGCGCGCCGGCACGTCGCCCAGGCTGGTGCCCAGCTCCCGGAACACCCGGCGCCGCACCGCCGGGAACTCCCGGTAGAACGTCGCGCCCGGGCACTGCGTCTCCCGGAAGTCCCAGTGGCCGAAGATGTCGTGCGCGAACAGCCCGTACTGCCGGCAGATCGTGGTGCAGAGCCGCACCAGCCCGTCGAGCAGGTCCTCCGGCGGCGCCTCGGTGACGTACGTGCCCTCGTTCTCGATGCCGATCGCCCGGCCGTTCTCGCCCGGGCAGTGCGCGGCGATCATCTGCCGGTCGCCGGCCTGCAACCGCTCCAGGCTGCCGTGCCGTCCCTCCAGGACGTGACCGCCCCGGCTCACCGTGAAGTGCTGCCCGGTGTCCGACCAGCCGTTGCCGTCCATGTGCAGGTCCTGGCAGTCGCGGGCCAACTGCTTGGCGTGTTCCTCGGAGTAGTCGGTGACGTTCGGGAACGCCATGTGGTGCAGGATGATCTTGTTGGTGGGGATCGCGCTCACCGACAGCGCGCCGGACGGCGGCCGGGCGGCCCACTCGTCGCAGCCGATGATCCAGTCGAGGTCCGCGCCCGGCGCGGCGTGCGCGGCGGCCGGGAGCGCGAGTTCGGTCCCGACGACCGCGACCGTGGCGGCGCCGAGGCCGGCTCGCAGCAGCGTACGGCGGTCCAGCTCGGGGTGGTCGAAGTGCATGGCATCTCCTCGGTTACCCGACCGACGCCGGGTGATGTAAAGGAACTCCAAATGCAGCGCGCGATCCGGAGAATATTGCCAACACCGCGCCGTACGCCAGAGGACAAATGCCACCCGGGCCGTGCGGCTCCCATCGGATCAGTAGGCGATGTCACGCCCGACGACCGGTACGGACCATGTCGGCGACCGCCCGCCGCGACACCTCGGACCGTGCCCTGTCCGCGATCGACAACCCCCCGTCCCCACACGCCGACCCCTCCGGACCCGCCGATCTTGCACTTGGTGCCCCGGCGAAAGGGGCTTTCCGCCCGTATCCAGGGCCGCAACTGCAAGATCGACGGATTACGGGGCGGGGCTTTACGCTGGGGGTGCGGGGGAGGGGAGGGGAGGTGCGGTGGATCGGCGGGGGGTGCTTGCCGCGGCGGGCGGGCTGGCGGTGGCCGGGATCGGCGTGCCGGTCGGGCTGGCGCTCGGCCGCGAGCGAGCGCCGGTGGTCGCGGGTGGACGCCGGGCGGTCAGCATGGCGATGCACCTGCACGCGTCGTTCAGCGAGGGTGTCGCCAGCTACGCCGCCCACCTCGACCAGGCCCGCCGCAACGCCGTCGACGTGCTCTGGTGGACCGACCACGACTTCCGGGTCGCCGCGCACGACCACCGACGCGAGGTGCGCTTCGACGGCCCGGAGGAGTCCGAGGGCGCGCTGGCCTGGACCTGGACGGCGGCCACCGAGGGGCGGCTCACCGACGCCACCGCCGACTTCGTCGCGGCGCCTGACGCCGCCGACGGCCCCGGCCACGCGTTGCGCCTGGCCGCCACCGGCGCCGGCACCCACTGGTACGCCGGCAAGGCCTGGAACTGGACGCACACCGGGAACATCGCCGACACCACGCTGCACCTGGACGTGCGGCCCGAAGCGGCCGGCCCGGACGCCACGCTCACCGTCGAGGTCGCGCTGTCCCACCACCCGGCCGGGCCCGGCCGACCCGCCGGCCAACTGGTGCTGAGCTACCGCCTCGGCGCGGTGACCACGGTGCGGCACCGCGTCGACGGCCGGTACGGCACCGTCGACCTGCCCGCACCGGCCGGCGCGTGGCGGCGGCACACGTTCGACCTGCTCGCCGACGTCCGGCGACTGTGGCCGGACCTGGTGGCCGGCGACAACTCGCTGCGCGGGCTGCGCCTCGGAGTGACCGTCGCCGGCGGCGCGCGCGGCGCGTACCTCGTGGACCGACTGGTCTTCGACCGGGCCCGCCGCGCCGGGCAGGGCGGCGAGGAGTTGCGCGCCGAGGTGCTGCGCGGCTACCACGGGTCCTACCCGGGCGTCACCCACCACCGGGCGTACGAGGTGTCGATGGTGCGCCACCTCAACTGGTTCGGCGGCGACGGCACGCTGCCCCGCTTCCCGTCCCCGCCCTACCGGGACAACGATCCCGGCGCGACCGAGCGGATGGTGGAGTTCCTGCACGCCCACGGCGGGGTCGTCTGCTGGAACCACCCGCTGGACGTGGAACGCCGCGACTCGCTGGCCCGACTGCTGGTGGACCGGAACGCGCTCGGCGTCGACCTGATCGAGATCGGACGCGCGCCGGTCGAGGAGCACCTCTGGGCGTACGACGTGGCGGCCCGCAACGCGATCCCGCTGACTGCCGTCGGGGTGACCGACGACCACGACGGCACCGACTGGCGGGCCGGGCGGGACCGGTGGATCACCTCCGTCTGGGCCGCCTCCACCCGCCGCGACGACCTGGTCGCGGCGCTGCGCGCCGGGCAGGCGTGGTTCGCCGACCTGGTCGGCTACCGGGGCGTGATGGACCTGGAACTCGGCGGTCGCAGCGCCATGGGCGCGGTGGCGACGGTCGCCGACGACACCGTCCCGGTGCGGCTGCGCGCCACCGACCTGCCCGCCGGGGCCACCCTGGAGGTGGTCACCGGCGACGTCGACCTGGCCGGCGCGGCGGACCCGACCCCGGCGGTCCGCACCGATCGGGTGCCGTGGCGGCAGATGCGACCGGGCTGGCACGACCTGCCGGTGCGGGTGGGCGGCGGCGCGTACGTCCGCACCCAGGTCCGCGACCGCGAGGGCGCGGTCGTGGCCGCGAGCAACCCGCTCTGGCTGCTGCGCCGCCCGCCGCCCCGGGGCGTCCCCCCGGCCCGCCGCCTGTTCTGACCTCGCCGCGCCCTGCCGGCCGAGGGTTGCGCCGGTCTGCTGCAGTGGCGGTGTGTCCGTTACCGACCATCCGCCGCCCGGCCCCGGCCCGGCGGGACACCGCCGGTCCGGGGCCGCCGTCCGGCGCGGGGAAGCGTCCGTTGCGCCGATGGACGCCCGTGCCGGCGCGACCAGAATGACCAGCGAGGCGGCAACCGGCAGCCGTCCCTGGAGCGCGGTGGGGTTCGTCGCATGAGCGGCTGGAAGCTGTCCGGCTACACGCCGGTTCGTACGCTCGGCTCCGGGGCGTCGGGCAGCGTCGTGCTCGCCACCCACGACGCCACCGGCACCCCGGTCGCGATCAAGTATCTGGTCCGCGACCTCGGCGCCGACTCCTCGTTCCGCCTCGCCTTCCGCGACGAGGCCCGGCTGCTCGGCGAGGTCGACGACCCGCACGTCAGCCGGCTCTACGAATATGTGGAGTCGCCGCACGGCGCGGCCATCGTGATGGAGCTGGTCGACGGCGTGTCGCTGCGGCAGATGCTGCGCGCGCACGGCCCGACCACGCCCGAGGCGGCGCTCTGCGTGCTGAAGGGCTCGCTCGCCGGGCTCGCCGCCGCGCACGCTCACGGGGTGGTGCACCGCGACTACAAGCCGGAGAACGTGCTGGTCACCGGTGCCGGGGCGAGCAAGCTCGCCGACTTCGGCATCGCCATGCCGATCGGCCAGGGCTCGGACACCACGGTCTCCGGCACGCCCCGCTACATGGCGCCGGAGCAGTGGACCGGCGCCCCGGCCGGCCCGGCCTGCGACATCTACGCCGCCACCGCCACGTTCTTCGAGTGCCTCACCGGGCGGCCCCCGTACCCGGGTCCGGACCTGCTCGCGCTCCGCGTGCAGCACGCCACCGCGCCGGTGCCCACCGACCCGGCGCCCGCCGAGGTGCACGAGCTGCTGCGGCTCGGCATGGCCAAGCGTCCCGAGGAACGGCCGCAACCGGCCCAGGTCTTCCTGGAGCTGCTGGACCGGGTGGCCGGGGCCGGGTACGGCCCCGGATGGGAGGAGCGCGGGCTGGGTGAGCTGGCCCGGCGGGCCGCCCTGCTGGCCGCGCTGTGGCCGTTCCCCGACCGGGCGGAGGGCGCCACCGCGGTGACCAGCACCGCGCTCGGCGCCACGACCGGCCGGGGCCGCCTGCTCCGGCGCGGACGCAAGCGCACCCTGCTGGCGGTCGGCGCGCTGGTCACCGCCGTGCTGGTCGGCGGCGCCGGGTACAGCTACGCCGCCCGGGAGACCCCGGCCGCCGGCGCGTCCGGCGGCCCGTCGCCGTCCGGCGCCGGACCCGTCGCCCCGACCGCCCCGGACCCGACGGGCGCCGTGACCCCGGACGCCACCCCCACTGCGTCCCCCACACCGTCCGCGCTGCCCAGCCCGTCGGCGGCCACCCCGTCCGCCACCCCGGACGCGACCCGGGCGCCGACCCGGCCGCCGGTACGCACCGGCACGCCGATCCCCACCCCGACGCGCAGCACGTCGCCGCCGCCCCCGCCGGACGTCACCGCGCCGGTCGTCGGCGGCGTCGGCGTCGACCCGGGTCAGCTCGAACCGAAGGGCTGCCCGTTCGGGGTCCAGAGCAGCGCCGTCACCGTCACCGCCACCGACGACCGCAGCCCTCCGGCCGCCCTGAAGGTCACGTTCCGCTACACGCTGGAGGGTGCCACCGGGACGGTCCGGATGACCGCCGCCGGGCGCGGCGTGTTCACCGGCACTCTCGGGCCGCTGGCCGCGCCGAGGCAGAGCAGCCGCATCCCGATCGAGGTCACCGCCGTCGACGCCGCCGGCAACGCGACCACCTCGGCCAGGCCGGCGTACGTGACGCTCTACAACTACTGCACCCCCGGCTAGGAGGACGACGTGCCCGCTGCCCCGCATCGCGGCCCCGACCGGGGACGGCCGGCGTGACCCGGCCGGAGGAGCCCACCGAGGCGCTGCCCACCCGCGCCCTGCCCACCGCACCGACAGGCGACGAGTCCACCGTCCACCTCGTCCCGCCCCGGACCCCGGCCGACGCCGACGCCGACGCCACGGTGCACCTCGCCGGGCCGGCCGCGCCCGGGTGGCGCGGCGAGCCGACCGTGCACCTCGGACCGACGACGGGGGAGCGGACCGTCCCGTTCGGCGCGTCGACCGGGTCGTCCGGCGGCGCCTCCGCCGGCGGGGAGTCGACCGTGCACCAGGCCGCGCCGTGGCCGGCCGGTGAGCAGCCGACCGCGTCGTACCGCGCGACAGTGACCGGACCGGCCGCCCGGACGGCGGGGGCGACCGCCGGGGCGTACCGGCAACCGACGGTGACCGGCGGGTCGACGCCCGCGCCCGGCGGTGAACTGCGCTTCGGTCCGGGCGTGCCGGCGACGCCGCCGCCGGCCCCGGCCTGGCCGGTCGCGCCACCGGTGCGCCCGCCGCGCCCGGTGTGGCGTCGGGTCGTCTCGGTGCTGTCCACTCTGCTCACCGCCGCGCTGCTGGTGACGGTCGGGCTCTACCTGTGGCAGCGGCTGCGCCCGCTGGAGGTCGAGCAGGTCGCGGTGGCGGTGCCCCGGCCGCCCGGGGTGGCCTGCGACGTGACCGTCGACGTGGTCGCCACGGTCCGCACCAACGGCCGCGCCGGCACGATCCGCTACCAGTGGTTCCGCTCGGACGCGCCGCCCGGCGCTCTGCTCACCGAGCGGGTCGGCAACGGGCAGCGGACCGCCACGCTCACCCTCAGGTGGACGTTCAGCGGGGTCGGCGCGACCACCGGGACGGCCACCGTCAACATCGTCGAGCCGTCGCCGGCGCAGGCCGGTACGCGTGTCGACTACCGCTGCCCCGGCGGCTGAGCGTTTCCCCGCGCGCCGGCCAGGGTAGGCCCTCCCGGAACGACCCTGACTTCGTGCGTGGAGGCCCTTCGATGAAAGACAACTTCGGTGACGCGGTGGGCGACGCGTTCCGTTCGGTGATGCTCTTCCTGCCCAAGGCGGTCGCGTTCGTCGCGATCCTGGTCGCCGGCTGGCTGGTCGCCAAGGCCGTGCTCAAGCTGGTGGACAAGATCCTGGAGCGCGTGCACTTCGACCGGGCGGTCGAGCGCGGCGGCATCAAGACCGCGCTGGCCCGCTCGAAGTACGACGCCAGCGACCTCGTCGCCAAGCTCGCCTACTACGCGGTGCTGCTGGTCACGCTCCAGCTCGCGTTCGGCATCTGGGGCCCCAACCCGATCTCCGACCTGATCGCCGGCGTGGTCGCCTGGCTGCCCCGGGCGTTCGTGGCGATCGTCATCGTGGTGGTGGCCGCGGCCATCGCCCGGGCCGTGAAGGACATCATCTCCAGCGCGCTCGGCGGCCTCTCCTACGGCCGGGTGTTGGCCAACCTCGCCTCCGTGTTCATCCTCGGCCTCGGCGTGATCGCCGCGCTCAACCAGATCGGCGTCGCCACCGCGGTGACCACCCCGGTGCTGATCGCGGTGCTCGCCACCGTCGGCGGCATCCTGGTGGTGGGCGTCGGCGGCGGGCTGGTCCGGCCGATGCAGAGCCGCTGGGAGAACTGGCTGACCCGGGCCGAGGAGGAGTCGCGGACCATCGCCACCCACGCCCGCGCCTACCAGGCCGGCCGGCGTGACGTGGCGGCCCGGCTCGCCGCGGACCGCGAGGCCGAGCTGGCCCGGCCGGTGGTCGCGGGCGGCGAGGCGGACCGCACCCAGCCGGTGCCGGCGTACGCGGGCTCGGCCGAGCCGACCCAGGTGGTGCCGACCCAGACCGCGGGCGACCCGACGGCCGTCGGGGAGACCACCCAGGTGATCCCGGCGCTCGGCGACACCGGGCGCACCCCGCCGACCACGCCGCGCCAGCCGACGGCCGAGCAGGCCGCGGACAGCGAGGCGACGATGGTCATCCCGCAGGCGGACGTGGACAAGTTCCGCCGCTGAGCCGAGCCGGTCGACCGGGGCGGGATCCGATCGGATCCCGCCCCGGAAGCGTCTCACCCGGGGTAGGGGCGCTCGGTCCGGCCGCGCCGCAGGGTGTCCGCCCACCAGTCCAACTGGCCCAGCATCCCGGCCAGGCCCGACTCCGCCGGCCCGGGTCGGCGCAGCTCGCCGCGCGCGTCGAACGCGGCGTGCACGTCGGGGACCAGGACGCCGGTACGCATGGTGGGAACGTGCAGCTCGGCCAGGACGCCGCGCAACTGCTCCACCGCGCGCAGGCCACCGGACGTGCCGCCGTACGAGACGAAGCCCAGCGGCTTGGCCCGCCACTCGACGTACGCGGTGTCGATCGCGGTCTTCAGCGGGCCGGGATAGCCGTGGTTGTACTCGGGTGTGACGACGACGAACGCGTCGGCCCGGGCGATCCGCTCGGTGAACTCCTCGGCGTCGCCGCCGCCGGCCAGGTCGCCCGGCAGGTCGAGGTCGGCCAGGTCGACGTGGTCCACCTCGGCGGCCGGGTGCTGGTCGAGGCGTCGCAGCAGCCAGCGGGTCACCGTGGGGCCGATCCGGTCCGGCCGGACGCTGGCGGTGATGACCGCCAGCAGGTAGGGGGAGAGCCGCTCAGGCACGGTGTCCTCCGGTCGGGGAGCGGAGTTCGAGGTCCGGCGCGACGGCGGCGTCCGCGTCGGGCGGCGGCAGCGAGTTCACCAGCGCCCGGATCTCGTCCTCGCTCAGCGTGAGGGCGAACTCGCCGACCAGCGCGTCGGCGTACTCCTCGTCGGTGAGCGTGCGGCACCGGGTGGGGTGGCCGGGGCTCTCCCACGTGTATGCGCGGTCGATCAGCCGGCGCACCGACTCGTCGTCCTTGCGGACCACGACGCGTTGCCTGGTGAACGGCGAGCGCGGATCGGTGGCGGTGTGGTGGTTGGCGACCTCGACGTCCACCGGATACTGCGGCTCCTCGGTGAAGGTCTGCACCGTGACCCAGTCGTCGGTGGCGCGTTCCCGCAACCGCCACGCGCCGTCCGGGCCGCGCCGGAGCCGGTACTCCCAGCGGCCCTGCCGGCGCGGGGCGTCCTCGACCAGCGGCAGCGGTTCGAGCAGGCCGGACGTGATCGCGGCGACGTGCGCCCGGTGCAGGGCGCGCAGCGTCGCGCCGTCCGGCGTGACGGGTCCGCGGTGGCCGACGCGCCGCAGGTACGCGTCGAGGTCCAGCGCGTCGACAGGCCAGTGCGCGGCCAGGTCGACGGGTCCGGGCGGGGAAGCCGGTGGAGGGGTCACGTCACGGTCCTCTCTGCTCAGCGCGCCGGCGCCGGTCCGGTGCTGGCGCGGACGACGAGGTGGGTGGGGAGGGTGATCCGGTTGGGCGTGCCGGCCGGGTCGAGCAGCATCCGGGCCATCAACCGCCCCTTCTCGGCGATCGGCTGGCGGACGGTGGTCAGCCCGGCCGCCGCGGCCAGCGGCACGTCGTCGAAGCCGGTCACCGAGAGGTCGTGTCCGACGCGCAGTCCGCGGTCCTCGGCGGTGCGGGTCACGGCGGCGGCGAGCACGTCGCTGTCCGCGACGATCGCCGTCGGCCGGTCGCCGTCGGCGAGCAGCGCCACGGCGGCCGCGTGGCCGGAGGCGGTGGCGTTGCTGCCTGCGCTGACGACCCGCAGGCGGGCGCCGGGGGGCAGGGCGTCGCGGACCCCGGCCAGCCGGTTGCGGGAGTACGGGTAGAGGGCCGCCTCGTCCACCGTCGGGACGTACCGCCCGGGTGGCTGCGGCGCGGCGACCACCATCGCGAGGTCGCGGTGACCCAGGTCGACCAGGTGCCGCCCGATCGCCCGGCCGGCCTGCCGGTCGTCGATCAGCACGGCGCGGGCGGCGGTGGACTCGGTGGAGAGGACCAGCGGGAGCGAGCGGTCGGCGAGCGCCCGGACGGCCGGGTGCGCGTCGGTGAGCCCGTCGGCCACGGCGCCGTCGATCACGGCGCGGTGCACGGCGTCGAGCGACTCGGCCACCTGGGCGTCGGTGAGGCCCGCGACGACCGGCGCGAACGGGATGAGCACCAGGCTGGTCCGGCCCGCCGCCAGCGTCTCGGCGAGACCGCCGAGCAGGTCGAGCACGTAGGGGTCGCGGAACGCGTACCCCAGTTCGGTGGTGAGGATGACGCCGACGGCGTTGGCCCGCCCGGTGCGCAGCGAGCGGGCGGCGGCGTTCGGGCCGGCGTAGCCGAGGTCGCGGGCCACCGCGAGGATCCGGGTCCGCATCTCGGCGGAGAGCCGCTGCGGCCTGTTGAAGGCGTAGGAGACCGCCGCCGTGGAGACGCCCGCCGCCTCGGCGACGGACCGCAACGTGACCCGGGATCCCATGGCCCGCCTTCCGTTGTTAATCGATTAACAGACTGCCCGGTCGGCGGGGCGCCCGTCAAGCCGCGGGTCCGGTTAGGATCGTCGGCATGACCTGGCGATGTTGATCCCCGCCTGAGCGACGAGCCCGCGGGCCGCCGCGGACACCACGCACTGCGACAGGTGTCCGTCACGTCCCGTGGGAAGGTTTCATGCTCGTCGCACCTGCCCGCGTGCCCGCGATCCGCCGCCTGGCGGCGACGCTCTACGGCTACGCGTTCCTCACCGACCTCGTCCTGCTCTACCCGCTCTACGTCCTGCTGTTCGCCGACACCGGGCTGTCGGTCGGGCAGATCTCCTCGCTCTTCGTCCTCTGGTCGGCCGCCGGCATCCTGCTGGAGGTCCCCTCCGGGGCGCTCGCCGACGCGCTGTCGCGCCGGCTGTTGCTCTGCCTGGCGCCGCTGCTCGCGGCCGCCGGCTTCGCGCTCTGGGTGCTGGTGCCGTCCTACCCGGCCTTCGCCGCCGGCTTCCTGCTCTGGGGCGCCGGCGGCGCGCTGCGCTCCGGGGCGCTGGAGGCGCTGGTCTTCACCGAACTCGACCGCCTCGGCGCCGCCGACCGCTACGCCCGGCTGATCGGCCGCACCCGCACCGCCGAGGTGCTCGGCGCGGTCGGGTCGGGAGTGCTCGCCGGCCCGGTGTACGCGCTCGGCGGCTACCTCGCCGTCGGCGCCGCCAGCGTGCTGACCTGCCTGCTCGCCGCCGCCGTGGCGGCCCGCCTCCCCGAACACCGGTCCCCGGCGGACGCCGGCCCGGCGCCGGGGGAGCGGCCGGACGAGGGCGAGCCCGGCTGGTGGGACAGCCTGCGCGCCGGTCTCGCCGAGGTACGCGCCGTCCGCGCCGTCCGCGCCGCGGTGCTGCTGGTCGCCGCCGTCACCGCGATCTGGGGCGGACTCGACGAGTACACCGGGCTGCTGGCCCGGGACACCGGCGTGGGCGAGGTGGCCGTCCCGCTGCTGCTCCTGCTGGTGTGGGCCGGAATGACAGTGGGTGGGCTGCTCGCCCCGTGGGGCGAACGGCTGTCCCACCGGGGGTACGCCGGCCTGCTGGTGCTCGCGGCGGCGGCGACGGCGGCCGGGGCGCTGCTGCGCCATCCGGCCGGGTTCCTGCTGCTGGCGGTCTCGTTCGCCGCGTTCCAGCTCGCCACCGTGCTCGCCGACGTGCGGTTGCAGGCGCGGATCACCGGCGACGCCCGGGCCACCGTCACCTCGCTGGCCGGGATGGCCACCGACCTGACCACCGTCGCCTTCTACGGCGGGTACGGGCTGCTGGCCGGCGCGTTGGGCAACCCGGCCGCGTTCGCGGTGGCCGTCCTGCCGTACCTGCCGGTGGCGCTCCGGGTGCTCACCGGGTCGGGGGTGAGTCGCCAGAAAGCGAAACAAAAAGGGCGCTCGTCACTACGGTGGGTCCGGTGACCCTGCAAGCACAGCGCACCCTGTGCGACGAGGACCTGACCGGGCTGGCGGAGCTGGCCGCCCAGCTACGGGTGGACGCGATCCGGTGCACCACGATGGCCGGTTCCGGGCACCCCACCTCCAGCCTCTCCGCCGCCGACCTGCTCGCCGTGCTCGTCGCCCGGCACCTGCGCTACGACTGGTCCTACCCGGGCAACCCCGGCAACGACCACCTGATCTTCTCCAAGGGCCACGCCTCGCCGCTGCTGTACGCGGTGTTCCGGGCCACCGGGGCGATCAGCGAGCAGGAACTGCTGGAGACGTACCGCCGGGCCGACTCGCGCCTGCAGGGCCACCCCACCCCGGTCCTGCCCTGGGTCGACGTCGCCACCGGCTCGCTCGGGCAGGGCCTGCCGGTAGGCGTCGGCGTGGCGCTTGCCGCGCAGTACCTCGACCGTTCACCGGCGCACGTCTGGGTGCTCTGCGGCGACAGCGAGACCGCCGAGGGCTCGGTCTGGGAGGCGCTGGACAAGGCCGGCCACTACGGGCTGCGCAACCTCACCACCATCGTCGACGTCAACCGGCTCGGCCAGCGCGGCCCCACCGAGCTGGGCTGGGACCTGGACACCTACCGGCGGCGGGTGGAGGCGTTCGGCTGCCGGGCGATCGTGGTCGACGGCCACGACCTCGGCGCGGTCGACGAGGCGTACGGGCAGGCCCGCGACGCCGGCGGCCCGACAGTGGTGCTGGCCCGAACGGTCAAGGGCAGGGGCGTGCCCGAGATCGAGGACGACCCGTCCTGGCACGGCAAGGCGCTCGACCCCGAGCTGGCCGACCGGGCCGTGCGAGGGCTCGGCGGGCCGCGGCGCATCCGGGTCGCCGGACCGAAGCCGTTCGCCGTGCCCCGGGCCGACCCGGTCGAGCACCGGCGGCCGGAGCTGCCCCGCTACGAACGCGGCGCGAAGGTCGCCACCCGGGACGCGTACGGCGACGCGCTGCGCGCCCTCGGCGCCGCCCGGCCGGACGTGGTCGCCCTCGACGGCGAGGTCGGCGACTCCACCCGGGCCGACCGCTTCGGCGAGGCGTACCCCGACAGGTACTTCCAGATGGCCATCGCCGAGCAGCAGCTCGTCGCCGCCGCCGTGGGCCTGGCGGTGCGGGGCCGGCGACCGTTCGCGGCCACCTTCGCCGCGTTCTGGTCCCGCGCCTACGACTTCATCCGGATGGCCGGCGTCTCCCGCGCCGACATCGCCCTGGTCGGCTCGCACGCCGGGGTGGAGATCGGCCCGGACGGCCCGTCCCAGATGGGCCTGGAGGACGTCGCGGCGCTGCGCGCGGTACCCGGCTCCACGGTGCTCTGCCCGGCCGACGCGGTCTCCTGCGCGGCCCTGGTCGCCCAACTGCCCGACCGTCCGGGCGTGGCCTACCTGCGCACCACCCGCGGGGCGTACCCGGTGCTCTACGACGCCGGCGAGGCGTTCCCGATCGGCGGCAGCCGGGTGGTCCGCGAGGGCGGCGACGTCGCGCTGCTCGGCGCCGGCGTCACCGTGCACGTCTGCCTCGCCGCCGCCGACGAGCTGACCCGCGAGGGGATCGACGCCCGGGTGGTCGACCTCTACTCGATCAAGCCGGTGGACCGGGATCGGCTGCGGGAGGCGGTCCGGGACACCGGCGGCCGGCTCGTCGTGGTCGAGGACCACTACCCGGAGGGCGGCCTCGGCTCGGCCGTGCTGGAGGCGCTTGCCGACCTGGCCGAACCGGTCCGGGTCCAGCACCTCGCGGTGCGCGGGCTGCCCGGCTCCGGCACCCCGGCCCAACAGCTCGACCGCGCCGGGATCGGCCCGCACGCGGTCGTCGCGGCGGCGCGCGCGTTGGCCTGACAGGCGTTTGCCACGAGCCCCGGCGGGTAGCCACGCTGCCGCCGCGACGGGAGGACCGACAATGGCCGAATCGCAGTTCCACGCCCGGGTGGCCGCGCGCGCCGGCGTGCCGGAGACGACCGCCCGCGCCCTCACCGAGGCGACGCTTACCACGCTCGCCGAGCGGCTCAGCGGCGGCGAGGCCGCCGACCTGTCCGCGCACGTCGCGCACGAGCTGCGCCCGCTGCTGGCCCGGGTCCGCACCGAGGACGCGGAGTCCTTCGGGTACGACGAGTTCCTGCGCCGGATCGCCGAGCGGGCCGGCGCCACTCCGGCCGACGCCGAGCGGGGTGCGCGGGCGGTGCTCCAGGCGCTGCACCGGGTGGTCGGACCGGCCGAGTTCGACCGCGCCGTGGCCCAGCTCCCCCGCGAGATCGGCGAGCTGGCCCAACCCGCGCCGAGGGTGTAAGGAGGGGCCCCCTGTTAACGCATTCGGTAGAGGAGGGGCCCCCTCTTAACCACTCTCCCCGGAGACGTACACCCAACGGCCGTCCTCGCGGGTGAAGTGGCTCAGCTCGGCCAGCACGCCCGGGCGGCCGCCCTCGCGGTAGTGGGCCCGGAACCGGACCGTGCCGACGCTGTCGAACAGGCCGCCCTGGCCGGTCTCCAGCACCTCCAGCCGGGTCCACCGGGTGCCGGCGTCCAGGTCCAGCAGGTCGGGGCGGGTGCGGGAGTGCCAACTGTGCCGCAGGTAGTCGGCGTCGCCGAGGGCGAACGCGCTGAACCGGGACCGCATCAGCGCCTCGGCGGTGGCCGCCGTCGCGGCGCCCCGGTGCACCGGGGCGCAGCAGTCCTCGTACGGCCGGCCGGAGCCGCACGGGCAGGCCGTTGCGCGTGTCACCATCCGCCGATTCTCACCCACCGCCGGGGAGCGCACGGAGGAGGCCCCGCTCGACGCGCGAGTGTTAAGCGGGGCCCCCGCCTCTACCGAATCCGTTAACAGGGGGCCCCTCCTTGCACGCGGGGCACTAGGGTGCGGGAACCATGAGCGTGAGCCCGACGCGGCGCGACCTCGACCCGGCCCAGGTGCGCCGCTACCTCGCCGCATCGGTCGGCTTGGCCGCAGAGGTGGTCGACTGCGGCCCGCTGGCCGGTGGCGGGTTCGCCGCGGTGTGGTGGGTGCACCTCACCGACGGCCGTGACGTGGTGCTCAAGGTCGGGCCGCCGCCGCACGTGCCGCTGCTGCGCTACGAGCGCGACATGATCGGCGCGGAGGCGCGCTACCTGCGCCTGGTGGCCGCCCGCGCGCCCGCGGTGCCGGTGCCGTCGCTGCTGCACCACGGCCACCACCCGGAGCTGGGCGACTGGCTGCTCACCGCGCGCCTGCCCGGTCGTACCCTGTGGGACCTGACCCGGGCCGGCGCGGACGTCGCGTCGCTGCGGGCGGAGTTCGGCCGGGCGCTCGCCGCGCTGCACGCCGTCACCGGCGACCGGTACGGCTACGACGGCGGCCGGGCCGCCGCTCCCACCTGGCGGGCCGCCTACACCGCGATGGTGGACGACCTGCTCGCCGACGCGGCGGACTGGGCGGTGCCGCTGCCGGCGCCCGCGCACCGGATCCGCGAGGTGGTCGCCCGGCACGCCGCCGTGCTCGACGTGGTACGCCGCCCGGCGCTGCTGCACTTCGACGGCTGGGCCGGCAACGTGCTGGCGGTCGACGGGCCGGACGGCGCGCTCCGGCTCAGCGGCCTGGTCGACGGCGAACGGCACCTGTGGGGCGACCCGCTGCTGGACCTGGTCTCGCCGCTGCTGTTCCGCCGCGCCGAGGACGAGCCGGACGACGCGTTGGTGCGGGCCTACCGGGAGGTGGCGCCGTTCGCGTGGGACGCGGGCGCGCGGCGCCGGCTCGGCCTCTACCGGCTGCACCTCTACCTGCTGATGACGGTGGAGATGCCCAGCCGCGCCATCACCGCGGAGTCGGACCCGGGGCGGGTGGCGCGGCTGGCCGAGCTGCTCGACGCGGAGCTGTCCGACCTGGCCGGGCCGGTCAGAGCCAGCCGGAGCGGCGGAACAGCCGGTGCAGCGTCACCGCAAGCGTCGCCATGAGCAGCAGCGCGCCGCCGTAGCCGTACCGCCAGTGCAGCTCGGGCATGTGCGCGAAGTTCATCCCGTAGACCCCGGCCACCGCGGTCTGCGAGGCGGCGATCGCCGCCCACGCCGCGATCCGGCGCATGTCGTCGTTCTGCTCCACGGCGAGCTGCGCCAGTCGGGACTGCACCAGCGAGGTGAGCAGCTCGTCGTAGGCGCCGATCCGCTCCACCGCCCGCGCCAACCCGTCGGCCACGGTGGCGAACCGGTGCCGCAGCGCGGCCGGCGGGCCGCCGTCGGGGGAGTCCAGCAGGGCGCGCAGCGGCGCGGTCAGCGGCAGCACCGCCCGCTTGAACTCCACCACCTCCCGCTTGAGCTGGTAGAGATGCTGAATGTCGGCCCCGTGCTCACGGGCGAAGACGCTCTCCTCGACCCGGTCCAGGTCGCGCTCCAAGTGCTCGGCGACCTCCAGGTACAGCTCCACCATCCGGGCGCAGACCGCGTACCCCACCGCCCACGGGCCCTGGGCCAGCACGTCCGGCCGGCGTTGCACCTCCTCGCGCACCGGGGCGAGCGCGCCGGTCGCGCCGTGCCGGACGGTCAGCGCGAACCGCTCGCCGAGGAACACCAGCACGTCGCCGGTGTCGACCACCTCGGAGGTGGCGGTCAGCTCGGCGTGCTCCACGTAGCCGGCGCTGCGCAGCAGCAGCAGCGTCACGTCGCCGTAGCGCCGCACGGTGGGCCGGTGCCCGTCGGCGAGCGCCTGCTGCACCGCCGCCTCGTCGAGCCCGAACGTCCGCCCGACGGCGGCCAGCACCGCGGCGCCGGGCTCGTGCAGCCCGAGCCAGACGAAGGTACGCCGGCCGCGGCGCGCCCGGTCGTACGCGTCGGCGTAGTGCGGCCGGCCCGGTTCCCGCCGCCCCGCGACGTAGACCGCGCAGTCGACCACCGCGTCGGGGTTCACCCGGCGCTGTCGCGGCACGGTCGCCTCGCCGCGCCGCAGCAGCCGACCGACGAGGCCGGGCAGCCGCTCCCGCCACCGGATCCGGTCCACCGCAACCTCCGCCCGCCCGGGAAACCGACGGCCTACCGTACGGTGCTTCCGGGTCCCGGCGGTGTCCGGCCCGCGTCAACGGGCGGCGGTGGCGAAGACCACGATGTTGTCAGGATAGCTGCCGGTGCGCGGGTCGAACCGCCCGCCGCAGGTGATCAGGCGCAGCCGGGCCGCCGCGCCGCCGCCGTACACCCGCTCGGTGGGGAAGCGGTCCTTCGGGTACGCCCCGACACCGTCCACGGTGAACGCCGCGGTCCGGCCGTCGGCCCGGACCACCCGGACGGTGTCGCCCGGGCGGAGTCTGCCCAGGTCGAAGAAGACCGCCGGCCCGCGTTGCGAGTCGACGTGCCCGACCAGCACCGCGTTGCCGGCCTGACCCGGCGCGGGGCCGGGGCGGTACCACCCGGCCACCTCCGGGCGCTCCAGCGGCGGCACCTCCAGTGCGCCGTTGTCGTCGGTGGCGACCGCCACGACGTCGGCGTCGACGCCGATGCGGGGGATGGCGATCCGGACCGGCGTCGAGCGGGGGAGCGTCGGGCCGGCGGAACCGGGACGCTCGGTGGCCGGCGCGGCGGACGCGCCGGGCTGCGGCGGGGCCGCCGCGGTGCGGCCGAGGCCGGCCGAGACCAGGCCGACGCCGAGGGCGCCGGCGAGGGTGACGGCGGTGACGACGACCGCGGTGCGCAGGCGCGACGCCCCGCGCACCGGGCGACTGGACGAGGACACCGGTTCCACCTCCGTCCGACGTGGACGCGGTGCCCGCGCCGGTGGACCGGCGCGGGCGACCCGCTCGGTGAGCCGTTTCAGGCGGTGACGCCGGCCCGCCGACGGCGACGGACGAGGACGTACGTCCCGCCGGCCAGCGCGCCGACGGCGAGCGCGCCGCCCGCGACCAGCACTCCGGTGTCGCCGCCTCTTCCGCCGGCGCCGGCCTGGGCGCCGCCGATCGGCGTGACGGTGAACGTGGCGCTCCCGCCGTCGCTGCCGTCGCCGCAGGTGGCGGCCACGGTGTACGTGCCGAGCGTGAACCCGGCGGTGAACAGCTCGGCGCTCAGCCCGCCGCCGACGGCGGCCGTGGTGGACCGGACGTTCTGGTCGCGGTCCGGTCCGGTGACCCGGAAGATCGCGTCACCGGCGTTCGGGTTGCACGTCGTGGTGAGCACGACCGTGCCGCCGACCGGGGTGGTGGCGGGTGAGACTCTGGTGTCCGCCAGCGCGGCGGCCGGGAGCAGCAGTGCGCCGAGGCCCACGCCGACCGCCGCCGTTCCGAGAATTGACTGTGCCTTCATCCGCGTCTTCCCTCACTTTTCGTCCGCTGTCTGCGTGGGACGTCGTTCGGGTGGCCAACTCCGTGACTAGCACCGGTGTGGCCAACACTAGGAGGGTTGCGACCGTCACTGGGGGTAATTGAGAAATCTTCGTTGCCGTCCGGTGTTCCCCGTCTCGCCACCGGTCGACGGACATGCCGGCACAGCCGGCGCCCGAGCGGACGAACCCGGCCTCACCGGGCCGGCGGCTCCGGCCGGACCAGCCCGGTGTCGTACGCCAGCACCACCGCCTGGATCCGGTCGCGCAGGCCCAGCTTGGTGAGGACGGCCGAGACGTGCGTCTTCACGGTGGCGGTGCTGAGGTGCAGCCGGGCGGCGATCTCCGCGTTGGACAGGGCCCGCGCGGTCAACGTGAGCACCTCCACCTCGCGGGCGGTCAACGCGGCCAGGGCCCGCTCGGCGGTGGGCGCCGGGCCGGGCAGCCGACCGGCGAACCGGTCCAGCAGTCGCCGTGTCACGGTCGGGGCCAGCAGCGCCTCGCCCCGGGCGACCACCCGCACCGCCTCCGCCAGGTCGGCCGGGCGGGTGTCCTTGAGCAGGAAGGCGCTCGCCCCGGCCCGCAACGCGGCGTAGACGTGCTCGTCCACGTCGAACGTGGTGAGCATGACGATCCGGGCGGGGCTGCCGGCGGCCACCAGCTCGCGGGTCGCGGCGATGCCGTCCCGCCGGGGCATCCGCACGTCCATCAGCACCACGTCCGGCCGGGTACGCGTCGCCACCTCGACCGCCTCGACGCCGTCCGCCGCCTCGCCGACCACGGTCAGGTCGGGCCGCGCGTCGAGGACCATCCGCAGCCCGGCGCGGATCAGCTCCTGGTCGTCGGCGACCACCACCCGCACGCTCACCGGTTCCTCCTCCGTCCGTGACCGCGGGTCCTCATCGGCGCGCCCCCACCGGGAGGTCGGCGCGGACCCGGAAACCGCCGGACGGCAGCGGGCCGGCGTCGAGCGTGCCGCCGAGCAGCCGGGCCCGTTCCCGCATGCCGACGATGCCGCGCCCGCCGGTCGTGCCGGCCCGGCGGGCGGGCGCCGCGCCGTCGTTGACCACCTCCAGCCGCAGCACCCCGTCGTCGTACCGCACGTCGACGTCGGCGCGCGTGGCGTGCCCGTGCCGCAGCGCGTTGGTCAGCGACTCCTGCACGATCCGGTACGCCGAGAGCTGCACCCCGCCGGGCAGCGTCTCGCAGTCGCCCTCCCGGCGCAGCGTCACCGGCAACCCCACCGCGCGGACGGCGTCGGCCAGAGCGTCGAGCTGCGCCAGGCGCGGCTGCGGCCCGTCCGGGTCGGAACCGTCGTCGGCGGTCAGCGCGTGCAGCATGGCGCGCAGCTCGGTCAGCGCCGACCGGGCCGCCGCGTTGATCGACCCGAGCGCGGCGCGGGCCTGCTCCGGGTGCTTGTCGAAGACGTCCTCGGCGGCGACGGCCTGCACCGCGATGACCGCCACGTGGTGGGCGACCACGTCGTGCAGCTCCCGGGAGATCCGCTCCCGCTCGGTGGCGCGCACCTGCCGCTCCCACTCGCAGCGCCGCTGCTCCCGGGCCCGCATCACCTCACCGACGGACCAGCTGAAGCCGAGCGCGAACAGCGCGAGCAGCAGGTCGCGCCAGTCGCCGGTGGCCAGCTTCCACGGCGTGGGGGCGGCCAGCAGGGCGAGCGCGACGAGCGAGAACCGGGGCGGGCGCAGCCGGGCCACGTAGGACAGCGGCGCGGCCACCAGGCCGAGCCAGCCGAGCGCCGGGCAGAGCGCCTCCAGCCCGACGCCGGCCAGCGCGGCCAGCGCGAGGGCGTACCCGGGTCGGTGGCGGATCCACAGCAGACAGCTGGCCTGCAGCGCGGCGAGGCCGACCGCGACGGCGGTCCCGCCCGCGGTGGCCGGCCCGGTGCCGGAGGTCAGCAGCACGAGCAGCGACACGGCGAGGACGACGACGGCGATGCCACCGTCGATCGCCAGCAGCGCGGTCCGGGAGCGGGACGGGCACCTCATGTCCGGATGCTAGGCCGCCGGCCCGCGCGTGTTCATCGGCCGCGAGACGGAGATCCGGTCGGGTCCTGGTCCTCGCGACGGAACGGGGAACCGGTCCGCGGCGTGATCCGCGCGACGTCCGTTCCGCCCTAGCGTTGCGGCAGTCGATTCCGCCGCACCGGAGGTACGCACCGATGGAGACCGCGATGCCCGCCACCACCGTCCGTCCGGCCCACCGCCGTGACCGGCTGCTCACGGTGCTCGCCGCCACCGCCGCCACGCTGTCCGGCTGGGCCGTCGCGGTGCCGCTCGCCGGGGTGGAGCTGACCGCCCGCAGCGGCGGCGGTGAGCAGCGGGTCACCCCGGTGGCGGTGGCGGCGAGCACGCTGCTGGCCGGGGTGGCCGGCTGGGCGCTGCTGGCCGTGCTGGAGCGCCTCACCGGGCGGGCGCGGACGGTCTGGACCGCGGTGGCGGCGGTGGTGCTGCTGCTGTCCCTGCTCGGTCCGCTGACCGGGGGAGTGGGTCGCCCGGCCACGGTGACGCTCGTGGTCCTGCACCTGCTCGCCGGCGCCGTGCTGGTGCCCGGCCTGCGGCGGAGCGCCGTCCGCTGACCGGTGGGGGTCGGGACCGCCGTCACGGGGGCGCGTGGTCCCGACCCGACCGCCGGTCAGCTCGCCGGGACCGGCTCCGGCAGCGGCTCGCCGGTCTCCAGCAGGCTCTTGAGGCTGGCCAGCAGTTCCGGCCAGCCGCCGCTGCCGTCGAGCTGCCCGCTGATCGCCCGGTGCATCTCGCTGTCCGGCGAGAAGTCGTCGTGGACCACGGTCAGCCGGACGGTCTCGCCCCGCGGAACGAGATCGAACGTGACAGTCGAACGGCGCTCGCCGAGCCGGGCGGCCAGCTCCTCGTCGGACCACCCGAAGTGCGCCGCGTGCTCGGCCTGGAAGCCGTGCCAGGTGTACGCGAGCCGCCGGTAGGGCTCGGCGACCAGCACCCGCTGACCGAGGTCCTTCGGCTCGCCGTCCGGCGTGTCCTGCCACCGCACCGGTGAGCCGGGTTGCCAGTCGGACACCAACGTGACGCCGCCCCAGTAGCGGCGGGTGAACGCGGGTTCGGTCAGGGCCCGCCAGAGCCGTTCGGGCGTGGTCCGGACGTAGGTGGTGTAGACGAACTTGGGGCTCTCCATGGGCTCCGCCTCCAGTGCGGTCCAAAGGTCGGCGAGGGCGCGGGCGCGCTCCCGGTGGTAGCGGCCGATCCAGCGGTCGGCCACCGCGTTGATCGGAGCGGCGTCGAGGTGGTGCAGTTTCTCCCGCCCTCGCCGGGTGGTGGTCACCAAGCCGGCGGCCTCCAGCACGGCGAGGTGCTTGCTCACCGACTGCCGGGTCATGTCCAGCCCGGCGCACAGCTCACGCAGGCTCTGGCCGTTGCGGGCGTTCAGGCGGTCGAGCAGGCGTCGCCGGTTGGCGTCCGCCAGCGCCCGGAACACGTCGTCCACCCGTCGCTCCACCCGTCGCAAAAGGGCAGCCGTTCGGTTGCCCTTCCGAAGGATAGGCACCCTGTCGGCTGCCCGTCCAGTCCGAGGCTAGCCTCCTAGGATGCCTTAGGCAGTGTGCGGCGGAGAAAGTATCTCCGCCGCGAACGTCGAGAACCGGGCGTCGGCTCCGTCCCCGGTTCGAACGCGACCAGAATGGGTCGCACCCGTACCGAGGAGAAGCACCATGGCGAAGTACCTGCTGCTGAAGCACTACCGCGGCGGCCCGGACCCGGTCACCGACATGCCGCAGTTCGACAGGTGGGCACCGGAGGAGTTCTCCGCGCACGTGCAGTACATGAAGGACTTCGCGGCCCGGCTGGAGTCCTCCGGCGAGTTCGTCGACTCGCAGGCGCTCTCCCCGGAGGGCACGTTCGTCCGCTACGACGGCGAGGGGCGTCCGCCGGTCACCGACGGGCCGTTCGCCGAGACGAAGGACCTCATCGCCGGCTGGATGGTGATCGACGTGGACAGCTACGAGCGCGCCCTCGAACTGGCCGCCGAGTTGTCCGCCGCGCCGGGACAGGGCGGCCAGCCGATCCGCGAGTGGCTGGAGCTGCGCCCGTTCATGACCGACCGGCCCACCATCACGGAGTGACCTGACCCGATGGACGAGGCGATGCTGCGCAGCCTCACGCCGGGCGTCCTCGGCGTCCTCGTCCGCCGCGGAGCCGACTTCGCGGCGGCCGAGGACGCCGTGCAGGACGCGCTGGTCGAGGCGCTGCGCGTCTGGCCGGACGACCCGCCGCGCGAGCCGAAGGCGTGGCTGGTCACCGTGGCCTGGCGCCGGTTCCTCGACGTGGCCCGCGCCGACGCCGCCCGGCGCCGGCGCGAAGACCTCGTCGACGAGGAGCCGGCGCCCGGGCCGGTGCCCGACACCGACGACACGCTCCGGCTCTACTTCCTGTGCGCGCACCCGTCGCTGACCCCGTCGTCGGCGGTCGCGCTCACCCTGCGCGCCGTCGGCGGGCTCACCACCCGCCAGATCGCGCGGGCCTACCTGGTGCCCGAGGCGACCATGGCGCAACGGATCAGCCGGGCCAAGCGCACCGTGACCGGCGTACGGTTCGACCGGCCCGGCGACGTCGCCACCGTGCTGCGCGCGCTCTACCTGGTGTTCAACGAGGGCTACTCCGGCGACGTCGACCTGGCCGCCGAGGCGATCCGGCTCACCCGGCAGCTCGCGGCCGTGGTCGACCATCCCGAGGTGGCCGGGCTGCTCGCCCTCATGCTGCTGCACCACGCCCGCCGGGCCACCCGCACCGGCCCGGACGGCAGCCTGGTGCCGCTGGCCGAGCAGGACCGCCGCCGCTGGGACACCCGGCTGATCGCCGAGGGGGTGGAGATCCTGCAGGCCGCCCTGGCCCGCGACCGGCTGGGTGAGTTCCAGGCCCAGGCCGCCGTCGCGGCCCTGCACGCCGACGCGCCCACCGCCGCGGCGACCGACTGGGTGCAGATCGTCGAGTGGTACGACGAACTGGTCCGCCTCACCGACAACCCGGTGGTGCGGCTCAACCGCGCGGTGGCGGTCGGCGAGGCGGACGGCCCACGGGCCGGGCTGGCGGCGCTCGCGGCGCTGGACGGCACCCTGCCCCGGCACACCGCCGCGGCGGCCTACCTGCACGAACGAGACGGCGACCGGTCGACGGCGGCCCGGCTCTACGCCGAAGCGGCCCGCCGGGCCACCAACCTGGCCGAACGCGACCACCTGACCCGGCAGGCCGCCCGCCTGAACACCCGGTGACCCGGGCCGGTGGTCCTCGACGGTGGGCTGCGGCCGCGCGCTAGCCTGCGGGCATGGATCTGGGGCAGGACGGCGAGCGGGTGGCCGTCTCCCTCGCGCACCGACTCGACCTGCTGACCTTCGAGGATCTCTCCGCCGACCAAGTGACCACCCGGCTCCTCGACGCCGTGGCCGAGTGGGCCACCGGTGAGGGTTGGCGGGTCTACCGTCGGGCGGCGAGCGTGCTGCCGTTGCCGCCTCCGTTGGCGGGGCGGCAGTCGGTGCTCGACATCGCCTGCGCCCGGCCGGGCCGTCCACCGGTCGTCGTCGAGGTCGACCACACCGATCGCCGACGCACCGTGGAGAAGCTGCTGGCCGAGGCCGGGGCCGGGCGGATCCCGATCTGGCTGCGCTGGGGCGTACCCGGGTTCGCCGAGCCGCCCGCGCCGATCCGGATGGTGACGGTCGAGGTGTCCCGCCGCAACGGTCCGGCCGGCCAGGGCCGGCGGTACTCGCGGCGCCCGGCGGCGGACCTGCCGGCACCCGCGCACTCGGTCACGGCGGTCGGCCCGACGGTCCCGTTCGCGTTGCCGATTCCCCTCCCCGGTGAGCGCGACTGAGCGTCGAAGGACCGGCGCCGGCCTGTCGACGGTGCGCGGGGCCGCCGCCGACACCCGAGGCGTGGTGCGCCGCCCTCCGTAAACCGCTCGGCAGGCGGCGCGGCCGCTGGTAGCTTGCCTCGTCGTGACGGGGGAACGGCTCGGCGGGCGGTTCGCCCTGCTGTGGAGCGCGAGCACGCTGTCCGCGCTCGGCAGCGGCACGGCCACCGTGGCCGCCCCGCTGTACGTGGCGTCGCGTACCGACGATCCGCTGGTGGTCTCCGCCGGCGCGGCGGTGTCCTGGCTGCCGTGGTTGCTGTTCGCGCTGCCCGGCGGCGTGCTGGCCGACCGGGTGGACAGGCGTCGGCTGATGGTGCTCATCGACTGGGTACGGGTCGTCGCGCTTGTCGTGCTGGCCGCCGCGATGGTCACCGACCGGGCCGGGGTGGCGCTGCTCTACGTGGTGCTGTTCGTGGTCAACACCGGCGAGGTGGTGTTCCGCGTCGCCGCCCAGGCGGTGCTGCCGGCCGTGGTGCCGCGCTCCCGGTTGGAACGGGCCAACGGCTGGCTCGGCGGCGGCACCCAGGTGACGCAGAACATGATCGCCGGCCCGCTCGGCGGGTTCCTGTTCGTGCTCGCGGCGGCCGCGCCGTTCGCGCTCAACGCCGGCACGTACGCGCTCAGCGCCGTGCTGGTCGGCCTGCTCGCCGGCACGTACCGGGGCGGCACGCCGCCGGACGGCCGGCGATCGGCGCGGGCGGAGATCGCCGAGGGCTTCCGGTGGCTGCTGTCGCAGCGGCTGCTGCGCACCATGGCGGCGTTGATCGGGCTGCTCAACGTCACGCTGACCGCGGCGATCGCGGTGCTGGTGCTGCTCGCGACCGAGCGCCTGGGCCTCGGTTCGGTCGGCTACGGCGCGTTGTTCACCTGCATGGCGGTGGGCGGGCTGCTCGGGTCGGTGCTCGGTGACCGGCTGATCGCCGCCATCACCGCCACCTGGACGGTCCGGGTCGGTCTGCTGGTCGAGGCCGGCCTGCACCTGGCGCTGGCCGCCTCACGCAGCGCGGTGGTGGTCGGCGTCGCGTTGTTCGCGTTCGGCGTGCACAGCGCACTGTGGAACATCGTGGCCAACTCGCTGCGCCAGCGGCTCACCCCGCCGGCGATGATGGGTCGGGTGGGCAGCACCACGCTGTTCGTCGCGGCCGGCGGCAACTGTGTCGGCGCGCTGCTCGGTGGCGTGGTCGCCGCCCGGTTCGGCATCACCGCCCCGTACTGGGTGGGCTTCGCGGTGGCGATCGGGGTGATCGCCGCGACCTGGCGGGTCTTCGACCGGGCCACGGTGGCCGCCGCGTACGCCGAGCCGGCCGCCGTGGACGCCCGCGAGCGGGTCACCGGATAGATCGTGCGGGCCGAACTGCTCGACCGCCTCGCCGACGACCTCGCCGGCCGCCGGCCGCCGCACCCGCTGCGGGTGGCGATCGACGGTCCCGACGCGGCCGGCAAGACCTGGTTCGCCGACGACCTGGCCCGGGTGCTGGCCCGGCGGCGACCCGTGTGCCGGGTGAGCGTGGACGGGTTTCATCGGCCCGCCGCGATCAGGTCGGCGCGGGGACGGCTCTCGCCGGAGGGCTACTACCGGGACTCGTTCGACCACGAGACGATCGTGGCGCGGGTGCTGCGCCCGCTCGGCCCCGGCGGCGACCGGCGCTACCTGCCGGCCGCGTACGACGTGTGCGCCGACACGCCGGTGACCGTCGAGCCGGTGACCGCGCAGGCGGACGCGGTGCTGCTGTTCGACGGGGTTTTCCTGCTCCGCCCGGAACTGCGGGAGCACTGGGAGGTGACGGTCCACCTGCACGTCGCTGCGGAGGAGACGCTGCGCCGGGCGCTGGCCCGGGACCTCGAGGTGTTCGGCTCGACCGACGAGGTGCGCCGCCGCTACCGGGCGCGTTACCTGCCGGGGCAGGAGCTGTACCGGGCGCGGGCCCGCCCGGCGGAGCGGGCCGACGTGTTGCTCGACCTGACCGACCCGCTCGCCCCGACCGTGCTCGCCTGGCGGGTGTGAGAGGGGGCCCCTTCTCTACCGCAGGCGTTAACAGGGGGCCCCTCCTTACACCGGGGGCACGGGGAGGATGACGCCCTGCGCGGCGGAGGAGTGGGCCAGCTCGATCAGCTCCACCACGGTGACCGCGTCGGCCGGGTCGACAGGCATCGGCGTGCCGTCGCGCAGCGCCGCCGCGACCCCGGCGTAGAAGTCCGGGTAGCGGCCCGCCTCGGTGGGCACGGCGCGCAGGTCGCCGTCGGCGCCGAGTCGCCCGTACCGGTCCGGGTCGACCTCGCCCCAGCCGGGCTCGCCGGGTCGCCGGCCGGCGCGCAGCGACGCCTCCTGCGGGTCGAGGCCCCAACTGGTGTAGGCGGCCCGGTCGCCGAGCACCCGGAAACGCGGGCCGAGCTGCGCGGTGACCGCGCCCATCCACAGGTGCGAACGCACGCCGCAGGTGTGGGTGAGCGCGACGAACGCGTCGTCGTCCACCTCGGCGCCGGCGCGTCGCCGGTCCACCTCGGCGTAGAGGTGTTCCACCGGCCCGAACAGGTGCACCGCCTGGTCGACCAGATGGGCGCCGAGGTCGAACAGCGCGCCGCCGGCCCCGCCGGGTGCGGCGCTCTCCCGCCAGCCCGGCTTGATCGCCGGACGCCACCGCTCGAACCGTGACTCGAAGCGGAGCACCCGCCCGAGGTCGCCGCCCTGCACGAGCCGCCGCACGGTGCGGTAGTCGCCGTCCCAGCGCCGGTTCTGGAACACGGTCAGCGGCACCCCGGCGGCAGCGGCCTCGGCGACCAGCGCCCGGCCCTGCCCGGCGTCCGGGGCGACCGGCTTGTCCACCACCACCGGCAGGCCGGCGGCGACCGCCGCCCGGGCCAGCGGCACGTGCTGCCGGTTGGGCGCGGCCACCACCACCAGGTCGAGCGCGTCGGTGTCGGACCAGAGCCGCTCGGCGTCGTCGACCACCCGGGCGTCGGGGTGCTCGGTGGCGGCCTGCGCGCGGCGTTCGGCGTCGCGGGTCACCACGGCGTCCAGCCGCAGCCCGTCGGTGGCGGCGATCAGCGGGGCGTGGAAGAACCGCCCGGCCGTGCCGTAGCCCAGCAACCCCACCCGCAGCGGCTCGCCCGTCATGCCGCCGAATCTACGGCGTGCGCCAACGCGGGCGGTGGGGTCCCCGGCGGCGCTCCCCGCCGGTGTGACAGCGTGGGCGGGTGCCCGACTCCTCCCCGGTCGACGTCGACCTCGCGCTGGTCGGTGGCGGTGGCGCCGCCTCGCTGGTCCTGGCCGCCCTGGACCGGCACCGGGTGACCGGCGTGCGGGTGGCAGTGGTGGACCCGGTGCACAAGCGCGGCCAGGACCGCACCTGGGCGTTCTGGGGCACGCCCGGCGGCGACCTGGAGCCGCTGTTGAGCGCGAGCTGGTCGCGGGTCGAGGTGGTCACGGCGGCGGGCCGCCGCGTCCTGCCGCTGGACCCGCTGCGGTACGCCATGGTGCGCTCCGCCCCGGTCTACGACCGGGCTGCCGAGGCCGAGCGGCGGCTGGGCGCGGTGCGGATCGGCGCGCCGGCGGGGGAGTTGCGCGACGACGGCGACCGGGTGACGGTGTGCGATCCGGAGGGCCGGGCGCTGGTGCGGGCCGGCTGGGTGCTCGACTCGCGTCCCCGCAAGCCGGCTCGGCCCGGTCGGACGAGCTGGTTGCAGCACTTCCGGGGCTGGTGGTTGGCGGCCGACGAGCCGACGTTCGACCCGGGGCGGGCGGTGCTGATGGACTTCCGCACGCCGCAGCCGGCGCGCGGGGTGTCGTTCGGTTACGTGCTGCCTGTCGACGACCGCTTCGCGCTCGTGGAGTACACCGAGTTCGGGCCGGCGCTGCTCGACGACGCCGGCTACGACGCGGCGTTGCGGGGCTACGCGGACCTGCTGGGGCTGGACCTGGCGGCGCTGCGGGTGCGGGAGGTGGAGAACGGGGTGATCCCGATGACCGACGGCCCGTTCGTGGCCCGCCCGAGCCCTCGGGTGGTGCGGCTGGGCACCGCCGGCGGGGCGACCCGGCCGTCCACCGGGTTCACCTTCTCCGCGATGCTCCGCCAGGCCGACCAGGTGGCCCGGGCGGTCGCGGCGGGCCGGCCGCCGGTGCCCGCGCCCGCCTATCCGGGCCGGCACCGGTGGATGGACGCGGTGGCGTTGCGCGCCCTGGACCGGGGGCACGTGGACGGGGTGGGGTTCTTCGAGCGGCTGTTCGACCGCAACCCGCCGGAGCGGGTGTTGCGTTTCCTCGACGGTGTGACCACGCCGGCCGAGGACCTGGCGGTGATGCGGTCCAGCCCGCTGCTGCCGATGACCGGCGCGGTGCTCGGCGACGCCGCCGGCCGGCTACGCGCCCGGCTGCGCCCGGCCTAGCGTCTCGGCGACCCGGTCGCGCACCAGCACGCGCAGCCGTTCCATCGGGTCGCCGTCGCCCGCGCCGAGCCGGTTGCGCACCGCCGCCACGGTCAACCCCAGTTCCGGGTACGCGAACGCGAGGCTGCCGCCGCTGCCGGCGGTGCCGAACGACCCGTCGTCGTCGACCGCGTAGCCGAGCCCGAACGTGCTCTCCTGCCCGAACACCCACTCCCGGGCGCGGACCGCCGGCGCGGAGATCGCGCGCAGCCGGTCGGGGGAGACGAGCCGGACCCCGTCGACCGGGCCGAGCAGCGCCGCGTACATCCGGGCCACGGCGCGGGCGCTCATCGTGCCGACCGACGGCACCTCGGCGCGCAGCACGTCGGGGTCGGCGCCTGTCGTCGCGTCCGGGCGGACCCCGGGCGGGGCGACCGCGTCGAAGTGCGGCAGGTTGGCCCCGGCCCAGGTCATCAGCGCGGACAGGCCGGCGTCCTCCAGCCGGGCCAGCCGGGGCAGCTCCGCCTCCGGCACGGCGAGGAACAGCTCCCGCTCGACGCCGAGCGGCCCGGCGACGTCCTCGGCGAGCACCCGTGACACGGACCGGCCGGTGACCCGCCGGACCACCTCGCCGACCAGCCACCCCCACGTCCAGGCGTGGTAGGCCAGCCGCTCCCCGGGCGCCCACAACGGTGTCGCGTCGGCGAGCAGTTTGCACATCCGGGTCCAGTCCGTGAGGTCGGCGCGGGTCACGTCGGCGGGCAGGGCGGGCAGGCCGGCGGTGTGGGTGAGCACGTGCCGCAGCGTGATGCGGTCCTTGCCGTGCCGGGCGAACTCCGGCCACACGTCGGCCAGCGGCCGGTCGACGTCGAGGCGGCCCTGCTCGGCGAGCACGTGCACCACCGTCGCGGTGAGGCCCTTGCCGGTGGAGACCGCGTGCACCGGGGTGTCGGCGGTCATCGGCCGCCCGGCGCCGGTGTCGGCGAGGCCGGCCTGCTCCTGCACGATCGGCGCGCCGTCGAGGTAGGCGGCCACCTGCACGCCTGCCTCCCGGCCGGCGGAGACCAGCTCGTCGATAGCGGCGCGCACCTCGGCCCGCAGGCCGTCCCACCGGCTGTCCATGATCAGGGAGCCTGCCAGAGGGCGGCGTCGCCGTCGTGCGGTTTATCGTCGTCGGTGAGCAGTCGGGCGCGCAGCGCGGCGATCGTCTCCTCGCCGACGCCGAGCCGGCCGGTGACGTAGCCGCGCACCGAGCCGTGCGCCGCGACCAGTTCGGCGAGCACCAGCCGGATCAGCGCGGCGGGCGCCCGCCCGTACGCGGGCCAGGAGGGCGTCGCGCCGCCGTTGCGCTCCCGCCACTCGTCGACCAGCCGGTCGGTGGCGTGTCCGGTGAGCGCGAAGTCCGCCGCGATCTGGTCGTCGTCCACCCCGAGCAGCGCCAGCACCAGCGCGGCGAGCAGCCCGGTGCGGTCCTTGCCGGAGGCGCAGTGGAACACCAGCGGGTGCTCCCCGTCGGCGATCACCTCCAGCGCCCGGCGCAACTCCACCACCCCGTCCTCGGCGACCTCGGCGTACCGGTCGGCCAGGTAGCGCCACGGGTCCACGTCCGGGTCGATGTCGGCCTGCACGTAGGGTCGGTGCTCGATGCTCAGGTTGTGCCAGGTCACGCCGAGGCTCTCCGGCGCCCGGCCGCGGTCGGCGATCTCCCACGGGTAGCGCAGGTCGATGACGGTGCGGACGCCGAGCGCGGCGAAGCGGGTCAGGTCGTCGCCGTCGAGCTTGGCCAGCGAGTCGGAGCGGTAGAGCCGGCCCCGGGCGACGGTGCGGCCGTCGGCCGTGCGCCAGCCGCCGAGGTCCCGGAAGTTGCACAGGGTGCTGAACGGCGGGGGTGCGGTCATGGTCCGCACCGTAGCCGGACGGCGCGTGACCCGCGGTCCCGCCGGGGGCGGGGCATCCGCGCCGGGCGTGGCGGTGGTGGACGGGCGGGGGCGCCGGGCCGCGCGTCGTCGGATCGGGTGGCCCCGTCGGCCCGTGCGCCGGTCGGCTCGCGGCGGGTCGGCGGGCAGCCGAGGGCGGCGTACCGGGTAGGTTGCCGGCATGGTGGAGGCGGAGACCGGCCGGGTCGTGGAGATCTGGACCGACGGCGCGTGCAGCGGCAATCCGGGGCCCGGCGGCTGGGGCGCGGTGTTGCGCTGGGGCGATCGGGAGCGGGAGCTGTGCGGCGGCGAGGCGAGCGCCACCACCAACAACCGGATGGAGCTGACCGCCGCGATCCGCGCGTTGGAGAGCCTGACCCGCCCGGTCACCGTGCGGCTGCACACCGACAGCACCTACGTGCGCAACGGCATCACCGGCTGGTTGACCGGGTGGAAGCGCAACGGCTGGCGGACCGCCGCGAAGCAGCCGGTGAAGAACGCGGACCTCTGGCAGCGGCTGGAGGCGGCGTGCGCCCGGCACGACGTCACCTGGCTGTGGGTCAAGGGCCACAACGGGCACCCGGAGAACGAACGCGCCGACGCGCTGGCCAACCGGGGGATGACCGAGGCGCGGGGCGCCGGCGCACCGGCCGCCCCGCGCGCCGCGTCGGGTCAGCGCAGCGGACGGCCCTCCTCGATCTCCTCCGGCCCGTCGGCCGGGTCGGCGGTGCCGGAGACGGCGTCCACGTCGTAGCCGGCCCGGCTCGTCTCCCGGGCCGAGCGCCGGTCCTCGGCCGGCAGGTCGGCGAAGTCGTCGCCGGTGTCGTCCGTGGTGTGCAGGGATTCGCCCGGCGGGCGCAGCGACGCCTCGTACGCGGTGGCGCCGTCGGGCTCGTCGCCGGGGGCGCGGCCGAAGGACTCTTCACTGGTCATGTCGCACTCCTGCCCGCATCCGGTGGCGGCAAACGTTCACCGGGTGGCGTCCGGATGCGTCGGCATCGACGAGCCGCCCGAACTGCTGCCGGAGGCGCCGCCGGCCATCCCGGACCCGTCGTCCTCGGTCACCTCGTCCGGTCGCGGCGTGTCCGGCGCGGGGGCGGGCACGTCGGTGTCCGCCGGCACCTGCACCAGCCTCGCCTGGCCGGCGGCGTCCTCGGCGTGCGCCGGGTCCACCGGTTCCTCGCCGTCGCGTGCCCGATACCCCATCGGTGCGCCCCCGTTCCGCCTCGACCGGCCGTGCCCACGCCTACCCACCCCACCCCCACCAAAACCCGCCACCCCGCCCTCCGGCCCCACCCCCACCGCGTCCCCCCGGGCCGCGCTCCGTCGACCGCGCGCCGGCCGGTCGGTGCGGTGATCAAGGGGTTTGCGTCGGGGAGCCGGTCGACGGTGACGCGAACTCCGTGATCACCGGGAGCGGCGGGTGCGGGTGCGGGGGGTGGGGCGGGGGACGGGGGTGAGGGGGAGGGACGGGGACCAGTGGGTGGGGCGGTGCAGGGCCGGTGGCAGGACGGTGCGGTGGTCGCCGCGGGCGGCGTCGAGCTGGGACTGGTGCAGGAACAGGCACTCGCCGAGGTCGGTGCCGCGCAGGTCGGCCCCGCGCAGGTCGGCGCCGGTCAGGTCGGCGGCGCCGAGGCGTACGCCCCGCAGGTCCGCCCCGACGAGGACCGCGCCGCGCAGGTTCGCCCCGGTCAGCGTCGCGCGGCGCAGGTCGACCCCGATCAGCGTGGCGCCCCGGCGGTCCGGGCCGGCCCGGCCGGCACGGGCCCGCTCGCCGGCGCGCGACAGCAGCCGGTTGACCCGGCCGCGGTGGGCGTCGACGTCCACCGCGAGCAGGTCGTCCGGGGTGCCGTCGGTGAGCCGGCCGGTCTCGTCGAGGACCGCGGTCAGGTCGTCGCGCAGCGCGCCGGGCGGGGTGATCCGCACCGCCTCGGTCAGATACCAGAGCAGCTCGTGCAACGGCCGCAGCACGGCGAACGTGTCGAACATCCGCCGGGCGGTGTCCGGGTCGGCGCGCCAGTCACGGCCGGTGAAGGTGCCCTGGGTGAGGTGCTGGCCGGCGCCGAAGCAGTCGAACACGGTGCATCCGGGGAAGCCGCGCCGCCGTAGCTCCGAGTGGATGCCGCAGCGGGCGTCGGCGCGCAGGTTCGGGCAGGGGCGCCCGGCCGGCTTGTCGATGGCGAAGTCCGCCGACGCGGCGAACGCCGGGGCGACGCAGCAGACCCCGGCGCAGCGCGAGCAGTCCGCCTGCAGGTCCCACCCGCCGTCCACCATCCCCCCATTCTCCGCCCACCCCCACCCCACCCCTCACCCGCCCCGGCGATCATGAAGTTGCCGTCGCGGAGACGCCAACTTCATGATCGGCCCGGCGGGTGGGCTCGGGGGATCAGAAGGTGAAGAGGGCGGCGGTGGCGCGGGTCAGCAGGCAACGGTTGCCGAACGTGTGGGTGTAGTGGACCGGGCGGTCCTGCCAGACGCCGACGGCGCGCGCGACGACCGGGGCGTGGACCGTGGTGCAGGGGTCGGCGTCCACGTCGAGCGCGTCGAGGTCGCCGTCGACCCGGGCCACCAGCCGACAGGCCGCGACCGGGTCCGGGTGCAGGCCGCCGGCCGGGCCGCACACCAGCACCGTGGCGCGCACGTCGGCGCCGCCGTCGACGGTGAGCAGCAGCACCGAGGGCGTCTCCGGACCGGGGCGGGGCGCCGCGCCGGCCGAGCCGGGGGCGGCCACCGAGGCGAGGCCGCCGAGCACGGCGGCCAGGGCCAGGGCTGCGGTACGTCGGGTGAAGGGCATGGGTGGTCCTTCCGTCGGGGCCCCGGGTGGGGGCCGGTGGGCGGCCCGGGCCGTCGTGCGAACCGGACCGCCGAGAACCCTAGGTGGACGGTGTGAACGCGAAGAGTCACGAAGTGTTACACCCGCCGACGGTGCGGGACGATCGGTGTGACATCGGCGCCGGGGAATGCCCGAACGGCTGACAACCGGTTCCGCGCCCCGGGGAAACACATTCCGAAACAGCGGGAGGAATGGCCGAACGGTTGACAACCTATCCTTTCCGTTATTGCGCCGATGCCGCTCGTAGGCCATATCGTTGCCCGTCGACGACAACCGGAACGGCCGTTACCGTAACGATTCATTCGAGTGTTCCCATTCGCTTTACCGTCGGGTGGCAGGGCGTTTCCGGTTCCCGTCTCGAGGACGTGACATGAGCGACCTTTCCCATCCACCGTCATTGACCGCCCCCGGCGATCCGGCCGCCGGCGACCCGATCGTCACCGCCCCGCCGGGCACCACCGCCGGGCGCCGGGAGATCGTCGGTCGGTCCCCCAACCAACTCGCCTGGCTGCGGCTCAAGCGCGACCGCACGGCGCGCGCGAGTGCCGTCACGCTCGCCGTCGCCGCAGTGGTCGCGATCGGCGCGCCGCTGCTGGGCCGGGCCACCGGAATCGACCCGACCGACAAGTTCGTCGACCGGCTCAACGATTTCGGAATGCCGATCGGATACGCCGGTGGCATCAACGCCGACCATTGGCTCGGCTTGGAACCGGGCAGTGGCCGCGACATCCTCCTCCAACTCGTCTACGGCCTGCGTACGTCCCTGTTCATCGCGTTCGCCTCGGCGCTGCTGGCGTCGTTCATCGGCGTCGCCGTGGGGGTGCTCGCCGGCTGGGCGCGAGGCTGGCTGGACAGCGTCGTCAACTGGCTCGTCGACCTGACCCTGGCGTTTCCGTTCCTCATCTTCGCGCTCGCCGTGATCCCGATCCTGCAGGACCGGTTCTACTCCGACCGGGAGTCCCCCTCACCGGCCTTCCGGGTGGCCCTGATCGTCGCCACCTTCGGCCTGTTCAGTTGGACCTATACCGCACGGCTGGTCCGCGGGCAGGTGATCTCGCTGCGGGAGCGGGAGTTCGTCGAGGCGGCCCGCGCCGCCGGCGCCGGCACCTGGCACATCCTGCTGCGGCAACTCCTGCCGAACATCTGGGCGCCGATCCTGGTCACCGTCTCGCTGATGGTGCCCCAGTTCATCGCCATCGAGGCGGCGCTGGCCTTCGTCAACATCGGCGTCACCGAACCCACGCCCGACCTCGGCCGCATGATCTTCAACAGCATCGGCTGCGTCGCGAGCGACCCCTGGTACACCCTGTTCCCCGGGTTGACGATCTTCCTGCTGGTCCTGGCGTTCAACCTGCTCGGTGACGCGCTGCGCGACTCGCTGGACCCCCGTTCCGCCCGGTAGTCCCCATCCGGCCATCACGTGCCCGGCCGGCGGGGGCCGCCGGGCAAGGAAGGGAGCACCACGTGCGTACCCGAACCCGGACACTGACCGGTGTCCTCGCGGCGGCGGCGCTGGTCACCGCCGGTTGCAGCCCCACCACGGACGGTGGCGGCGGCGACGACCAGAAGACCAAGACGCAGAGCGGCTCGATCTCCTACGACGCGGCCGACAACCAGGGCCCGGCCAAGCCCGTCGACGGGGCGGCCCGCGGCGGCACCCTGACCGTCATGCAGCCGGCCGACTTCGAGCACCTCGACCCGGCCCGCAACTACGTCAACACCCAGCAGGTGGCCGGCGGGCTGCTCTACCGCGCGCTCAACGGCTACAAGGAGGACGGCACCGGCAAGCTGCTGCTCGTCGGCGACCTGGCGACCGGTCCGGGCAAGGACGTCGACGGCGACTGCAAGGTCTGGGAGTTCACCCTCCGCGACGGCGTGAAGTACGAGGACGGTTCGCCGGTCACCAGCAAGGACGTCGCCCACGGCATCGCCCGCTCGTTCGCGCCGGCGCTCAACGAGGGCCCGCACTACATCCAGCAGTGGCTCTACCCGGGCGGGACGTACAACGCGAGCTACCAGGGGCCGTACGACGGCGGCAAGCCGGTGCCCGACGGCGTCGCCACCCCCGACGACCGGACCGTCCGGTTCACGTTCCCGCAGCCGCACTGCGACCTGCCGTACGCCGCCGCGCTGGCCACCAGCGCGCCGGTCCCGGCCGCGAAGGACACCCGCGCCAACTACGACCTGCGGCCGTTCTCGTCCGGCCCGTACAAGGTGAAGTCGTACCAGCGCGACGTGGCGCTGGAGTTGGAACGCAACCCGAACTGGGACCCGGCGACCGACCCGATCCGCAACGCCTACCCGGACTCGGTGCGGATGACCTTCGGCCTGGAGCAGGCCCAGATCGCCGAGCGCCTGGTCGCCGACGGCCCCGCCGACCAGGCGTCGCTGAGCTGGTCCGACGTGCCGCCGTCGGTGCTGCCCCGCACCACCGGCGCCGGCGTGGCCGACCGGGTGGCCAAGGGCCCCACCCAGTACAACTGGGTGCTGAGCATCAACACCCAGCGGGTCACCGACCTGAACGTACGGCGGGCGCTGAACTACGCCGTGGACAAGGACGCGCTGCTCAAGGTGCTCGGTGGACAGGCCGCCGGCTCGCCGGCCACCACGCTGATGTCACCGACGACCGCCGGCTTCGCCAAGTACGACCTGTTCAACGCCCCGGTCACCGGGGACAAGGCGAAGGTCGACGAGCTGCTCGCCGGGAAGCGCCCGAAGCTGGTGCTCGCCCACTCCAACCTGGAGCTGCGCACCCAGCAGGCGGAGGCGTTGCGCAAGAACCTCACCGACATGGGCTTCGACATCGTGATGAAGCCGATCGACAACAGCAGCTACTACGACGAGATCGGCCGCAAGGACAACCCGTACGACATCTACCTCAGCGGCTGGGGCTCGGACTGGCCCACCGGCTCGACTGTCATCCCGCCGGTCTACGACGGCCGGGAGATCGTGGCCGAGGGCAACCAGAACCTGTCGTACCTCAACCAGCCGTCGGTCAGCGCGGAGATCGACCGGGTCCGCAAGCTGCCGGCCGCCGAGCAGGACGCCGGCTGGATGGCGCTCGACCGCACCATCATGCAGGAGTACGCCCCGGTGGTGCCCTGCTACTACGACGCCACCTACGAGCTGTTCGGCTCGAAGGTCGGCAACGCGGTCCTCAGCGACGCGTTCGGCATCATCTCGCTCAACGGCATCTACGTGAAGAAGTGACAGCCACCGGCGGGGGCGGTCGCCACGGCCGCCCCCGCCCCTTCCGGGGGAGGTGTGTCCCGTGCTCCGATTCGTCGTCCGGCGGCTGCTCGTCGCCGTCCTGACCCTGGTGGTGATCAGCCTGGTCACCTTCGGCCTGTTCTTCGCGGTGCCGAGCAGCCCGGCGAAGGTGATGTGCGGCAAGAACTGCACCGCCGCCGACATCGCCCAGGTCGAGCGTCGCCTCGGCATCGACCGGCCGCTGCCGCGCCAGTACGCGGACTTCGTCCAGGGCGTGTTCGTCGGCCGCAGCTACGGCGACGGCGACTTCCGCCAGGACTGCCCGGCGCCCTGCCTGGGCTACTCGTTCCGCAACAACCAACCGGTCACCCAGATCGTCGTGCAGCGCGCCCCGGTGACGTTCAGCATCGTCCTCGGCGGGGCCGTGCTCTGGCTGGCCCTGGGCATCTCGCTGGGCATGGTGTCGGCGCTGCGCCGGGGTACGGCGTTCGACCGCGCCGCCATCGGCATCACCCTGGCCGGGGCGTCCATGCAGGTCTACTTCTTCGGGCTGATCCTGCTCTACCTGCTGGTCTACTCCACCGGGCTGCTGCCGTTCCCCAGCTACACCCCGCTGACCGAGAGCCCGGTCCGCTGGGCGGCGGGCCTGGTGCTGCCCTGGATGACGTTGGGGTTCCTCAACTCGGCGCTCTACGCCCGGCTGTCGAGGGCCCAGATGCTGGAGACGCTGTCGGAGGACTTCGTCCGCACCGCCCGGGCCAAGGGCCTCTCCGCCCGGCAGGTGCACACCCGGCACGCGTTGCGCGCGGCGATCACCCCGATCGTCACCATCGCCGGGCTGGACATCGGCACCAGCCTCGGCGGCACGTTCATCACCGAGACCATCTTCGGCCTCCAGGGTCTCGGCAAGGCCACCGTGGAGGCGGTGCAGTTCCTCAACCTGCCGGTGGTGATGGCGACAGTGCTGTTGGCGGCGGTGTTCATCGTTGTCGCCAACATCGTCGTCGACGTGCTGTACGCGGTGATCGACCCACGGGTCCGACTGAGCTGAGAGGGAGGGGTGGACATGGTGGAGTCGTCGTCGCGGGATCCGTACCTGCGGGTCAGGGATCTGCGGGTGCGGTTCGACACCGAGGACGGTGTGGTCCGGGCGGTGGACGGGGTGTCGTTCGCCGTGGAGCGCGGCCGCACGTTGGGGATCGTGGGGGAGTCGGGTTCGGGCAAGAGCGTGACGTCGTTGGCGATCCTGGGTCTGCACAACTCCAAGCGGGCCACCATCGCCGGGGAGATCTCGGTGGGTGGGCGTCAGCTCGTGGGGCTGCCGGAGGAGGAGGTGCGGCGGCTGCGGGGTCGGGACATGGCGATGATCTTCCAGGATCCGCTGTC
>NZ_JBITEP010000041.1:0-41707 GCF_044455315.1 Micromonospora sp. NPDC051300 | reverse complement strand
CCGCTACGCCAAACGGGCATCCCTCTACCGAGCCAGCCTGGTCCTCGTCGCCGCTGTCATCTGGCTTCCATGATCGACAGGACAGGCCCTAGGCGACCGGCTGCCCGTGCCGGCGGGCCAGCGCGGTCAGGTCCGGCTCGCCGAACCGCTCGACGAGCGCCGTGAACCGGGCGACCTTGTCCGCCCCGAACCGCCCCACCGTGGCGGCGTAGCCGGCCGCCGAGACGAACGTGGGCGGGGCGGTCTTGCTGTGGAACTTGTCGGCGTACATGACCAGGTGTTCCTCGCCGGTGCCCGGCGTGTGGTCGGCCACCGGGAGCGGCAGGCGCTGCCGGAGCACGTCCTCGCGGGTGATCCCCACCCCGGTGTGCCGGGAACAGAACCGGCCGAGCGCGTCGGGCAGGCCGGCGTCGCGCAGCAGCGCGTGCCCCAGCACCCCGTGCCGGACGTAGTTCCGCTGGTCCAACCGCCCGTCGGCGTCGTACAGGCGGTAGACGCCGATGTCGTGCAGCAGGCAGCCGGCCCGCACCAGCGCGCGGTCGAGGCCGGTGTCGTGCCGGTCGAGCAGGTGTTCCGCGATCTCGCAGACGATCCGGCAGTGCGTCCAGACGAGCGCGAACGCCTCCGCCGTCGGCGCGTACCGCTCGTGCAGGGAGCGGATCCGCTCGTCGGTCGGCACCGCCGTCCGGTGGTCGATCGTCACGTCGGCGCCCCTTCCACGGGCGGGGCCCGGCGCCCCCGCGGGGATGCCGGGCCCGACCGGGTCGTTCCGGGGGTCACCAGCTCAGGTAACCCGCCTGGGTCTGCACGTTCAGCTCGGGCACCCGGATGAGCTGGGCCAGCCAGGTGCGCGGGTCACGCAGCTCCAGCACGTCCAGTCCCTTCTGGATGTCGCTGGAGTAGATGTGGCCGTTGTACCAGTAGGCCGACCAGGAGCCGCCGGTGCGCAACTGGGCGGCGTCCAGCGGACCGCGCTCCCAGTAGGCGATCTCCTTGGGCTTGGCCGAGTCGGTGAAGTCCCACACCGAGATGCCGCCCTGGTACCACGCCTGGACCATGATGTCGCGGCCCGGCACCGGGATCAGCGAGCCGTTGTGCGCCACGCAGTTCTCGGTGTCCGCGTTGATCCGCGGGATCTTGTAGTAGCTGCGGAACGCCAGCTTGCGGGCGTCGCCGCGGCCGGTGATGTCGTAGATGGCGTCCGCGCCACGGTCCGGCCCGACCACCTCGTTGCAGGTCGCCGCGCCGCCGCCGCCCAGCTCGTCGGTGAAGACGACCTTGGTGCCGGCGTTGTTGAACGTGGCCGAGTGCCAGAACGCGAAGTTCACCGCGTCGGTGACCCGTTCGATGACCCGCGGCGCCTCCCGGTCCTTGATGTCGAGCAGGATGCCGTCGCCCATGCACGCGCCGGCGGCCAGGTCCTTCGACGGGTACGCGGTGATGTCGTGACAGCCGGTGGTGGCGGACGTCTGGCCCGGGATGCCCGGGTAGCCGCCGTCCGGGAAGAGGTTCGGGGTGGCGACCACCGAGGCGGTGGTGGGGTTCTTCACCGGCACCTTGACGATGGAGATCGAGTCGTGCGGCGGCTGGCAGTCCGGGAACTCGGCGCGCGGGCTGTACGAGGAGACGTACAGGTAGAGGTTGCGCTTGTCCTTGCCGGGCACCAGCGTGTGGGTGTGCGAGCCGCACGCCGTCTCCACCGACTTGATGTAGCGCGGGTTGCGCTTGTCGCGGATGTCGAAGATCTTGATGCCCTCCCAGGACTCCTTGACCGACGCCGGCTGGGCGGTGCTGGCGCAGGAGTCGTCGCTGCGGGAGGAGTCGGTGGACAGGAACAGCAGGTTCCCGCTGACCGAGATGTCGTTCTGCGAGCCGGGGCAGAGCACCTGCGACACGATCGTCGGCCGGCTCGGCCGCGACACGTCGTAGATGACGAATCCCTCGTAGTTGCCGGCGAACGCGTACCGGCCCTGGAAGGCGATGTCGGTGCCGAGGGCGGTCGTGGTGTCGAACGGGGCCTGCTTCGGCAGGTTGGCCACCTGGCGCAGGTTGGGGCTGCTGGAGATCTCGTCGACCCCGGGGACGGCGCTGTCCACGGTGGCCGGCGCGGCCTGGTTGCGGGGGATCTCCTGGGCGCTGCTCGGTGGCGCGGCGATCACGCCGGCGAGCAGCAGGCCGGCGGCGGCGAGGCTGACGGTCCGGGCATGGGACATGTGGATGTTGATCATCGGCAACACCCTTCGAAAGGGGATGATGATTCGGCACACCTTACCGACATGTGACCGTCATCAATGTGACGCCGATCACATCCGGGAACTTTCGTCTATGGATAGGATCGCTGTCACCTCGACCGGAGGGAGGGCCGTGTGACCGGTCGACCGGCACGTGCGTGGCTTCCCGTCACAGTCCTGGCCGCGCTCCTGACGATCGGCGGCCCGGCGCTGGCCGGCTGCGACGACGACCGCCGCCCGGCGGCGGACGAGCCCCGTCCGAGCACCGCCGCCCCGGCCACCCCGAGCCCCACGGGCACCGTCTCGGCGCCGCCGGTGCTCGTCCCCGGCCGCCCCGGCGAGCCGGCGGCCACCCGCCCCGGCGGGCAGGTCCGCGACGCGGCGAAGCCCCGCTACAACGGCCTCGACGTCTGGTACGTCCGGATGATGATCCCGCACCACGAGCAGGCCCTGGAGATGGCGAAGCTCGCTCCCGACCGGGCCGCCGACCCCCGGATACGCGCCGTCGCCGACCGGATCCGGGCCGCCCAGGGGCCGGAGGTCGGTGTGCTGCGTGCCTGGCTCGGCACCCGCGACCTGCCCGCCGAGGTCGCCGGGCACGACCACGCCACCATGCGCGGGATGCAGTCCGCCGAGGCGATGCGACAACTCTCCGACGCGCGCGGCGCGGCGTTCGACAGGCTCTTCGTGCGGATGATGACCGCCCACCACGAGGGCGCCGTGGTGATGTCCAGCGACCTGCTCAAGGTCGGCGTCGACCAGACCCTGCAGGAGTTCGCCACCGGGGTGGCCGTCGAGCAGTCCGCCGAGATCACCCGGATGCGCGCCCTCGTCACCCCCTGACCGGGCCGAGGAGACACCGGTCACCCCCGTACGCTGGGTGACCGTGGACCGCCTGATCCTCGGCCGCCCGCTACGGGGCGTCGCGTTCGACGCCGCCGTCTCCGGGCTGGTCGCCGTCTTCGCCGTGCTCGGCCTCCTGGCCGAGCAGGGCGGCCTGCCGGCGTTCGCGGTCGGCGTGGCGATGGCGGCGGCGCTGTTCTTCCGGCGCACCCACCCGTCCGCGGTCGCGGTCGCGGTGGCCGCGCTGGCACTGCTCCAGGTGATCGTGGGCTGGGGTCCGCTCGGCTACGACATCGGCGTGCTGATCGCGCTCTACAGCGTGGTCAAGTACGCCGCCCGGTCGCGCGACGGCATCCTGGCCGGCATCGGCGCCGCGATCGGCGTGTTGCTCTCCGCGCTCTCCTGGCCCGGTCCGTCGCCCTGGTGGGCCGGCGCGCTCTACTACGGCCTGATCACCGGCGCGGTGTGGCTGGTCGGGCTGAACGTGCGCACCCGCCGCCTCTACGTGCTCAGCCTGGAGGAACGCGCCGCGACGGCGGACCGGGAACGGGAGGCGGAGTCCCGGGCGGCGGTGGCCGAGGAACGCACCCGCATCGCTCGCGAGCTGCACGACGTCGTCGCGCACAGCCTGGCCGTGATGATCGTGCAGGCCGACGGCGTGCGGTTCACGCTCGACCGGGACCCGGCCACCGCGCGGGAGGCGGCCAAGGTGGTGGCGGACACCGGCCGGCAGGCGCTGGAGGAGATGCGGCGGCTGGTCGGGGTGCTCCGGGAGCCCAGCCGGCCGGAACCGGTGGCGGTGGCCGAGGAGCCCGCCGGCGAGCCGGCGCACCGGCGGCCCGCGCTGGTGGAGCTGCCCGCGCTCCTGGACCGGTTCCGGGCCGCCGGGCTGCGCGTCGACCGCGGCGGCGCCGGTGACCCGGTGGCGCTGCCACCCGGTCTGGAGCTGACCGTCTACCGGGTGGCGCAGGAGAGCCTGACCAACGCCCTCAAGCACGCCGGGGTGGGCGCATCGGTCGAGGTGACGCTCGACTGGGGCGCCGACGCCGTCGCGGTCCGGGTCGTCGACGACGGTCGCGGCCGTCCGCTGGTCCGGCCGGCGCCGTCCGGCGGGCACGGCCTGGTCGGCATGCGGGAGCGGGTCGGGGTGTACGACGGCGAGCTGACCGCCGGACCCACGCTGGCCGGCGGCTGGCGGGTCGAGGCGCGCCTGCCGCTGCCCGAGGCGACCGGCACCGAGGAAGGGAGCGCGGCCGCGTGACCGTGCGCGTGATGATCGTCGACGACCAGGCGCTGGTGCGCGCCGGCTTCCGGATGGTGCTCGACTCGCAACCCGACCTCACCGTGGTCGGCGAGGCGATCGACGGCGCGGACGCGCTGCGGGTGCTGGACCGGGTCGAGGCCGACGTGGTGGTGATGGACCTGCGCATGCCCACCATGGACGGGGTGGAGGCGACCCGGCGGATCTGCGCCCGCTCGGCCGGCACGCGACCACGCGTGCTGGTGCTGACCACGTTCGACACCGAGGCCGACGCGTTCGCCGCGCTGCGCGCCGGGGCGAGCGGCTTCCTGCTCAAGAACGTGCCGCCGGAGGAGTTGCTCGCCGCGATCCGGGTGGTCGCCGAGGGCGACTCGGTGGTGGCCCCGTCGATCACCCGGCGGCTGCTCGACCGGTTCGCCGGGCAGCTCGGCCCGACGCCTGCGGAGGACCCGCGGCTGGCCCAGCTCACCGAGCGGGAGCGGGAGGTGCTGCTGCTGGTGGCGCAGGGGCTGTCCAACGCCGAGATCGCCGCCCGGGTGCACGTGGCGGAGGCGACCGTGAAGACCCACGTCGGGCGGATCCTGGCCAAGCTCCAGCTCCGCGACCGGGTCCAGGCCGTGGTGCTGGCGTACGAGAGCGGGCTGGTCACCCCCGGCGACTGAGCCGGCGTACGCCGCAGGTCGTACGGGTCCGCCCGGTCGGGGACGACCGGGGGAGTACCGAGGTCGAGCGCGCAGGTGGAGATCGCCGGCCGGGCGCCGGCCATAGCGTCGGAAGGGTCCCCAGACCGCCTCCGACGGGAGTTCCACAGTGTCCGCAACCCCGACCACTGGCGTCGCCCTGGCCGCCCGTGACCTGCGCCGGGAGTACGGCGTCGGGCAGTCCCGCGTCGTCGCCCTCGACGGCGTCGACCTCGACCTGGCCGCCGCCCGGTTCACCGCCGTCATGGGCCCGTCCGGCTCCGGCAAGTCCACCCTGCTGCACTGCCTCGCCGGCCTCGACCGGCCGTCCGCCGGCACCGTGCGCGTCGGCGAGGCGGACCTGGCCGGGCTGGACGACCGCCGGCTCACCCGGCTGCGCCGGGACCGGATCGGCTTCGTCTTCCAGAAGTTCAACCTGCTGCCCACGCTGACCGCGGGAGAGAACATCGTCCTCCCGCTGAGCCTCGCCGGCCGGCGGCCCGACCCGGCCTGGCTGCGGCAGGTGGTGGCCGCGGTCGGGCTGACCGACCGACTCGGGCACCGCCCGGCCGAGCTGAGCGGCGGCCAGCAGCAACGGGTCGCGGTGGCCCGGGCGCTCGTCACCCGCCCCTGGGTGGTCTTCGCCGACGAGCCGACGGGCAACCTCGACTCCCGGGCCGGGGCGGAGGTGCTGCGGCTGCTCCGCGAGGCGGTGGACACCCTGGGTCGGACCGTCGTCATGGTCACCCACGATCCGGCGGCCGCCGCGTACGCCGACCGGGTGGTCTTCCTGGCCGACGGCCGGCTGGTCGACGAGCTGCACCGGCCGACCGCCGGCGCGGTCCGCGACGCGCTCGCCCGGCTCCACCCGGCCACGGCCGGAGCGCGGCGGTGACCGGGATGCTGCGCCTGACCCTGCGCCAGGTCCGCGCCGACGGCCTGCGCCTGCTGCTCTCCTCGCTGGCGATCGTGCTCGGCGTCGCGTTCGTCGCCGGCACCCTGATGTTCACCGACGGCATGCGGGCCGGCGCGTACCAACGGGCCGGCGCGTTCGACAGGCACACCGACCTGGCCGCGTACGCCGGCGCCACGCCCCTGCCGCCGGCGCTCGTCGACCGGGTGCGCGCGCTCGACGGGGTGGCCGCCGCCGCGGGGGAGCTGACCGGCACCGCAGGCGTGGTCGGCGCCGACGGCCGTCCGGTGCTCGGGTACGCGGTCCTCGCCGCGATCCCCACCGAGCCGGCCCTGCAGTCCTACGACGTGGTCGCCGGCCGGCTGCCGCAGCGCCCGGGCGAGGTGGTGCTGGACGAGCGGACCGTCGCCGAGCAGCGCTTCGCCGTCGGCGGCCCGGTGTCGGTAGGCGGCGCCGCCGGCGCGGCCCGGTCGTACACGCTTGTGGGCGCCGTCGACGTGGCCGGCAGCGTCCGCGACGTCGGCGGCCCGTTCATCGGCCTGACCGGCGCGGACGCCCTCGCCGTCGGCGGCGGGCGCGGCTACGGGCGGATCATGGTGGCCACGCGGCCCGGCGTGGACGTGACGGCGCTCGCCGAGCGGGTGCGGGCCGCGGCGGAGCCGGGCGTCACGGTGCGGGACCGGGCCGCGATCCTCGACGCGGCGGTCACCGACGCGGTGCGCGACCTGCGCCAGTTCGAGTTGATGCTGGGCACGTTCGCCGCTGTCGCGGTGGTGGTGGCCGGCTTCGTCATCGCCAACACCTTCGCGATCGTGCTGGCCCAGCGGTCCCGGCGCACCGCGCTGCTGCGGCTGGTCGGGGCGACCCGTGGGCAGGTCCACCGGGCCACGCTTGTCGAGGCGGCGCTGACCGGCCTGGCCGCCTCCGCGATCGGCGTGCTGGTGGGGACGGCGCTGGCCGCCGCGCTCGGCGCGCTGCTGGGCGGCGTCGGGGCGCCGGCCGGCGGCGGGGTGACGGTGACCCTCCGGACCGTGCTGCTCTCGCTGGCGCTGGGCACGGCGCTCACCGTGGGCGCCGCCGCGCTCCCGGCGTGGCAGGGCACCCGGATCGCGCCGGTGGCGGCGTTGACCGACGCGGCGACGCGTCCCGCCCGCCCGGCCGGGCGGGTCCGGCTCGTGGTCGGCGCGCTGGCCCTCGCCGCCGGGGTGGCGTCGTTGTGGGGCGCCGGCGCCACCGGCCAGGTGCCGCTGGTGGCGGCCGGCGGGCTGCTCGCCTTCGGTGGGGTGGTGGCGTTCGGCCCGGTGCTGGTGCCGGCACTGGTCCGGGTGCTCGGCGTGCCGGCCCGCGCGCTGTTCGGCGCCCCGGCCGCGCTGGCGGTGGCGAACGCGGTACGCAACCCGCGCCGGGTCGCGGCCACCGCCACGGCCATGGTGATCGGGATCGGGCTGGTCTCCTCGTTCGTGGTCGGCGCGGGCAGCGTCAAGGCCGGCATCGAGCGGGCGGTGGACGCCCGGGTCGGAGTGGACTTCCTGGTCACCGGCATCGGCGGGGACCTGCCCGCGCCGCTCGCCGCGGAGTTGGCCGCCCGACCCGAGCTGGGCGTGGTGCACGAGCAGCGCAGGCGGGTGACCGACGGCGTCGAGGTGCGGGCCGCGCACCCGGCGTTGGTCCGCCGCACCCTGTCCGGGGTGGACGCCGGCGACCCGGGCGCGCTGGGGCCGGGCGCGGTGCTGGTGCACCGCGAGCTGGCCGCCGCCCGGGGCTGGGCCGTGGACGACACGGTGACCGTCGCCGGCCGGCCGTTCCGGGTCGCCGCCGTGGTGGCCGACGACCGGCCGGTCCCGGGCGGCGGCCGGGTCCGGCGAGGGTTCGTGGTGGAGATGGCGGACGCGGACTTCGGCCGCCTCTTTCCCGCCGAGCGCGGCTACCTGGCCGAGGTGGACCCGGCCGACGGGGTGGGCGCGGACGCCGCCCGGGTCGCGGTCGAGTCGGTGATCGCGCGCTATCCCACGGTCAACCTGATGGACCAGGCCGCCTACAAGAGGATGCTCACCGGCACCGTCGACATGGTGCTGGGCTTCGTCACGGCGCTGCTCGGCCTGGCCGTGGTCATCTCGCTGGTGGGCGTCGCCAACACGCTCAGCCTGTCGGTGGTGGAACGCACCCGGGAGAACGCGGTGCTGCGTGCGGTCGGCCTGAGCCGGGCCGGGATGCGCGCGACGCTGGCGGTCGAGGCCGTGCTCACCGCGCTCGTCGGCACCCTGATCGGCGTCGCGCTGGGCATCGGGGTCGCGGCCGGGGCGATGGCGGTGGTGGCCCGCGTCGGCGGTGAGTTCACGCTGGTGCTGCCCTGGGGGCGGCTCGGCCTGATCGTCGCGGTGGCGGGGCTCGCCGCGCTGCTCGCCTCGGTCCTGCCGGCGCGGCGCGCGCTGGCCCGGCCGGTGGTGGCGTCGCTCGGCGCGGACTGAGCCCGCCCCGGCCCGGTCCCGCCTCGCGCGGGTCCGGGCCGGATTCGGTCAGGGCAGGGTGACCGGCTGGCCGCCGGTGTCGCCGCCGCCCCCGTCGCCGCCGGCCGGGGCCGTCGTGGTCGTGGTGGTCTCGGTCGGCGCAGTGGTCTCGACCGGGGGCGCGGTGGTCGTCGGCGCGGTGCTCGGCGCGGTCGGCGCCGTCGACGGAACCCGGGACGGGCTCGGCTGCACCGATCCGCTCGGCGAGGTGCTCGGCGACACCGAGGTCGAGGCCGAGGGTCGGCCGCTCGACCCGGCCGGCCGCCAGTTGTTGTCGTCGACGCTTGCCGGCGGCTCGCCGGTGACCGCGGTGTCGGCGACCGAGTTGCTCGGCGCCACCGCCGGCCTGGTGGAGTCGATCTGGGTGGCCGGGGCCTCGGCGTCCTTGGCCGCGGCGAGCATCGCGCCCAGCGCGGTCATCGCCACCAGCACCGCGCCCAGCGCGCCGACGAGCGCGCCGCGTCGACCCCGGCGGCGGGGGGCCGGGGCGGCGGCCGCCGACCGCACCACCGGCTGGTCGCCGCGGGTGGGCGCCGGAGCGGCCGCGCCGCGCAGCGCCGCCGGCACCGTGGCGGTGGGTGAGACGGTCCGCGCGGCCCGGGCGGCGTCGGCCATCGCGGCGGCGCTCGGGTAGCGGTCGGCCGGGTCCTTGGCCAGGGCCCGGGCCACCAGCTCACGGACCGGGGCGGGGATCTCCGCCGGCAGCTCCGGCGGCTCGTCGTCGAGGTGACGCACGGCGACCTGGAGCGGGTTGTCGCCGGTGAACGGCGGGCTGCCGGTCAGGCAGCAGTAGGCGACCGCGCCGAGCGCGTAGACGTCGGTGGCGCCCGAGACCGGCCGGCCGGCGGCCTGCTCGGGCGCCATGTAGAGGGCGGTGCCGGGCACCGCGTTCGTGCTGGTGATGCTGGTGACGTTCGTCGAGCGGGCGACCCCGAAGTCGACCAGGACCACGGTGCCGTCGTCCTGCACGAGCAGGTTGCTCGGCTTCACGTCGCGGTGGACGATGCCCCGGCCGTGCGCGCCGTGCAGCGCCTGCGCCACCTGGGCCACGATCGACATGGTCTCGGCGACCTCGAGCTGGCCGGCGTCCTCGATCCGCCGGGACAGCGGCTCCCCGTCGACGAACTCCATGACCAGGTAGTCGGCGCGGCTGCCGTCGGGCAGCTCGTCCTCGCCGCAGTCGAAGACCTGGACCACGCCGGGGTGACGCAGCGAGGCCATGATCCGTGCTTCGGAACGGAACCGGGCGATGAAGTCGGGGTCGTTCACCAGCGCCGGCAGGAGCACCTTCACCGCCACCTGACGGCCGAGCACCAGGTCCTTGGCACGCCAGACGTCGCCCATGCCGCCGGTGGCGACACGGTCATCCAGGCGGTACCGACCGCTGAGTACGACGTCGGAGGAGAGCATCCCCATACCGTACCCACAGCGGTCCGGAAGTATTTCCGGCGATCTCTCCGGTCACGCTCGGCGAGCGGTTGCGGACCGCTCCGCCGAACGGCGGAGGGTGAGGCGGCCGGTGGGCTGACCGTAACCGACCGGGTACGATGGGCCAGAAAATGCCGGCGTGCCGACGGGTGTCCGCTTCGCCGGCAGGAATCCGCCCCCGTTGTGACGGGGTGCAGCGCCCGCGTGGTGTCCTTCGTTACACCGACACGCCGAGAGCGCGGGTAGACATTTCTCTCGCTTTTCCGCCGGTCCGGGCCCCGTGGGCAGGCTGTTCACCCCGCGCCGGACGGCCGGGCTCCCGGTCGTCCGACGACGCCGGTACGGTATGTCCCGCCCCGGCCGTACCGGCGGCGATGTCCAGTGGCGCGCCGGTCCGTGAGGCCGGCGCCGATCAGCTCGACGGGGGGCCGTGATGCGGATGGCGGTGTGGTCTCCCGCGTCGGCGAACCGGCGGCCCGCGCCCCAGGCCCACCCCGGGCGGCGACCGTGACCGGAGAGCTGAACGAGGCGGTCGCCGCGGCGCAGGCCGGTGACGAGGAGGCGTTCCGCTTCCTCTACCGCAGCCTGCAACCGGCCCTGCTGCGCTACCTGACCGCGCTGGTCGGTGGCGACGCCGAGGACGTGGCCTCGGAGACCTGGCTGCAGATCTCCCGGGACCTGCCGTCGTTCACCGGTGGCGAGTTTCGGGCCTGGTCGGTCACCATCGCCCGGAACCGGGCCATGGACCACCTGCGCCGGCAACGACGGCGGCCGGTGGTCCCGGTGCCCGTGCAGGCCCTCACCGACCTGGCCGCGGACAGCGACACCGCCGACCATGCCGGTGAGGCCATCGGCACCGAGAGCGCACTGGCGCTGATCCGCACGCTGCCGCCGGCCGAGGCCGAGGCGGTGATGCTGCGGGCCGTCATCGGCCTCGACGCGGAGACCGCCGGGCGGGTGCTGGGCCGCCGGGCCGGCGCGGTACGCACCGCCGCGCACCGCGGGCTGCGCCGGCTGGCGGCGATGCTGGAGCGCACCGCGGAGGGCGCGCCGGAGCAGGCGGGCGCGCTCCCGCCGGAGACCCGCGATGCCGCACCGCCCCGGCCCCGCACCGACCGCCCGGCGCCGCACGCGCCCGAGGCCGAGCCGGCGGAGGGCTGACGTGAGGGGAAACGGCATGAACTCTCCCGGGCCCGCCGACCGGGCCGAATCCGACCGGCGCCTGGACGCCGCGCGCGCCACGACGCCTGCCGACGCGGACGCGCTGACCCGGCTGCTCGCCGCCGCGGCGGCGCCGCCCACCGGGCGCGAACTCGACGGTGAGGAGCGGGCGCTCGCCGCGTTCCGGGCCGCCCGCGCCGCCCCCGCGACCACCGCCCCGGCGTCCGCGCGTCGCCCGCGCCGCCGCCTGCGACTCGCCGCCGCGTTCTCCGGCCTCGCCGCCACCGCGGTCGCCGGGGTGGCGTTCGCCGCCGTGCGGCTGGACCGGAGCCCGGAGCCGGTGGTCCCGCCGGTGTCCACCACCGCCGGCACCGGCCCGACCGGCGCCGGGCCGTCGCGCCCGGCGCCCAGCGGCCCGGCCGGCGAGGCGAGCGCCGCGGTGCCGTCGCCCACCCCGCCGTCGACCGCCCCGTCGCCCTCGGCCACGCCGACCGGCGGATCCACCACCCCGCCGGTCGAGGGCAAGCTCGCCGGCCAGTGCCGCGCCTACCTGGCCAAGCCGGAGCGGCAGCGGGCCAAGGCCCTGACCAAGCCGGGCTTCGCCGACCTGGTAGCCGCCGCCGGGGGCGCCGACCGGGTGGAGAGCTACTGCCGGGGGAGCGAACCGACGCCGGCGGCGCCGATCCCGCCCGACCCCAAGTCGAAGAAGTCGCCGGGCGACGAGGCGCGCAAGCCCGGCCCCGGCGACGAGGACGACGACTGAGCGGTCCGGCACGCCCGGATTTCGGACAAAAATTCATCTCACCGGGCGCGCGATTTCCGTCTGCTAGACAGAGGATGGGGGGACGCGCGGACCCGCGCCGTCCCACCGGGTCCCGGGCGACGCCGTGGTCGCCCGTCTCCGCGAGAGGAGCCGTCACGTGGTGATGTCGCCGGAGCTGGACCGCGCCAGCGTCCTCGGGGACGAGGCGGCGGCCCGCGGGCACCTGGCCCGCATCTGCTTCAAGACCGGTCCGCCCACCCTCACCGGCGTCGAACTGGAATGGACCGTGCACGACGCCGCGGACCCGACCCGCCCGGTCGGCCGCGAGCGACTGTGCGAGGCGCTGGGCCGGCACCGCCCGGTCACCCTCGACCCCACCAGCCCGGCCGACGAGCTCCGGCACGGCGGCGCCGTGACCGTGGAGCCCGGCGGGCAGGTGGAGATCTCCGCCCCGCCCCGACCGTCCGTCGGCGCGCTCGTCCGCGCCACCGAGGCCGACGTCGACGAGCTGCGCGCCCTGCTGGACGCCACCGGCCTCGTGCTGGGTGGCACCGGGATGGATCCCTGGCGCGCACCCGAACCGGTCGTCGACACCGCCCGCTACCGCGCCATGCGCCGGGTCTTCGACAGGCGCGGTCCGGCCGGGCGGGCCATGATGTACAGCACCGCCGGGCTCCAGGTCTGCCTGGACGCCGGCGAGCCGGACCGGCTGGCACAACGGTGGGCCGCCGCGCACGCCGTCGGGCCACCACTGCTTGCCGCGTTCGCCACCGCCGACCGGCACGCGGGCCGGGCCACCGGCTGGGCGTCCGCCCGGATGGCCACCTGGCTGGCGATCGACCCGGCCCGCACCCGCCCGGTCTGGTCACCGGCCGCCGCCGACGAGGACCCGGTGACCGCCTGGACCGGCTACGTGCTCGCCGCGCCGCTGCTCTGCGTACGCGGCGACGGCCCCGACTGGACGCCGCCGGAGGGCGTGACGTTCGCCGACTGGCTGGCCGGGGCGTTGCCCCACCCGCCCACCACCGACGATCTGGACTATCACGTCAGCACGCTCTTCCCGCCGGTCCGCCCGCGCGGCTACCTGGAGCTGCGCTACCTGGACGCCCAGCCGGGCAGGGAGTGGACCGTACCGCTGGCGGTGTTGGCCGCGCTCTTCGCCGACCCGTCGACCACCCGCGACGCGCTCGCCGTCGCCGCTCCGGTCGCCGACCGCTGGCAGGCGGCCGCCCGGCGCGGGCTGGCCGAGCGTCCGCTGGCGAGCGCCGCGTCGGCCCTGCTCGACCTGGCGCTCGCCGCCCTGCCCGAGCTGGACCTGCCGGCCGGGACCCACGACCAGATCCACCGAGCGATCCGGCGGCGCCGCGCCGCCGCGGAGAGGGGACACCGGTGACCACCACCGAGCAGCCGGGTACGGACGCCGAGCGGCTCCGCGCCCGGATCGCGGCGGAACTGGCGCGCACCCGCGCCCGCACCGCGTCACTGACCGACGCGGTCGACGACGCCGACCTGGTCCGGCAGCACTCCACCCTGATGTCGCCGCTGGTCTGGGACCTGGCGCACGTCGGCAACCAGGAGGAGCTGTGGCTGGTGCGCGACGTCGGCGGGCGGGCGCCGGTGCGCCGCGACATCGACGACCTCTACGACGCGTTCAAGCAGCCCCGCAAGGACCGGCCGGCGCTGCCGCTGCTGCCCCCGGCCGAGGCGCGCGCCTACGTCCACACGGTGCGCGACAAGGTGTACGACCTGCTGGACGGCATCCGCTTCACCGAGCGCCGGCTGGTCCACGACGGCTTCGCGTTCGGCATGATCGTGCAGCACGAGCAGCAGCACGACGAGACCATGCTCGCCACCCACCAGTTGCGCGCCGGTGAGCCGGTGCTGGCCGCCCCGCCGCCGCCCGAGCCCGCCGCGACCGTCGGCGGCGAGGTGCGGGTGCCCGCCGGGCCGTTCACCATGGGCACCTCCACCGACCCCTGGGCGCTGGACAACGAACGCCCGGCGCACACCGTGGACCTGCCCGCCTACCTCATCGACGCGGCGCCGGTGACCAACGGCGACTACCGCGCCTTCATCGCCGACGGCGGCTACGAGCGGTCGGGGCTGTGGAGCGAGGCCGGTTGGCGGCACCGGGTCGAGGCGGGGCTGTCCGCGCCGCTGCACTGGCGGCGCGACGGCGACGGCTGGGCGTACCGGCGGTTCGGCCGCTGGTCGCCGGTGCGCGACGACGAGCCGGTGGTGCACGTCTGCTGGTACGAGGCGCAGGCGTACGCGACCTGGGCCGGCAAGCGGCTGCCCACCGAGGCGGAGTGGGAGAAGGCGGCCCGCTGGGACCCGGAGACCGGCCGGTCCCGCCGCTACCCGTGGGGCGACCAGGACCCGACCGACGCGCACGCCAACCTGGGGCAGCGTCACCTGTGCCCGGCGCCGGTGGGCGCGTATCCGGCCGGCGCCTCGCCGCTGGGCGTGCACCAGTTGATCGGCGACGTGTGGGAGTGGACCGCCGACACGTTCCGAGGGCATCCGGGCTTCACCGCGTTCCCCTACCGGGAGTATTCGGAGGTCTTCTTCGGCGACGACCACCGGGTGCTGCGCGGCGGCTCGTTCGGCACCGACCGTTCGGCCTGCCGGGGCACGTTCCGCAACTGGGACTACCCGATCCGGCGGCAGATCTTCAGCGGCTTCCGCTGCGCCCGCGACGCCGGGGAGTGAACCGGCCCGATGTGTCGTCACCTCGCCTACCTCGGTCCACCGGTCACCCTGCGGAGCCTGCTGCACGACCCTCCGTACGGGCTGCTGCGCCAGTCCTGGGCGCCGCGCGACATGCGTGGTGGCGGCACCATCAACGCCGACGGTTTCGGCGTCGGCTGGTATCCCGACGGCGGGGACCCGGTCCGCTACCGGCGGGCCCAGCCGATGTGGAGCGACACCACGCTGCCCGAGCTGGCCGCCGTCACGTCCGCCCCGGCGGTGCTGGCGGCCGTGCGTTCGGCGACGGTGGGCATGCCCCTGCACGAGACCGCCGCCGCGCCGTTCGCCGAGGGGCGCTGGCTGTTCAGCCACAACGGCGTGGTCCGGGGCTGGCCGGACAGCCTGGCACCGCTCGCCGCCGAGCTGCCGGTCCGCGACCTGCTCACCCTGGAGGTGCCGACCGACTCGGCGGTGCTCTGGGCGCTGGTCCGGCACCGGCTGCGAGCCGGGGAGACGCCCGGCGAGGCGGTGGCCGGCACGGTCGCGCGGGTCGCCGCCGCCGCGCCCGGCTCACGGTTGAACCTGCTGCTCACCGACGGTTCAACGGTGGCGGCGAGCGTGGCCGGGCACGCGCTGTCGGTGCGGCGCGGCCCCGGTTCGGTGGTGCTGGCCTCCGAGCCGTACGACGACGACACCGCCTGGCAGCCGGTGCCGGACGGGCGGCTGGTGCTGGCTACCGCCGCCGGGCTGGACGTCCGCGAGCTGACCACCGCCTGACCCATCCGACCCATCCGCACAGCAGAGAGGACAGTCGATGAGCGCGGAGCCGCTGGAGATCCACCTGGAGGAGCAGGACCTGGACCGGGCGCTGCGGGAGGACGTACGGGTCGGGTTGACCGCGTCGCCGAAGTGGTTGCCGCCGAAGTGGTTCTACGACGCCCGGGGCAGCGAGCTGTTCGAGGAGATCACCAGGCTGCCGGAGTACTACCCGACCCGGGCCGAGCGGGCGGTGCTGGCCGCGCACGCCGACGACGTGGCGGCGACGACCGGGGCGAAGACGCTGATCGAGCTGGGGTCCGGCTCGTCGGAGAAGACCCGGCTGCTGCTGGACGCGTTCACCCGCCACGGCGACCTGGGCACGTTCGTGCCGCTGGACGTCTCGGTCAGCGCGCTGCGCTCCTCGACCGCCCAGATCGCCGCCGCGTACCCGGGCCTGCGGGTGCGGGGCATCGTGGGTGACTTCACCCGTCACCTGGACCGGCTGCCCACCGGCGGCCGGCGGCTGGTGGCGTTCCTCGGCGGCACGATCGGCAACCTGTTGCCGGCGGAGCGGGCCGGGTTCCTCGCCGCCACGCGCGCGGCCCTGGAGGCCGGCGACTGGCTGCTGGTCGGCACCGACCTGGTGAAGGACCCGGGTGTGGTCGTGCCCGCCTACGACGACGCGGCCGGGGTGACCGCCGAGTTCAACCGCAACGTGCTGCGGGTGGTCAACCGGGAGCTGGGCGCGGACTTCGACGTGGACGCCTTCCGGCACGTGGCGGTCTGGGACCCGGAGCGGGAGTGGATCGAGATGCGGCTGCGCGCGGAGCGTCCGGCCCGGGTGCGGGTGGCGGCGCTGGACCTGGACGTGGCGTTCGCGGCCGGGGAGGAGCTGCGGACCGAGGTCTCGGCGAAGTTCCGGCCGGCCGGGATCGCCGACGAGCTGGCCGCGGCGGGGTTCGCCCGCGAGGCGTTCTGGACCGACCCGGACGGCCTGTTCGGGGTGAGCCTGGCCCGCGCCGAGTGAGGCCGGGTGGCCCCGGACACACCCGGCGGGCGGGTCCGGCGGTGATCGGCTAGGCTGGTCGGCGCGAAGGGGAGTAGCCCCCAATGTCGTGGTCGACACACTGGTGCGTTCCGCATCCGGCCACGCGGCCCCGGTCCCCGGGGCGGGCGAGACCTTCGACTCAGGCTGTCGCAGCCGGGTCGAGGGCGCCCCTGTCTCTCCTCCCGGCTTGATCGGGAAGGTTCACATGGAGGGTTTCCTCGTCGCGCTGGTGATCAGCTTCGGCGTCATCTTCGTCGCCGAGCTGGGGGACAAGTCCCAGCTCATGGCCCTGACGTTCGCCACGCGTTTCCGCCCCCTGCCGGTGCTCATCGGCATCACCATCGCCACCGCGATCGTCCACCTGGCCTCGGTGGCCATCGGTGTCGGTCTCAACGCGGCCCTGCCCACGGGCTGGATCTCACTGATCGCCGGTCTGGCGTTCCTCGGCTTCGGCGCCTGGACGTTGCGGGGCGACAAGTTGACCGAGGAGGAGAAGCGCAAGGCCGAACGCAGCACCAAGTCCGCGATCGTCGCGGTCGGCGTCGCGTTCTTCCTGGCCGAGCTGGGCGACAAGACCATGCTCGCGACCATCACGCTGGCCACCAAGTACGGCTGGTTCGGCACCTGGCTCGGCTCGACGCTGGGCATGGTCGCGGCCGACGCGCTGGCGATCCTGGTGGGTCGGATGCTGGGGCGGCACCTGCCGGAGCGGGCGATCCGCTACGGCGCGGCAGTGCTGTTCGCCATCTGCGGCCTCTGGCTGATCTTCGAGGCGATCTCCGAGTTGACCTGAGCGTCGGCGATGATCGGGCGCGCTCGGTGTGGGTAAGGGACCTGGTGGTGGCGTCGTGACGCCGCCACCAGGATTCGGACGACCGGGAGGTTCCGCGCATGAGCAGGCACGACGAGCCCAACGAGTACGGCTTCGCCGGGGGCGCCACGGCGCCGGAGCCGCCGGCCGGCGGCCGCGCGGACGAGCAGGACCGCGCCGAGCAGGTCGCGGTGCCCGGTGACGACTTCACCGAGCCGTTCGCCGACGCGCTGGAGGAGACCGAGGACGAGCGCGCCGAGCGCCGCCGCTGACCGCCGGGCGCCGGCCGCCGCCCCCGACCGGGGACGGCGGCCGGCGCCCGTCCGTCTCAGGCCCGCCGCTCCTGGTAGACGTCCGGGATGCCGTCGCCGTCGTCGTCGCGGCTCTCCCGTTCGCTGATCCGTCGGTGGACCCGGTTGCGGCGCAGCAGCACCACCGCGGCCAGGGCGGCGGAGATCAGCGAGCCGGCCAGCACCGCCGCCTTGACCCGCTCGTCCTCCGGGCTGCCCGGGCCGAACGCCAGCTCGCCGATGAGCAGGGACACCGTGAAGCCGATACCGGCCAGCAGCGCCAGCCCCAGCAGGTCCGCCCAGGTGATCTCCTCGTCCAGCTCGGCGCGGGTGAACCGGGCGAGCAGGAACGTCGAGCCGAACACCCCGATCACCTTGCCGAGCACCAGGCCGCCGGCCACCCCGAGCACCACCGGGTCGCGTACCACCGCGCCCAGGTCGACGTCGACGAGCGAGACGCCGGCGGCGAAGAACGCGAAGATCGGCACGGCGAGGCCGGCGGAGATCGGCCGCCAGCGGTGTTCCAGCCGCTCGGCCAACCCGGGCTCGCCGGCGCGTCCGGCGAGCACCGGCACGGTGAAGCCGAGCAGCACCCCGGCCACGGTGGCGTGCACGCCGGAGGCGTGCACCAGCACCCAGGCGCCCACCGCGAGCGGGATGAGCGCCCACCACCAGGTGCGTCGCCGCTGCACCAGGAACGCGAACCCGGCGATCGGCAGCAGCGCGCCGAGCAGCGGCAGGGGGTGGAAGTCGGCGGTGTAGAACACCGCGATGACGGTGATCGCCAGCAGGTCGTCGACCACCGCGAGGGTGAGCAGGAACGCGCGCAGGCCCTGCGGCAGGTGCGAGCCGATCACGGCGAGCACGGCGAGGGCGAAGGCGATGTCGGTGGCGGTGGGGATCGCCCAGCCGCGCATCCCGGCGTCGCCGGCGCTCGCGGTCACCGCCAGGTAGACCAGCGCCGGCACCACCATGCCGCCGACGGCGGCCACCACCGGCAGCGCGGCCCGCCGGGGGTCGCGCAGGTCACCGGCGACGAACTCGCGCTTGAGTTCCAGCCCGACCACGAAGAAGAAGATCGCCAGCAGCCCGTCGGCGGCCCAGGCGCCGAGGTTGAGGTCGAGATGCAGCGCGGCGCCGCCGGGCCACGGCACCCAGTCGCCCACCGCCGCGTACGCCGCGCGCCACGGCGAGTTGGCCCAGACCAGGGCGAGAACCGCGCCGAGGAGCAGCAGCCCGCCGCCCACGGTCTCGGTGCGCAGCACGTCGGCCAGAAAGCGGGCCTCCGGCCAGGACCGCCGGGACAGCAGGCGGGAGCGGGGAGGATCGTGAGGCACGGGGTGTCCGTTCGGGAGAGGGGTCGGCTGATCGCATCGCCGACCAGGCTTCCCGGCACACCGTGGTCAACCCTACCGTCGCCGCCGGCCGGACGGCGAGTCGAACCGGTGCGGGCGCCACCTCCGCGCGCCCGCACCGCTCACGTGGCTCAGCGCTGCCCGGGCAGCGCCGGCGCGACCGCGCCGACCGTCTCGCAGAACGCCGCCAGCCGTTTGACCAGCTCGTCCGGGTCGGCGTACGGGTCCAGCCCGCGCACCTCGTCCGGGTCGAGCGGGGGCACCGGCACGTAGGAGATGAGCGGGTGCAGCGGGCGGGTGTCCGACTCGTCGGCGCCGAAGAGGTGCTCGTGCAGCTTCTCGCCGGGCCGCAGCCCGGTGTAGACGATGTCGACCGGGTGGTCCGCCTCGGCGGCCAGCCGGCGTGCCACGTCGGCGATGCGTACCGGCTCGCCCATGTCGAGCACCAGCGCCTCGCCGCCGCGGCCGATCGTGGCGGCCTGCAGGACCAGGTGCACCGCCTCCTGCACGGTCATGAAGTAGCGGGTCACGTCGGGGTGGGTGACGGTGATCGGCAGGCCGGCGCGGATCTGCGCCTGGAACGCGGTGAGCACCGAACCGCGGCTGCTGAGCACGTTGCCGAACCGGACGCTCAGGTAGGCGCCGCCGAGGTGCCCGGCCTGGTGGGCGGTGAGCCGCTCGGTGATCCGCTTGGAGTAGCCGAGGACGCTCGTCGGGTTGGCCGCCTTGTCGGTGGAGATGTTCACGAACTGGGCGACGTCCCGGCAGGCCGCCAACACGTTGAGGGTGCCCCAGATGTTGGTCATGATCGCCTCGCCGGGGTGGCGCTGGAGCATGGTGAGGTGCTTCAGCGCGGCGGCGTGGAAGACCACGTCGGGCTGCCGGTCGGCGACCACCCGGGCGATGCCCTCGGCGTCGCGGATGTCGGCCAGGATCAGTTCGGGGCCGTCCAGCAGTGCCCGGCCGTGCAGGGACATCTGCAGCGCGTGCAGCGCGGACTCGTCCCGGTCGAGCATCATCAGCTCGTCCGGCTCACACCTGGCGATCTGCCGGCACAGCTCGGAGCCGATCGAGCCGCCGGCGCCGGTGACCAGCACCCGGCGACCGGCCAGCCCGCCACGCTCGACGGTCAGCTCGGCGACCCGCTGGGCCCGGCCGAGCAGGTCGGTGATCTGCAGGTCGCGGACGTCGGTGGCGGCGACCGGCCGGTCGAGCAGTTCCCGCACCGGGGGCAGGACCTTGAACGCCGCGCCGGCCTCCAGCGTGCGGGTGCGCACGTCGCGCAGCAGGCCCGCGTCGGCGCAGCTCATCGAGAAGATGACGGTACGGGCCTGGGTGGCCCGGACGACGGCGCCGACCTGGTCCCGGCCGCCGAGCACGCGTAGCCCCTCCAGCCGGAGTCCCCGGCTGTCCGGGGCGTCGTCGAGCAGGCCGACCGGCCGGTAGTTGCTCTCCGGGTCGTGCAGGAGCACCCGGACCAGCCGTTCGCTTGCCGCGTCCACGCCGTAGACCAGGCACCGCTCGGCGTGCGGGGTGGCCGGGTGGCGCCGGTCGGCGTGGGCGCGCCAGAGCCCGCGGCCGGTCGCCATCAGCACCAGCGCGACCGCGCCGCCGACCAGTGGGGTGGTCGCCGGGACGGGGCGGTCGGCCCAGGGCAGCACGCCGACGAGCGTGACCAGGACGGCGATTCCGACGGCGCCGGCCAGGCCGCGGGCGTCACCGGCGCTGCCGATCGGGTAGCGGCCGTAGACCCGGGTCCGCACGAACGTGAGGAGCGTGTAGAGCGCGGCGCAGGCGAGCGCGACGCCGAGCACCCGGGCGCCCCGGGCGGCGGTCAACTCGAACTCGTAGCGGGTCCAGGCGGCGCCGAGAAATCCTCCGCACCACGCGGCCGTGTCCAGCGTTAACAGGGAGAGGGTGGCGGCGCGGTGGGTGATCCGGCGGCGGGGTCGCACGACGTCTTCGGCGGCGGTGGCTTCACGGTCCATGGTTGCCCTCGTCAGTCTCTCCGGAATCGGCGGATTCACATCTTCCGTGCACGTCTGTTCGTTTACATTCGTCTGGTCACCTAACGTGGCGAATAGGCGATTCGATCCTGGCACGGCGACTTGGGCTTTTAGGGGGCATTCGTGCAGTTTCATCGGCAGACCGGCGTGTCGCGAGGGGGAGAGTGATGGACGTTCTCGGCTACCTGCGCCTGGTCCGACGCCACTGGTGGATCGTGCTGGTGACGGTGATGCTCGCCGTGGGCGTCGCGGCCCTGGTGACGGTCCGCACGGCGCCCCGCTACCAGGCCTCGGTGACGTTCTTCGTCACCACCCCCAGCCAGGGGGTCACCGACGCCTACCAGGGCAGCCTCTTCCTCCAGCAGCGGGTCAAGTCCTACGGCGACCTGCTCACCAGCGACCGGCTCGCGCAGAGCGTGGTCGCGGACGCGCCGCTCGGCCTCACCGCCGACCAGGTCCGCAGCCGGATCACCACCGCCACGACGGTCGGCACGGTGCTGCTCAAGGCCACCCTGACCGACACCGACCAGACCCGGGCGCTGAAGACCACCGAGGTGCTCTCCGCCAAGTTCATCGAGCTGGTCCGCAAGGTGGAGACGCCCCCGGACGGCAAGGCGCCGCCCATCAAGATCGAACTGGTCAGCGGCCCCCGGGTCACCTCCAACCCGGTCTCGCCGCAGCCGGTGCGCAATCTGGTCGTCGGCGGCCTGCTCGGCCTGCTGGCCGGCGTCGGCCTGTCCGTGCTGCGCGGCCTGGCCGACGTGCGGATGCGCGACGCGGTGGCGCTGCAACGGGTGACCGGCAGCCCGCTGCTCGGCGAGATCCCGTTCGAGTCCGGGGCGAAGGCGGCCCCGCTGATCGTCGGCGACGCGGCCACCTCGGCCCGCGCCGAGGCGGTTCGCAAGCTGCGCACCAACCTGCGTTTCGTGGACGTGCACGAACCGGCCCGGGTCATCGCGGTCACCAGCGCCCTGCAGGGCGAGGGGAAGACCACCATGGCCTGCAACACCGCCATCGCGCTGGCCGAGGCGGGGTGGCGGGTGCTGCTCATCGACGCCGACCTGCGACGCCCCAAGGCGGCGGACTACCTCGGCCTCGACGGCGGTGTCGGGCTCACCGACGTGCTCGTCGGCGACGTGCAGGTGGGCGACGTGGTGCAGCGCTGGGGCGAGAAGTCGCTGCTCGTGCTGCCCAGCGGCGCCACCCCGCCGAACCCGAGCGAACTGCTCGGTTCCAAGGCGATGGCGGACCTGCTGGTGGCGCTGCGCGAGTCGGCGGACATCGTCATCATCGACACCGCGCCGCTGCTGGCGGTCACCGACGGCGTGGTGGTGGCCGTGCAGGCCGACGGCGCGCTGCTGGTGACCCAGCAGGGACGGACCTCGCGCGGTCAGGTGGCCGCGGCGGCCCGGGCGCTCAGCTCGGTCTCGGTGCGACTGCTCGGCTGCGTGCTCAACATGGCCAAGGTGGGCAAGGCGGACTCCTACCAGTACGAGACGTACAAGGTGGTGGTGCCGCCGGCCCCGGGCGCGGTGCCCGCGGACCGGGCCGAGGCGTCCCGGCGCGACGCGCAGGCTCCCACCGGGGACCGGACGCAGGAACTCACGCGGCTGTCGCGATGAGCGTGAGCACGGATCGGATCGACCGCTCGATCTCCTCGGCACACCGGCGGAAGTCGGCCGGGGAGCCGCCGATCGGGTCCCACAGGTCGTCCGCGCCGGGGGCGGCGGGTTGCATCCGCCCCCGGGCGCGGACGGCCGCGCCCAGCGCCGCGCGCAGCGGCGTCCCGCCGTCCGCGGCGGTCGGTGTGGCCGCCGCGGCGAGCCGGGCGAACTGGTGCAGCGTGAACGCGCGGCCCAGCGCGGCCGGCGCCAGCGCGGTGCAGACGGAGCGCTGCCGCCGGGTCGCGGTCAGCACGAGCGTGGCCGCGGTCAGGTGCTCCGGCCGCAGCCGGCGGGTGCGGAAGGCGGCGGCGTCCGCGCCGGCCACCTCGACCGCGTACGGGTGCATGGGGGCGCCGTCGACCGCGTCGGTGCCGGCGCTGGTCGCCACCACCGGCAGGTCGGCCAGCAGCCGGCGGGCGAGGAACTCGGCCATCGGTGACCGGCACATGTTGGCCTGGCAGACGAAAAGCACCCTGTCGAGCATCTGCACCCCTCTGGTCGGCGCGGTGGCGCCGGGTGGTGCCGCGACGGCGGACGTCCGCCGGTCGCGGCCGGTGGCAGAGGGGATGCCGGCATCGTACGCGGCGCCGGCCCGCGCGGTCCGTCCGGCCGCGCCGGGAGGCCGGCGATGAGGATCGGCATCCTGTCGTACCACTTCCCGCCGGAGCCGGCGTTCATCCCGGGCAGCCTGGCCGAGGAGTTGGCCGCCCGGGGCCACGAGGTGCGGGTGCTCACCGGCTTCCCGGACTACCCCGGCGGGCAGGTCTATCCGGGCTGGCGTCAGCGGTGGCGACACCAGACGCGCAGCGACCGGCTGACCGTCCGTCGGGTGCCCCGCTACACCGGCGGCGGCTCGGCCCGGGGCGCCACCTGGCTCTCCTTCGCCGGCAGCGCCGCGCTGGCGGGCCGCCGCTACCTCCGCGACCTCGACGCGCTCTACGTCTTCCAGCGCCCGGCGGTGACCCTGGCCGCCACCTCCCTGCTCCGGCTGCTCGGTCGGGTGCCGACCGTGCTGCACGTGCAGGACGTCTGGACCGGGGAGGACCCGGCCCGGCCGGCGGAGTCACGCCGGTGGGCGGGCCGGCTGGAGGCCGGTCTGCGCCGGTTGTACCGGGAGGCGGGCGTGGTCGTGGTGGGCGCACCCTCCATGCGCGAGCTGGTGCTGGCCGGCGGCGCCGAGCCGGACCGGGTGCGCACGGTGCTGAACTGGACCGACGAGCGCCTGTTCCGACCGGCCGAGCCCGGTCCGGCCGCGCGTCGGCTGGTCCGCCGGGACGACCGCTGCGTGGTGATGCACGCCGGCACGATCGGCGTACGGCAGGGTCTGGAGACCGCGGTCCGGGCGGCGGCCGCCCTGGGCGACCGGATGGACCTGGTCCTGGTCGGGTCCGGCAGCGAGGAGCGGCGGGTACGCGGGCTGGCCGCCGAGCTGGGCGCCGACAACGTCCGGTTCGTCGAGCGGTGCTCGCCGGCGGACATGCCGCAGCTCTACGCGGCCGCCGACTACCAACTGGTCATGCAGCGCGACCTGCCGGAGCTGCGTGGCGCGGTGCCCGGCAAGCTGCCGGCCGCGCTCTCCTGCGCCGCGCCGGTGGTCGCCTCGGCCGGTGGTGACACCGCGGAGCTGGTGGAGCAGGCCCGGGCCGGGCTGTCCTGCCCGCCCGAGGACTGGGCCGCCCTGGCCGACCGGTTCTGGCTGGCCGCGGCGATCCCGCGGGACGCCCGGCGCGACATGGGCCGGCGGGGCCGGGACGCCTACCTGGGACGGATGTCGCTGCGCGCCGGCGTCGACCGGATCGAGGACTGCCTGCGGGCGGTGACGTCAGATCGGATGAAAAACCTGAGAAACGGCTGAAAGCCGCGATCGGCGCAGTCATGATGTTAGCCGGAAAATGAACGGTAGATTGTGCTACAAACCAGGCTTATGTCCGATTAGCGAAGAGGGAGAGTGGTGTGACGCAACGCGATGCTCCGCATCGTCGGCACCGACGCTCGCGGCGCCGCCGTCGAGCCCGCGTCCGCCGGGTCCTGCTCGTCGGACTGGTCGTCGTCTCGGTGCTGCTGACCGCCGGCGGCTGGGTCACGCTGCGGGGCTGGCAGGCCCGCTCCCACCTGGTGAACGCCGCGGGGCTCGCCAAGGACCTGAGCGCCCAGGTGCTGGACGGCGACATCGAGCGGGCTCGGCGGACGCTCTCCGCGTTGCAGCAGCAGGCGACCGCCGCCCGCGGGGCGACCGGGGACCCGGTCTGGTGGCTCGGCCAGCGGACCCCGTACGCCGGGGACGACCTGACGGCGGTCCGCCAGATCTCGGTGGCCGTCGACGACCTGGCCCGGCTGGCCTTTCCCACCCTGCTCCGGGTCGACCTCGCCTCCCTGGTGCCGACGCAGGGGCGGCTCGACGTGAACCGCCTGCGCGAGGTCTCGGCCGAGGTGTCCCGGGCCGACCAGGCGGTCCGGCGCAGTTCCGAGCGGTTGCGGGCGGTACCGACCGGCGGCCTGGTGGCCCAGGTGCGGGACGCGGTCACCGCCCTGCGGGCGGAGCTGGACCAGCTCGGCGACCTCACCTCGGCCGCCGACCGTGGCGCCCGGCTGTTGCCGCCACTGCTCGGGGCCGACGGCCCGCGCAGCTACCTGCTCGTCTCGCAGAACCCGGCCGAGTTGCGCGCCACCGGTGGCATGTTCGGCGCGTACGCCGTGCTGCGCGCGGACGACGGCCGGATCCGGCTGGCCGGGCAGGGCAACTCCAGCCAACTGCCGCTGTTCGACCCCCCGCTCAAGGTCGATCCGGAGGCGCGTCGACTCTGGTCCGACCTGCCGGGGATGTATCCCGCGGACGTCAACCTGAGCCCGGACTTCCCGACCGCGGCGGCGCTCTACCGGGAGATGGTCCGCCGACGCACCGGCACCAGCGTGGACGGTGTGCTGGCGGTGGACCCGGTGGTGCTGTCCTACCTGCTCGGCGTGATCGGCCCGGTCACCGTGAAGGACGGGCCCGCGCTGACCGGCGCCACCGCGGTGCGCACGCTGCTCAGCGACTCCTACCGGGACTTGGACGCGGACGCGCAGGACACGTTCTTCGCCCGGGCGGCCGCGGGCGTGTTCACCGCGCTGTTCACCAAAACGGTGGACGCGAAGGCGCTTCTGACCGTTATCAGGCGCTCAATACAGGAACGTCGGATATTGTTCTGGAGTGTCCGATCTGACGAGCAGCGCGCGCTGGCCGGCACCCGGCTGGCCGGGCAGCTCCCGGAGCAGGACACCGTGCCCACGGTCGGCGTGTTCCTCAACGACGGCAGCGGCGCGAAGCTCGGCTACTACCTCAGGTTCTCAGCCACCCTGACGGTCGGCGCATGCCAGCCGGACGGGCGCCGGGAACTGCGGCTGCGGGTCACGGTGCGCTCCACCGCCCCGCGGTCGGGCCTCACCGAGTCGGTCACGGGCCTGGCCCTGTCCGGCGACAAGTACACCGCGCGCACCTTCGTCTCGGTGCACACACCGAGCGGAGGCGCTGTCCTCGCCGGCCGACTGGACGGGCGGGACACCGCGATGGGCGGCGGAACCGACCGCCGCCGCCAGGTGGCGGTGGCGAACGTCGAGGTCGCCCCGGGGCAGACCCGGACCCTCGACGTCACGCTGCTCACCGGCCAGAACGGCGCGGGCACGGCCGACCTGGTGCTCACACCCACCGTCACCCCGTGGACCACCCAGATAGTCACCGCACCCAGATGTGAACAGTAGGAGGGAAACCATCATGCGGCTATCCCGCATCATCATGGCGCTCACGGTGGGCCTGGCCGTCGCGGCCGCGCCGACCGCGGCCGGGGCGGCGCAGCCGCAGCCACCGGTCTACCCGCCGCCGGTCGTCTCGCTGACGCTCGACGACCCGACCATCGTCCTCGGTGAGACCTTCACCCTGCGGGGCCGCGGCTTCGGACCCAACGAGACGGTGTCGATCGACGTCACCATCTCCGGACTCCCGGCCGCCGCTCCGGCGGAGGGGACCGCGCGGCGCAGCGACGGCAGCACGGTGGCGATGGCGGCCGTGGCGTACACGCCGAACCGGGCCGCGCCGCAGCCGGCGCCGACCCACTTCACGGTGCAGGCGGACGCCAGCGGCAACTTCACCGTCACCTACCGCCCGACCCGCCCCGGTCGCTACACGTTCACCGCCACCGGTGAGACGACCGGCCGGACCGCGAGCACGACCGGCACCGTACTCCCGGTGCGAGGCACCCAGTCGCCGCGCCCGCCGCACCACGGCGGACACCTGCCCGTCACGGGCGGCAGCATCGGCACGCCGCTGAAGCTCGGCGGCGGCCTGGCCGGCGCCGGCGCGGTGCTGCTCCTGGCCTCGCTGGCCTGGCGCCGCCGTCGCCTCGGCTGACCTGAGGCGCACGCCGGGGTGACCCGGTATGTCGTGAGTGCCCGCCGGACCTCGTCCGGCGGGCACTCACGCGTCCTCGGGGTGCCCGACAATGACGTGATGGACCCGACGACGCCGTGGACGGACCCGGTCGGTCTGCTCACCCTGCCCGGCGGCGCCACGGTGCGCGGCCGGCGGGTCGCCGCGCCGGCCTCGCCCGCCGACTTCGCGCTGGTGCTGGCGCCCGGGCCCGACCCGGGGTGGCCGGCCCGGCGGATCCGGTGGCCCGACTTCTGGGTGCCGACGGACCGCGCGGACGCGCTCGACGCCCTGCGGGAGGCGTGGCGACGCGCCTACGCGGGCCAGCGGGTCGAGGCCGCCTGCCACGGTGGCGTCGGCCGGACCGGCACCGCGCTCGCCGCGCTCGCCGTGCTGGACGGGCTGGACCCCGGCCCGGCGGTGGCCTGGGTGCGCGCGCACTATCACCGGCGCGCGGTGGAGACGCCCTGGCAACGGTGGTGGCTGCGCGGCGTCCGGTGACCGCGCGGGGCCACCGGATCGGCACAGCGTCACCGGGTCGGTGAGCCACGCCGACCCGGGCGCCGCGCTCGGTATGGTGCCTCTTCATGAGAGACCGGGTCCTGGCCGCCATCACCGCCGTCACGCTGCTCGTCGCCGGGACACCCACCCCGGCCGCCGCCGCGCCGCCGGCCGCCGCGGCCCCCGGCGTCGCCGCGCCCTGCCCCCGCCTCCCGGCGGCCAAGGTCACCCGGCCGCCCCGCCCGGTCCCGCCGCCGTCGGTGCCGGAACAGCAGGTGGTGGGCGGCGAGGCGCTTGCCGCGCCGGGCCTGGTCACCCCGCCCGGCGCGCCCCCGCCGCCGGCGCTCACCGCCACCACCTGGCTGGTCGCCGACCTGGACAGCGGCGCCGTGCTCGGCGCCTGCGGGGCGCACGTGTACGGCACGCCGGCGAGCACCCAGAAGCTGCTGCTCGCCGCCACCATGCTCAAGCGCCTGGACCCCAGACAGGTGGCCGTGGCCACCCGCGAGGACCTGGACATCGAACCGGGCAGCTCGGCCGTCGGCCTGCTGGTGGGCGGGCGCTACGCGGTGGAGACGCTCTGGCTGGGGCTGCTGCTGCAGTCCGGCAACGACGCGGCGAACATGCTGGCCCGGCTGGGCGCCGGCAACGCCCGGGCCGGGGTCGCCGAGATGAACGCCGAGGCCCGCCGGCTCGGCGCGTTGCAGACCCACGCCGTCACGCCGTCCGGCCTGGACGGCCCGGGGCAGTTCACCAGCGCGTACGACCTGGCGCTGATCGCCCGGTCCTGCTTCGCCGACCCCCGCTTCGACAGGTACGCGCTGACCGAGCGGGCGCAGATCCCGGCCCAGCCCGCGCTGAAGAAGGGCGGGTTCCAGATCCAGAACGAGAACCAGCTCATCTACCGCTATCCCGGGGCGCTCGGCGGCAAGACCGGCTTCACCGAGTTGGCCCGGCACAGCTACGTCGGGGCCGCCCAGCGCGGCGGACGCCGGCTCGTGGTCACGCTGCTCGGCGCCGAGGCCCGGCCGGTCCGGGGCTGGCAGCAGGGCGCGCAACTGCTCGACTGGGGGTTCTCGCTGCCCCGGGACGCGTCAGTCGGCGAGCTGGTCGAACCGGGCGAGCTGGACGCCGCGAGGGCCGAGCCGGCCCGGAAGGCCCCGGAGGCCGCCGCTCCGGCCCGACCCGACGCGGGACCATGGCGCGGGCCGGGCGGCACCGCGCTGCGCCGCATGGCGGACGGGGACTGGCAGGTCATCGTGCCGGCCGCCGGGCTCCTGGCGCTCACCGTCGGTGGCCTGGCGGCGGTACTCGCCGCCCGCACCCGGTCCCGCCGCTGCGGCCGTCGCCGCGCCTGACCGCCCCGGGGGTCCCGTCCGTCCCGCCGGTCCCGTCCGTCCCGCCGGCCCCCGTCCGGTCGTCCGTTCCCGGCGGGCGCGGGAGCGTCGCCTCGGCACGGCTCGTTCGGGTCCCGGGGTCGAGCGGGGAGTGGGACCGCCCCGGCCGGTCGCGTGGACGCCTGCTGCGTGGGTATGCGCCGCTCATGGAGCACCCGGGACGCATCGTGGTGATCTCCGCGGACATCGGCGCCGGGCACGACCGGGCCGCCGACGAGTTGGCGGCGCGGCTGCGCGGGCGGGGCTTCGAGGTGGACCGGCTGAACCTCCTGCACCTGCTGCCCGGCCCGCTCCACCGGGCGGTGCGGGAGACGTACCGGGGGGTGCTGGACCGGCTGCCCTGGGGCTACCACCTGCTGTTCCGGCTCACCAGCCGGTCGCGGACGTCGGTGCGCGCCATCCGCGCGCTGATGCGTCCGTTCCGCGCCCGCATCCGCCGCCGCATCCCCCCGGACACCCGGGCGGTGGTGACCACCTATCCGTTCGCCAACCAGCTCCTCGGCCCGCTGCGCCGCCGTGGGCGGCTCGGTGTCCCGGTGCTCACCTACGTGACCGACCTGGTGGTGCATCCGACCTGGCTGGCGCCGGGTGTGGACGTGTACTGCACGGTTCGGCACGCCGAGCTGCGCCGCCCCGACGACGTCGACGTCACGGTGGTCCAGCCGTTGGTGTCGCCGGCGTTCGCCGACGGCGGCGCGGTCGACCGGCGGCGGGCCCGGCAGCGCTTCGGCCTGCCGCAGGACGCTGCGCTCGCCCTGATCGTGGCCGGCTCCTGGGGCGCCGGCGAGGTGGCGGCCACGACCGCCGAGGTGGGTTCCACGGGCTTACAGCCGGTGGTGGTGTGCGGCCGGAACCGGACGTTGTACCGGCGGTTGCACGGCGCCGGGTGGCACGTGCTGGGCTGGGTGGACGACATGCCGGCGCTGATGCGCGCCGTCGACGTGGTGGTGGAGAACGCCGGCGGGCTGACCTGCCAGGAGGCGCTCGTCGCCGGCGTACCGGTGGTCACCTACCGCCCGCTGCCCGGGCACGGCCGGGCGAACGCCACCATCCTTGCCCGGTCCGGCCTCACCCGGTGGGCCGGCACGCCCGACCAGCTCGGTCCGGTCCTCGCGGCGGTGGTCGGGACCGCGCCGCCGGCCGCAGCGGGGGACGGTCCGCCGCCGGATGACCCGGCCGGGCTGGTCGTCGAGGCCGCCCGCCGGGCCGCGCCGGCCGGTCCGGCCGAGCCGGAGCGCCGGTCGCTGCTCGACCCGGTCGGCGACGCGGTCGCGGTCGTCGCCGCGCTGCTCCAGTCGACCGGCGGCCTGCGGTGAGTCCGGCCGCGCGGCCCCGGGCGGCCGGTGGTCTGCGGTGAGTCCCGCCGCGCGGCCCTGGCGGCCCGCGGTGGGTCCCGCCGCGCTGGCCCGGGTCGCGGCGGTGGCGCTGCCTGCGGTCCAGGTGGCGCCGGTGGCGACCGCGCTGCCGGCGCTGCGCCGGCGGCTGCTGCCCGGCCTGCACGGCCTCGGGGCGCCCGACCGGGTCGCGCTGACCTTCGACGACGGGCCGGACCCGGAGTCGACGCCGCACTTCCTGGACGTGCTCGCCGCGCACCGGGTCCGGGCCACGTTCTTCGTGCTCGGCGTCATGCTGCGCCGACACCCGGACCTGGGCCGCCGGCTGGTCGCCGCCGGCCACGAGGTGGCCCTGCATGGCTGGGCGCACGACAACCTGCTGCTGCGCGGACCGGCCGGCACCGTGCGTGACCTGACCCGCGGGTACGACCTGGTCACCGACGTGACCGGCCGGCCGCCGGTGTTCCTGCGCCCGCCGTACGGCGTGCTGACCGGCGCGACCCTGCTGGCCGCCCGGCGGCTGCGGCTGCGCCCGGTGCTGTGGAGCTGCTGGGGGCGGGACTGGACCGCGTCGGCCACCGGGGATACCGTCCTGCGGCGGGTGCTGGCCGGCCTGCACGGCGGCGGCACCGTGCTGCTGCACGACTCCTCCTGCGCCGCCCAACCGGGTGCCTGGCGGGCCGCGCTCGACGCGCTGCCGGGGCTGCTCGCGGCGTGCCGCCGTCGCGGCTGGCACGTCGGCCCGCTCGCCGCCCACGGCCTCGACATTCGCTGAGGTGCCCGGCCCGCTCGCCGGCCACGGCCTCGGCGCGAGTCGAGGTGCCCGGTCCGGCGCGCGGCCCGGGCGGGGGAGCGGACCACCGTACCCGGCGCCACCGGCCCCGGGACGCGAATCCCGGAGCCGGCGACCCGTTCGGGTCGGCGTGGCTAGCGTGCGGGGCATGAGGACCTGGGGACCGTCCGTGGCGCTGGCCGCCGCCCTGATCCTGCCGCTGTCGGCGCCGGCCGCGCCCGCCGTGGCGGGAGTCCGGCACGCCGCCGCGCCGGGCCGCCGGCTGCCCGGCGGCGCGCCACCGTGCCCGAACGTGCCGGCGCCGGCGACCCGGCCACCGCAGGCCCCGCCGGCGGCCGATCCGGCGGCCCGGTCGGTCGGCGGCGCCGCGCTGGACACGAGCGGGCTCGTCGTCCCGCCCGTGGCGAGCGCGCCGCCGCCGGTGACCGCGACCTCGTGGCTGGTCGCGGACCTGGACACCGGCGCGGTGCTCGGGGGCTGCGGCCCGCACGAGTACGGGGTGCCGGCAAGCGTGCAGAAGCTGCTGCTGACCGCGACGATGCTGCCCCGGCTGGACCCGAACCGGGAGGTCACCGTGACCGCCGGGGACGTGGCGATCGAGCCGGGCAGCTCGGCGGTCGGGCTGGCCGAGGGCGGCCACTACCGGATCGAGACGATCTGGCTGGGTCTGCTGCTGAAGTCGGGCAACGAGGCGGCCAACACGCTGGCCCGGCTCGGTGGCGGCCCGGACGGGCTGGCCGGCGGCGTGCGGGCGATGAACGCCGAGGCGCAGCACCTCGGCGCCCGGCAGACGCACGCGGTCACCCCGTCCGGTCTGGACGGGCCGGGGCAGTTCACCAGCGCGTACGACCTCGCGCTGATCGCCCGGGCCTGCTTCCACGAACCGGCGTTCCGCCGCTACACCGCGACCCGGACCGCGCAGGTGCCGGCCCAGCCGGCGTTGCACGAGAAGTCGTTCCAGATCCAGAACGACAACATGCTGCTGGACCACTACCCGGGCGCCATCGGCGGCAAGACCGGCTTCACCGACCTGGCCCGGCACACGTACGTCGGCGCGGCCGAGCGGGGCGGGCGCCGGCTGGTGGTGACCCTGCTCGGCGCGGAGATCCCCACGCAGCGGGGCTGGCAGCAGGGCGCGGCGCTGTTGGACTGGGGTTTCGGGCTGCCCCGGGACGCGGCCGTCGGCCGGCTGGTGGAACCGGGCGAGCTGGACCGGCCGGCGTCCCCGACCGCTGCGGCGTCGGCCCTGGCCGGACACGCCGACCTGGGCGCCGGCGCGGCGGCGTCCGGCACGCGGCGGGGCGTCGGCGTGCCGGTCGCGGTGGGCGCGCTGCTGGTGGCCGGGGGAGCGGTGCTGCTGGCCCGACGGCGCCGGCACGCGGCGGCGGTGGCCATGTCGACCGGGTCCGTCCTGCGGGAGCCAGAACTTCCGGAAGACGGCTGAGAACGACCGATCCGGCTACCGGCCGGCGGGGCCCGCGGTGCTGTCCCGCACCACCAACTCGGTGGCCAACTCGATCCGCGGCGACTCGATCTCCTCGCCCTGGGCCAGCCGCAGTACGGTGCGGGCGGCGAGCCGCCCCATCTCCACCAGCGGCTGGCGCACGGTGGTCAGCGGCGGTGAGGCCCACCGGGCCTCCGGCAGGTCGTCGAAGCCCACCACGGACACGTCGTCGGCGACCCGCAGCCCGCGCCGGCGCACCGCCTCGTAGACCCCGAAGGCCATCTGGTCGCTGGCCGCGAAGATCGCCGTGGGCGGGTCGTCCAGATCGAGCAGCGCGCCGCCGGCCGTGTAGCCGGAGGCGTGGTAGAAGTCGCCGGGGTGGACCAGCCGGTCGTCGGCCGGCACGCCGGCCGCCGCGAGCGCGGCCCGGTAGCCGTCCAGCCGGGCGCGGCTGCACAGCAGGTGCGGCGGGCCGGCGACGAAGCCGATCCGCCGGTGGCTCAGCGTCAACAGGTGCTCGGTGGCGGACAGGCCGCCGGTCCAGTTGGTGGCGCCGATCGCCGGCACGTCCGTCCCGGCCACCCCGGCGTCCGGGTCGACCACGACCATCGGCACGTTGAGCCGGCGCAGTTGCGCCTGCACGGCGGGGCTCAGGTGCGAGGTCACCACGATCACCCCGTCCGAGGCGCGGGCGCGCAGGTTGTGCAGCCATTGCCGGGTGGAGCTGGACTCCCGGTGCACGGCCGAGATGACGACGCCCACTCCGGCGGCGTGGCCGACGTCCTCCACCCCGCGGATGATCTCCACCGCCCAGGGGCTGTCCAGGTCGTTGAAGACCAGGTCGACCAGGTCCGCCCGGCGCACCGTGCGGCTGCCCCGACGCCGGTAGCCGTGGTGGCGCAACAGCTTCTCGACCCGCTCGCGGGTGTCCGGGGCGACGTCGGAGCGCCCGTTGAGCACCCGCGACACGGTGGGCACGGAGACGCCGGCCTCCCGTGCGATCGCGGTGATGGTCACCCTGCGCTCGTCGTCCCCGCTCACCCGTGTTCCCTTCGCCGGCTGCCGGAACCGACCGGAAAACCGTTCCGCCCCCCGCACATCTTGCCGTACGCCGAGGGCTTGACGACAGGTCGGTCCGGTCCTAGCGTTCGGTCAAGTTACGGAAATATTCCGGAAACACGCCGGATTCCGGCGCGGCGACGCGCCGGCGCCGGCTCCACGGACGACCAGGAAGCCGAGGCGTGTTCACCGACCTGCCCGAGGCGGAACTCCGCCAGCACCGCAGTGACCTGTGCGAACCGTCCGACTTCGACTCCTTCTGGGCCGACACGCTGGCCGAGGCGCGCTCCTGCGGCGACCCGGTGGCGGCGACCCCGGTGTCGACCCCACTGACCGGAGTGGACGTCTTCGACGTGACGTTCCCCGGCTTCGCCGGGCAACCGGTGCGGGCCTGGCTGCGGGTGCCGCGCGGCGCGGCCGGGCCGCTGCCGACGGTCGTGCAGTACGTCGGCTACGGCGGCGGGCGTGGCCACCCGTTGGAGAACCTGCTCTGGTCCGCCGCCGGCCTCGCCCACCTGCAGATGGACACCCGGGGTCAGGGCTCCGGGTGGAGCCGCGGCGACACGCCGGACGTGGCGGCCGCCGGGCCGCAGGCGCCCGGGATGGCGACCCGGGGCGTGGAGGACCCGCGCCGTTACTACTACAGGCGCTTCCTCACCGACGCGGTACGCGCCGTCGACGCACTCGGCGACCTGCCGGCGGTCGACCCGGACCGGGTGGCCGTGCTCGGCCACAGCCAGGGCGGGGCGGCGGCGCTGGCCGCCGGCGCGCTGGCGGCCCGGGTGCGGGCCGTGGTGGCGCACGTGCCGTTCCTCTGCGACGTCGCGCGCGCCGTCACGCTCACCGACTCGGCTCCCTACCGGGAGATCCGGGACTACCTCGCCGTGCACCGGGACGCCGAGGAGCAGGTGCTGCGCACGCTCTCCTACGTCGACGGAGTGGCGTTCGCCCGACGCGCCACCGCGCCCGCCCGCTTCTCCGTCGCGTTGATGGACGAGATCGTCCCCCCGTCGACCGTGTACGCCGCCTACCACGACTACCGGGGCGACAAGGAGCTGACGGTGTGGCGCTACAACGGCCACGAGGCGGGCGCCGTCGACGACGACGCCGCCGCGCTCGACTTCCTCCGCGCGACGCTCACCCCGTGATAGAACCGGGAGGGTGCGCAGGGCGGTGGCGGGGGTGCTGGTCGTGGCGGTCGCGGCGGTCGCGACCGCCTGCCACCGGCCCGCGCCGGGCCCCACGCCGTCGCCCACCCCGACCGGCCCGCGCGCCCCGGCCGACGTCGTCGATCTGGCCGCCGTCGACCCGACCGTCCACACCGACATCCGGTACGCCTCGGCGCACAATTTCGTCGGCCGCCCGATCGACGGCTACCCCGAGCCGCTCTGCCTGCTCACCCGGCGGGCGGCGGACGCGCTGCACCGGGTGCAGACCGCCGCGCTGGCCCAGGGCCGCAGCCTGAAGGTGTACGACTGCTACCGCCCGCAGCGGGCCGTGAACGAGTTCGTGGCCTGGGCGAAGCTCCCCCGGGAGCAGCAGATGAAGGGGGAGTTCTACCCGGACCTGCCGAAGGACCGGCTCTTCGCCGACGGCTACATCGGCGCGCCCACCGCGCACAGCCGGGCCAGCACGCTCGACCTGACACTGGTCCCGGTGCCCACCCCGGCGCAGCCCGACTACACGCCCGGTGAGCCGTTGCGGCCCTGCACCGCCCCCGCCGGCCGTCGCTTCGCCGACGACTCGGTCGACATGGGCACCGGGTTCGACTGCTTCGACCCGCGCGCCCACACTGCCGACGCGCGGATCACCGGCGCCGCCCGGACGAACCGGGAGCTGTTGAAGCGGTTGATGACCGCGCAGGGGTTCGAGAACTACCCGCGCGAGTGGTGGCACTACCGGTACGTGGACGAGCCGTACCCGGACACCTGGTTCGACTTCCCGGTGGCCCGCTCGTCGCTGCGGTAACCCGGTTGCGTCATGATCCACAACGGTTAGGCTCCGGACGACCGCACGCCCACCCGGAAGGATGCCCCGTGGAGACCGAACGGATCGGCCCGCCGCTGCTGGCCGGCGAGCGGGAGACGCTGCGCGCGTTCCTCGACTTCCACCGGGCCACCCTGGCCCTCAAGTGCGAAGGGCTGACCGACGAGCAGTTGCGCCGGCGGTCGTCGCCGCCGTCGACGCTGTCCCTGCTCGGCCTGGTCCGGCACATGGCCGAGGTGGAGCGCACCTGGTTCCGCCGGGTCGTCGCCGCCGAGGACGTGCCGCTGGTGTGGTCGGACAACGGCGACTTCCAGGTGGCGTACGACGCGGCCGAGGCCGACGTGGCCGAGGCGTTCGAGGCGTGGCGGCGCGAGGTCGAGCACGCCCGCCGGATCGAGCGGGAGGCCGAGTCGCTCGACGTGACCGGCCACCAGGCCCGCTGGGGCGAGGACGTCTCGCTGCGTCTGGTGATGGTGCACATGCTGCACGAGTACGCCCGGCACAACGGTCACGCCGACCTCCTCCGCGAGGCCGTCGACGGCACCGTCGGCGTGTAAGGCGGGGCCCCCTGTTAACGCCTGCGGTAGAGAAGGTGCCCCCTCTCAACACTCGATCATGAGGCGCGGGACCGAGGTCCCGGCCACCGGGCCCTCCGGCCCTGCCACCTGCCCACCGCCGCGAGAAGCGTGGGAGGTGACAGCGGCGTGAGGAGGAATCATGAAGGCACTCGTGTACGGCGGGCCGGGCGTGAAGTCCTGGTCCGAGATCCCGGACCCCACGATCGCCGACCCGCGTGACGCGATCGTCCGGGTCGACGCGGTCACCATCTGCGGCACCGACCTGCACATCCTCGGCGGTGACGTGCCCGAGGTCGAGCCGGGCCGGGTGCTCGGCCACGAGGCGGTCGGCACGGTCGTGGCGGTCGGCGAGGGCGTTGCCAACCTGACCCCGGGAGACCGGGTCCTCGCCTCCTGCATCTCCGCGTGCGGCGTCTGCCGCTACTGCCGCGACGGCGTCTACGGGCAGTGTCTGGGCGGCGGCGGGTGGATCCTGGGGCACACCGTCGACGGCGTGCAGGCCGAGTACGCCCGCGTCCCGTTCGCCGACCTGTCCACGTACCGTCTGCCGGAGGGCGTCTCCGACGAGGCGGCCGTGCTGCTGGCCGACATCCTGCCCACCTCGTACGAGGTCGGGGTGCTCAACGGCGGGGTGCGGCCCGGCGACACCGTCGTGGTGGTCGGCGCCGGCCCGATCGGCCTGGCCGCGATCCAGACCGCCCGGCTCTTCTCGCCCACCCACGTGATCGCCGTCGACAAGGCCCGGAGCCGGCTCGACGCGGCCAAGCGGTTCGGCGCCGACCTGACCGTGCTCGCGGACGACGACCCGCTCGACGCGGTCCGCTCGGTCACCGGCGGGCTCGGCGCGGACGTGGCGATCGAGGCGGTCGGCGTGCCGGCCAGCTTCGAGTTGTGCACCACGCTGGTCCGTCCCGGCGGGCGGGTCGCCAACATCGGCGTGCACGGCGCGCCGGCCACGCTGCACCTCGAGCGGCTCTGGATCCGCGACGTCACCATCACCACCGGCCTGGTCGACACCCGCACCACACCGAAGCTGCTGGACATGCTGGTAGCAGGCCAGCTCGACACCGCGCACATGGTGACCCACAGGTATCCGCTGGACGAGATCGTCGAGGCGTACGACGTGTTCGCCCGCCCGGCCGAGACCGGCGCGCTCAAGGTCGTGCTCTCCCGCTGAGGGGTGTTAAGCGGGGCCCCCTCCTCTACCGGAGGCGTTAAGAGGGGGCCCCGCCTTACCCCGCAGGGGGAGCCAGGCGAGGACGGCGGCGATCTGGGCGTCCCAGTACGCCCAGTCGTGGTCGCCGGGGCCGAAGTCGACGGTGAGCGGCCGGCCCAGGCGGCGCGCGGTGTCGACGAAGCGCACGTTGTCCTCGTACAGGAAGTCCTCGGTGCCGCAGGCGACGTAGAGCGCGGGCAGGTCGTCGCCGGCCCGCTCCAGCAGCGCGACGGTGTCGTCCTCGTCCGGCGGTGGTCGCTCGCCCCAGACGGTGTGCCACACCGCCGGGTCGACCGGGCTGGACGGCTGGTGGCGTCGCCGCACCACGTCGAGCGCCCCGGAGAGGCTGGCCGCGGCGGCGAACCGCTCCGGGTGGCGCAGCGCCCACTTCACCGCGCCGTAGCCGCCCATCGACAGGCCCGCGACGAACGTGTCCTCCGGTCGGGTGGAGAGGCGGAAGAACGACCGGCACACCTCGGGCAACTCCTCGCTGAGGAACGTCCAGTACCGGTTGCCGTGCTCCTCGTCGCGGTAGAAGCTGCGCTGCACCTGCGGCATCACCACGGCCAGCCCCAGCGGGGCGACGTAGCGCTCGATCGACGACCGCCGGGTCCACGCCGTGTCGTCGTCGGTGAGGCCGTGCAACAGGTAGAGCACCGGCGGGTCACCGTCGACGGCGGCGCCCGCCATGCCGATGCCGGCCGCGCCACGGTCGGGCAGCAGCACCGTCATCGAGGTGCCCATGCCGAGCGCCTCGGAGAAGAAGTCACAGCGGATCCGAGCCATGGAACGGCAGCGTACCGGCGGCCCGATCAGGGGTGGATGGACAGTTCCTATTGCCCCGGGCCACCCGGCGGGACAGGATGGGCATGCGTGCCGGAAACGTGTTCGTAACCTGCGCGCTGCTGGTCTCTGTCACGAGGAAGTGGGAGTCAGGCATGAGCGACGTCTCGGCGGCACTGGGTGTGCGCCTCTACCCGGACCTAGTCGAGCCCGGCGGTTTGGCTCCCGCGCTCGCGCAGACCGCCACCGCCCACCAGCTCGACGTCGGCCAGGTGACCGCTCCCGAGCAGGGCCGCGGCCGGTTCACCTCCGCCGAGCTGACCTCGCCGCGGGGCGTCGTCTGTGTCCACCTCGGCTCTCAGGCCCGCTACTTCATGATCGACCTGCGGGTCGACGGCGAGGTCGAGGCCCGCGGCGACGCCACCGACCTGCTCCAGGTCGCCCAGGTGGCGGCCGCCTGGCGGGCCGGCACCACGGTCACCGACCTCACCGCGCGCTTCCCCTTCATGGAGCAGATGAGGCGCCACCCGGTCACCCAGGCCGGCTAGGTCGGCTCACGGCAGGAGCGCCGGCGCGCGAAGCCGCGCCGGGGACTGCTTCCTGCCCTCTTTCACCGTGCCGGCCGCCCGGACGGCGAGACGACGCCGACGAGATCCCGGCGGAGGGTGCGGGCTCGCCGAAGCGGGACGCTCCGATCCCGACGGACGCCCGTGGTCTTCGGATCCCTGCAGTCCGCACGCTCCTGCAGTCGTGTCTGTCCGACTCGGCCTTTCGGCCGGAGTCTCCGTCCGGTGCGGTACGTATGTCCGACGGCCGGGACGTGACAAGTCGTGAGGGCGCGACTACCGTGTAGTTTCGCGTTGTCGACGCGCGCGCAAATCTTCGAATTGCATCGCAGATCCGCTGCGTAGGTGGCAAGAGGGGTGTGTCAATGAACGAGTTCACCGAGCACACATTGCCTGCCGCGGTGCAGTGGCTGTTCGAGGCCAACGGTTACCTGGTCGAGGGCCCGATCCATCATTTCGGCGCCGAGGTCGACCTGGTGGCGACCCAGCTCGCCGGCTTTGCCAGCGCGAAGGTCTACATCGAGGTCACCGTCCAGTACGTGGACACCGCCAAATATGGCAAGGACCTGACCAAGCTCGATATGTTCAGAAACGAGCCCGGAGCGCAGCGTCTCATCGTCTCCTCCAAGGGCTTCACGCCGGACGTCCGGGAGAGGGCGGCCGCGTCCGGCATCACCACCATGACCTACGAGGAACTGTTCAGAAACTTCGAGAAGTGTGATCCCTACATAAACTCCGTGCTTCGGAACGGCGACACCGCCAGCGCGTTGGCGGCGCTCGACGAGGTTTATGAGGAGCCGGTCTTCGATGACGAGATGGGCCAGTCCACCGCGACGGCGTACCTCACGGACTGGGCGCGGTCACCGGATTCGCACCGGTGGCTTGTCGTGGTCGGGGAGTACGGCACCGGAAAGACGGCCCTGACGCGGGTGCTGCAAAGGCGCTGGACGCGAGACTACGCCAACGGCGTCGGCACGGCGATTCCCTTCCGCATCGAGCTGAAGGACTTCTCGAAGCAGTTCGACGCCCGTGGCCTCCTGCATCACTTCCTGGATCGGAACGAACTCGCGCATCTCCCCATCCAGTTCGTCGAGAGCATGATCGCCCAGGGTCGGGTCGTGCTGCTTCTCGACGGTTACGACGAGATGGCGCAGTATCTGAACGTCCGGGAACGGCGCGCCTGCCTCGAAGCCCTCACGGACCTGGCCCAGGGCGGCGCTCGCGGCATTCTGACCAGCCGCCCCAACTACTTCACCGAGGCCGAGGAACTGCGGGTCTTCGAGGCGCTGTACAAGCGGATCGACCATCGCTATTCGAGGTCTACGTCGGTGCTGGACCGGAGCATCGCCGAACACGAGCGGCGGGTCGACGAGGCGCTGGACGAGTTCGTGATGAAGCGCCTTGAACGACAACTCAAGGACCTGGACCGAACGCAGGCGGTCAGACTGGTCGAGCGTCATCTGAAGGACGACCGCGCCGGCGCGGCAGTCGTGGTCAGCATCCTGGACCGCGTCTTCCGGACGGAGACGTCCCGAGAGGCCGTCTCCCTGTCGGGCAAGCCGGTGATCGCCAGCTATCTCCTCGAAGTGGTGGAGGAGTTGAAGAAGGATCCACAGGCCGCCGGCGGTGAGAACAGCGTGCTCTCGGAGTACCAGATCTTCGAGCTGATCATCGACAAGCTCATGCTGCGAGACTACCGGCGCACGACCGAGATCCTTCCGGGGGAACGCAAGCGTTTCCTGCAACAGCTCGCGATCGAGCTGACCAGTAATGAGCAGAAGGTTCTCAAGGAGCCCGAATTCCGGAAGGTCGTCGCCCGGGAGTTCAAGACCAAGATAAAGCAGCGCACGGCGGACGGGGTCGAGGATGTGGGTCAGGCGCTCTTCGACGACCTGCGTTCCTCCACCACACTGACCCGGGCCCGCGGCCGGGACGGGTTCGGCTGGAACTTCTCGCACAGCACCCTTCGGGAATTTCTCCTCGTCGAGGAACTTCTCGGCGCCCTGATCGAGGAGAAGCCGATCGCGAAGAGGATTCCCCTCACCGAGACCATGCGGCTGTTCGTCCGTTCCATGCCGGCCGACCGGCTGGAAGAGCTCATCGTGTCGCTGTCGGCGACCTGGCACAGCAGGACGACTCTTCCCGGGCTCGATCAGGTCTTCAGCCTCGCATGGCCAGGGATCCGCCGCCAGGGCGCCGACAAGGACGTGCGCGCCGGCCTGCAGCGGATAACCGGCCCAGGACTCGACCTGTCGCACGGCGCGTTTCAGGGACTGGCCCTGGAAAGCCAGGAGACGCCGGTCGACCTGCGCGGGCTGAACGGGGCCGGGAGTGAATTCGTCGAGTCCGACTTCACCGGCAGCGATCTGTCCGGTGCATCCTTCGCCGGTGCCGGTCTCGACGGCTGCATCCTTCGGGAAGCATCGGTGCGGGGCGCGAGCTTCGTCGGCTCCTACATGCTCGACTGCGATCTGACCGGCATCGACTGCGTCGGCTCGGACTTCCGCCAGTTGGACCGTGATTCCACCGCGGTCGTCGTCATCGGCGACAAGTCGGTTTATCTGGAGAAGGCCCGGCTGACGGGCTACCTGCGGTTCCGGGGTGCCCAGACGGACGAGGTGGATCTCTACAACGTCGTCAGCAACGACCAGAACTTCGAGATCGCGGCGAAGATCGCACGGCATCTCGCCGCCGACACCTGGTGCCAGCGGCGAGGTCTCGAGCAGCGCGGCGCCTCCGCGAAGAACGTGTCGTACGCGAAGAGTTTCGTCAAGCACCTCATTTCGATCGGCTACGTGCAGGAAAAGGGTGGCCGGGCCGATCTCGTGGGGGCGACCGGACCGGGAAAGGCGGCCTTCATCAATTTCACGAACAACCAACAGATCGATGAGGCCCTGGCGGGGTACTTCACGTACTGACGTGGCGGGCGCGGCCGCAGGCGGGTGGAGGGATATCCGATTGTGTGCCGGTGTCGATGCTCGTACGGTGAGCCGGCCACGTCGAACTGATCCAGTGGGGGAGCGCACCGTGTCGCAGCAGAATCGGAACCGAGCCGGGCAGCCCGCCCCCCGCGCCGGTGCCCTGCTGCCCGAACCGGGCGCGGCCCGCCGCCGTCGGCAGTGGCAACCAGGGTGGTGGCGCGTCTAAGGCGTGTTTCATAAGCCGGTCAGAGCCACTCGCAGATGATGGTGATGGTCAGGCTGGCCTGGAACCGGACGGCCAACTTGTCGTAGCGGG
>NZ_JBITEP010000040.1:0-42093 GCF_044455315.1 Micromonospora sp. NPDC051300 | reverse complement strand
CCCGACCGAGGCCGACAAATCCCGTTGAAGACCCGAAGTCAGTCAGTCGGTGGGTCAGACCTCGGCGGGAGGTGCTCACAAACATCATCTCTGTCTGTCGGGGGCGGGATCAGCCGGATCAGCGCGATGCCGACCAGGGCGGGGATCCACCGGTGCCACATCGGCACGGTGTCGGTGTGGTCGGCGCTGTAGCGGACGCCGGTGTTCCCGGTCAGCAGCAGCCAGAGCGCGGCGAGGCCGATGAGCGCCAGACCGACCACGAGGACCAGGCGTCCGGCGCGGGGATGACGGCGGGCGGTGGATACGGCGGTCGTCATCGCCGGCACGGTACCAACGCGGCGCGACCGGACCGTCTCCGGCGAGGCTCAGCCCTTGAGCGGGTCGTGGCCCCAGTTCATCAGCGACCAGCGCCACTTGGTGTCCCGGACGTCGCCGGACGGGCGCTGGGCGAGGTGACGGTGCACGTACCCGATCACCTTGCGCATGTGCTTGTAGTCGGCGGCGGTGAGCTGGTCGCGCTTGCGGCGCAGCAGGTCCACGATCTTGCGGCCGGAGTCGTGCCCGACCGACTCGCCGCCGGAGGTGCCAGGCTTGTGCCAGCCGACGTGCTTGGACTCGTCGGTCTCCAGCCAGCGGGTCAGCTCGGCGGGCTTCATGTTCACCGCGTCGGTGAACTCCCGGTACGTCTGCTGCGGGTCCTCACTGCGGCTCATCGCGCAGCACCTCCGGTCGGTGGGCGGCCATGCCGCCCGGTTACCCGAGGCCGGAGACGAGTAACAGGTCGTCTGCGGTCAGTGACGGATCTCGGCGACCGGCAGCTTGAGCACGAAGGGCTCGGTCAGCTCGATCACCTCGCTGCCGTCGGCGACCAGCTCGTACTGGCGCTCACCGCCCGGCCCGATGCGGTCACCGAGGCGGTACGCGTAGAGGTGCACCGGGTCCTGCTCGATCCGCCAGTAGAACGGGATGCCGGCGGCGGCGTACTCGCCGGGCTTGGCGAACCGGTCGACCCGCCGGGTGCCCGGGGAGACGATCTCGACGGCGAGCACGACGTCGGCCGGCCGCAGCCGGGACCTGTCGGTCGGCAGCCCGGCATGGTGCAGCAGCACGTCCGGCTGCCGGCTGGTGTTCGGGCTGAGCCCGACACCGACTGCTTGTGCGACGCGCAGTTGGGCCGGTGCGTGGGTCCGTAGCCACAGGCTCAGCAGGAACGAGACGTCTTGGTGGCCCAGGGTGGGGGAGGGTGTCACCTGGATTACTCCGTCGACGAGTTCGACGCGGGGGGCGTCGTCCGGCAGGGTGAGCAGGTCCTCCAGCGTGTAGTCCGCACGCTGCTGCCGCATCGGGTCCGGACACCATGGGCCAGGTGATGTCGGGATGGGCTCGGCGCTCATGCGGCGAGCGTACCGCCGCGTGGCGTCACCGACGTCGCACCGGAGGTGCGACGCGCTCAGCCGGCCGGCTTCTCGGCGACGAAGATGGCGGTGCCGGGGAAGAGTCGGCCGCGCAGCGGGCTCCACTGGCCCCAGATCCCCTCGTGCCCGGCCGGCCACTCCGGCTCCACCAGGTCGAGCAGGCGGAAGCCGGCGCCGACCAGTTCCCGGATCCGGTCGCCGAGTGTGCGGTGCTGCTCCACGTAGCTGGCCACGCCGTGCGCGTCCTGCTCGACGTAGGGGGAGCGGTCGAAGTACGAGTGCACGGCGGTCAGCCCGCCTTCGCCGGGGTCGTCGAGGAAGATCCAGCGCATCGGGTGGGTGACCGAGAAGACCCACCGGCCGCCGGGGCGCAGCACCCGCGCCACCTCGCGCATCGCCGCCGCCGAGTCGTCCACGAACGGGATCGCGCCGAACGCGGTGCAGACGGTGTCGAAGGCGGCGTCGGCGAACGGCAGCGCCAGCGCGTCGGCCTGGACCAGCGGCACGCGTACCCCGGTCCGGTCGGCGGCGTCGGCGGCGTGCCGCAACATGCCGGCGGACAGGTCCAGGGCGACCGGCCGGGCGCCCTCGGCGGCGAGCCAGCGGGCGGCGGCGGCCGCGCCGGCGCCGAGTTCGAGGATCCGCCGGCCGGTGACGTCGCCGAGCAGCCGGGCGTCGGCCTCGCGCAGCCCCTCCGGGCACCAGACGAAGTCGACGTCGCCGAGGAACGTGCCGTGCTCGGCCTGGTAGGCGTCGGCGTCGGTGTCCCACCAGCCGCGGTTGGCGCGGCGGATCTCGGCGGCGCCGACCCGCCGGCGGGTCACCCTGTCGTCGTCCACCCGTTCACGCTATGGCCGGCGGCGGCGGACGGTGCGATCGGGTCCGGCGTGTTGCCGGTGGGACGGATGTGACGGACGAGACAGCAGTGGCCCCTTACCGCGCGAAATCTCCGCTTTCGCAGCCGGTGCGCTCGCACGGACCCGGGAGGGCTTGCACGCTGTGGTAATGCAGCGGGTAGGCTAGACGATGCGCTCGCGGATCGTGTGCCTCGGCAGGGAGCAGGTGCGCGGTCACCGGAGCCACTAATGATCTTCTCGCGTCGATCGTTCGGTGTGCCCGGCGGCGGATCCGTTGGCGCGGAAGAGTCACCGCGACACCCATGCCCGCTGTGACAACCCATCCGACCGGAGCAACCGCCCACATGACGAGCAGCATCGAGGCCACCTCGAGCGCCAACAAGGTCACGCACGACGATCTCGGCTCTGAGGAAGCTTTCCTCGCCGCTATCGACGAGACCATCAAGTACTTCAACGACGGCGACATTGTCGAAGGCACCGTCGTCAAGGTCGATCGGGACGAGGTCCTGCTCGACATCGGCTACAAGACCGAGGGCGTGATCCCCTCTCGGGAGCTGTCGATCAAGCACGACGTGGACCCGGCCGAGGTGGTTTCGGTCGGCGACCACATCGAGGCCCTCGTCCTCCAGAAGGAGGACAAGGAGGGTCGGCTGATCCTCTCCAAGAAGCGGGCGCAGTACGAGCGGGCCTGGGGCACGATCGAGAAGATCAAGGACGAGGACGGCGTCGTCCGCGGCTCGGTCATCGAGGTCGTCAAGGGTGGTCTCATCCTCGACATCGGCCTGCGCGGCTTCCTGCCCGCGTCGCTGGTCGAGATGCGGCGGGTGCGTGACCTGCAGCCGTACGTCGGCCGCGAGCTCGAAGCCAAGATCATCGAGCTGGACAAGAACCGCAACAACGTGGTCCTGTCCCGCCGTGCCTGGCTGGAGCAGACGCAGTCCGAGGTGCGCACCGAGTTCCTCAACAAGCTGCAGAAGGGCCAGGTCCGCAAGGGCGTCGTCTCGTCGATCGTCAACTTCGGCGCGTTCGTCGACCTGGGCGGCGTGGACGGCCTCGTGCACGTCTCCGAGCTGTCCTGGAAGCACATCGACCACCCGTCCGAGGTCGTCGAGGTCGGCCAGGAGGTCGAGGTCGAGGTCCTGGACGTCGACCTGGACCGCGAGCGGGTCTCGCTGTCGCTGAAGGCGACCCAGGAGGACCCGTGGCGTCAGTTCGCCCGCACCCACGCGATCCAGCAGATCGTGCCGGGTAAGGTCACCAAGCTGGTGCCGTTCGGCGCGTTCGTCCGGGTGGACGACGGCATCGAGGGCCTGGTCCACATCTCCGAGCTGGCCGAGCGCCACGTGGAGATCCCGGAGCAGGTCGTGCAGGTCGGCTCCGAGGTCATGGTCAAGGTCATCGACATCGACCTGGAGCGCCGCCGGATCTCGCTGTCGCTCAAGCAGGCCAACGAGGGCTTCGTCGAGGGCGAGGAGCACTTCGACCCGACCCTCTACGGCATGGCTGCCACGTACGACAACGAGGGCAACTACATCTACCCGGAGGGCTTCGACCCGGAGACGGGCGAGTGGCTCGAGGGCTACGACAAGCAGCGGGAGACCTGGGAGAACCAGTACGCCGAGGCGCGTCAGCGTTGGGAGGCCCACACCAAGCAGGTGCAGACCTCCCGCGCCGCCGACGCCGAGGCCGCTGCCAACCCGGCTCCGGCCACCAGCGCGTCGACCTCCACCTCCTCCTCGACCTCGTCGGCCCCGAGCCGTCAGGCCGAGGAGCCGGCCGGCACGCTGGCCACCGACGAGGCGCTCGCCGCGCTGCGCGAGAAGCTCGCCGGCGGCAAGTGACAGGTCGCTGACGCCGGTCCGTCCGTAGCGACGAACCAGCTCTGACGACGGGCCCCGTCCCCGCGTTCCGCACCAGCGGAGCGTCGGGGGCGGGGCCCGCTGTCGTTCCCGGGCCGGCGAGCCCGGTTTGGCGCAGGCACGGTGATCGGGTTGACTGTCCCGATGCTGAAGGTGGGGCTGACGGGCGGGATCGGGTCCGGCAAGAGCGCTGTCGCGAGCCGCCTCGCGGCGCTCGGCGCGGTGGTCGTCGACTCCGACCGGATCGCCCGCGAGATCGTCGCCCCGGGCACCGAAGGGCTGGCCGAGGTGGTCGCCGCGTTCTCCGACCGGGTCCTCGGCCCCGACGGAGCGCTGGACCGCGCCGCCCTGGGCGCGTTGGTCTTCGCCGACGAGTCGGCGCGCCGCCGGCTGGAGGCGATCACCCACCCCCGGGTACGCGCGCGTGCGGCCGAGCTGGTCGCCGCCGCGCCCGCCGACGCGGTCGTGGTCAACGACGTGCCGCTGCTGGTCGAGGTGGGACTCGCGCCGACGTACCACCTGGTGCTCGTGGTGCAGACGGCCGTGCCGACCCGGTTGGCGCGGCTGTCGCGCGACCGGGGGATGGATCCGGCCGAGGCCGAGCGGCGGATCGCCGCGCAGGCCGACGACGCCCGCCGGCGGGCGGCGGCGGACGTGGTGCTCACCAACGACGGCACGCTCGCCGACCTGCACGGCGCGGTGGACCACCTGTGGCACGACCGGCTGCTGCCCTACGAGCGCAACGTCCGCGAGCGGCGCGCGGTGCGTCCCGACCGGTCGACGCTCGCCGAGCCGGACCTGACCTGGGCCGAGCAGTACGCCCGGCTGGCCGCCCGGATCCGGCACGCGGCCGGCGGCGACCTCCGGGTCGACCACGTCGGCTCCACCGCGGTGCCCGGGCTGACCGCGCCGGACGTCGTCGACGTCCAGCTCACCGTGCCCTCGTTGGCCGAGGCGGACGGTCCGCTCGCCGACCGGTTGGCCGAGGCGGGCTTTCCCCGGCTGCCCGGCGAGTGGTGGGACGCCCCGCGCCGGCCCGACCACGGGCACTGGGCGAAGCGGGTGCACGCCGGCGCCGACCCCGGCCGCCCGGTGGTCGTCCACCTGCGGGTGGCCGGTTCGTCCGGCTGGCGCCACGCGTTGCTGATGCGCGACCACCTGCGGGCCGACCCGGCACGCCGGGCCGCGTATCTGCAGGTCAAGCGCGATCTGATGGCGGCCGCGCCGGAGAGCGCCGAGCAGGGCACGCTCACCGACCCGTGGTTCGACGAGGAGCGCCTGCGGGCCGAGGAGTGGGCCGCGCAGACCGGCTGGCGGCCCTGACCGGCGGCGGTCAGGACGCCGCCGCGGGGCCGGGGGAGAGGTCGAGGCGGAGCCACACGCCCCGCCCGGTGCGCAGCTCCACCCGGTGCGGCAGCCCGGTCCGGTCGAACCACCAGCGCAGGCCGCCGGGCACCTCGACGACGTCGACCGCGCGGTCGGCGACCTGGTCCTCTCGGATCCGGGTCGCCGGCCCGCCCGGCGGGTGGACGCCGGCCCGCAGCGTCGCGGAGAGCAGGCGGTCCACCTCGTCGCCGGGCGCCTGCGGCGCGGGATCGTCCGGGTGGGACACCACACCGGTGCGGACCTCGCGCCGGGTGCGCCGGCCGGTGTCCTCGTCGGTCACGGTGAGGGAGGCCGAGGACGTCGCCCAGCTCAGCGTGCCGACGCCGGCGAGGTTGACGGACGGGCCGAGCGGGGCGGCCACGGACACCGCCGCCACGCCGGTGGCCCGGAGACGCGCGGGCAGCCGGGCCAGCCGGTCGGCCTCCTCGTCGGTCAGCGGCCGGGGTTGGCCGGGCCGGCCGCCGAGCGCGTCCACCGGGTGCGTGGCCGGCCGGTCCGCACGCACCAGGTCGACCGCGACCGCCGTGCCGTCGGGCAGCCGGCCGGTGAGCCGGTGCAGGCGGGCGTCCTGGTCGAGCCAGAGCGTCGGCCAGTCGCCGGTCGGGGTGGCCAGCGGCGCCCGGAGCACGTCCACGGGTACGCCGGCGACGCTCTCCCGGCGCAGCCAGCGGCCGTCCCGCCCGGCCGGGTCGACCCGGTCCGCGCCGAGTCCGAGCAGCAGGTCGCGGACCGCGTCCAGGCCGTACCCGGACACCGGCTCGCGAAGCCGCCACCGGTCCTGCGGCGGCACCAGCGGGGGGCGCGCGGGGGTGGGCAGCGCGGTCGCGTCGGGGCGTACCAGCAGCGCCGACGCGGTGGCCTGGACGAGGCCCCGGTCGGCTCCCGCGCCGGGACCGCCGACGTCCAGGTAGACCAGCGGCCGGGCCCAGTCGACCCAGCCGAGCAGGTCGGTGCGGTCCGGGCCGGTGCCGACGGTGACCCGGACGCCGGCCCGGACGTCCCGCAGGTCGGTGACCCGCAGCGCGGCCACCCGGTCCGCCTCGGCCGCGCTCAGCGGGCGCTCCGCGTCGGCCGGGCCGGGCCGCGTCGGCCCGCCGGGCAGGCCGGTGACCAGGACGGTCGCCGACGCGGCGGCGGCCACCACGAGCGCGGCGAGCACGACCCGGCGGCGGGTCGGGCGTTCCGGCTGGTCGTCCGCGCCGTCCAGCTCGGTGCCGCCGCCCGGCGCGGCGGTCGGGGAACGGCCGGTGGCGGGATCGACGCGCCGGCGCCGACCGGTGGCCGGGCGGGCCGGGGTGTTGGTGCGGCCGCGACGGTGACCCCGGCCCGGTTCGCGGGGGACCGGCTGGTCGCCGCCGCCGCGTGCGGTGGGCCGGTGCGGGCGTCCTCCGGTGTGCTGCCGCGCCGGCTCCGGCGCCCCGCCGGGCGCGTGGTCGCGCCGCGGCCGGCGATCGGGAGAGGTCCCCACGAGTGGTGAACGCGACTGAGGGGTTCCGGGTGACGTGGCAGGGGCGCTCGCGGCGGCCGGTGAGCGCCTCAGCGCAACCACCGTGGGGCGCGCACGCCGGTCGTCCCGGGTGCTGCGGCCCCTGGCGCCGGGGGCGGCCGGGCCCCGTGAGGGGCGGCCACCGGCCCGGTCGGCCGCCGCGAGCGGCCTACGGTACGAGGGTAGTCCGGTGAGATGAGCCACACAATGGGAATATCGAAGCCGGTCAGGGACGGTCCGTGGTCGTGCCGGAAGTGTCGGACCGCGGGCGTACCGTTGGTGTCATGGCGCTCGACATTCCCCGGCTCGACGGTCGTTTCCAGGTCGTCAGCGATTTCCAGCCGGCCGGCGACCAGCCGGCGGCCATCGACGACCTTGAGCGTCGCGTGCGCCGCGGCGACCGCAACACGGTGCTGCTCGGCGCGACCGGCACCGGCAAGAGCGCCACCACTGCGTGGCTGGTCGAGCGGTTGCAGCGGCCCACCCTGGTGCTCGCGCCCAACAAGACCCTCGCCGCGCAGCTGGCCAAGGAGTTCAGCGAGCTGCTGCCGCACAACGCGGTCGAATACTTCGTCTCCTACTACGACTACTACCAGCCCGAGGCCTACATCCCGCAGACCGACACCTACATCGAGAAGGACTCCTCGATCAACGAGGAGGTCGAGCGGCTGCGGCACTCGGCCACGATGTCGCTGCTCACCCGGCGTGACGTGATCGTGGTCGCGACCGTGTCGGCGATCTACGGCCTGGGCACGCCTGAGGAATATCTCGACCGCGCCGTGCGCGTCGCGGTGGGGCAGGAGCTGGACCGCGACCAGTTGCTGCGCCGGCTGGTCGACATCCAGTACACCCGCAACGACATGGCCTTCCAGCGCGGCACCTTCCGGGTCCGCGGCGACACGCTGGAGATCATCCCGGCCTACGAGGAACTGGCCGTCCGGATCGAGCTGTTCGGCGACGAGATCGAGAAGCTCTACTACCTCAACCCGTTGACCGGTGACGTGGTCCGTGAGGTGGACAGCCTGGTGATCTTCCCGGCGACGCACTACGCGGCCGGCCCGGAGCGCATGGAGCGGGCGATCCGCGACATCGAGGCCGAGCTGGCCGAGCGGCTGGCCGAGCTGGAGCGGCAGGGCAAGCTGCTGGAGGCGCAGCGGCTGCGGATGCGCACCACCTACGACATCGAGATGATGCGGCAGGTCGGTTTCTGCTCCGGCATCGAGAACTACTCCATGCACATGGACGGCCGGCTCCCCGGCAGCCCGCCGCACTGCCTGCTCGACTACTTCCCCGACGACTTCCTCACCGTGGTCGACGAGTCGCACGTGACGATCCCGCAGATCGGCGGGATGTACGAGGGCGACGCCTCCCGCAAGCGGATGCTGATCGACCACGGCTTCCGGCTGCCCAGCGCCGCCGACAACCGGCCGCTGCGCTTCGACGAATACCTGGAACGGGTGGGCCAGTCGGTCTTCCTTTCCGCCACCCCCGGCCCGTGGGAGCTGGAGCAGGCCCAGGGCGAGTTCGTCGAGCAGGTGATCCGGCCGACCGGCCTGATCGACCCCGAGGTGGTGGTGAAGCCGACCAAGGGGCAGATCGACGACCTCATGCACGAGATCAAGCTGCGCACCGAGCGCGACGAGCGGGTGCTGGTCACCACGCTGACCAAGAAGATGGCCGAGGATCTCTCCGACTATCTCCTGGAGAACGGCATCCGGGTGCGTTACCTGCACTCCGAGGTGGACACGCTGCGCCGGGTCGAGTTGCTGAGCGAGCTGCGCAAGGGCGACTACGACGTGCTGGTCGGCATCAACCTGCTCCGGGAGGGCCTCGACCTGCCCGAGGTCTCCCTGGTGGCGATCCTCGACGCCGACAAGGAGGGCTTCCTGCGCAGCGGCCGGTCGCTGATCCAGACCATCGGTCGCGCGGCCCGCAACGTCTCCGGCCAGGTCCACATGTACGCCGACAAGATCACCCCGTCGATGGCGTCCGCGATCGACGAGACGAACCGGCGTCGGGCCAAGCAGATCGCGCACAACGAGGCGAACGGGATCAGCCCGGAGCCGCTGCGCAAGAAGATCCACGACATCCTCGACGACATCTACCGCGAGGCGGAGGACACCGAGAGCACCACCGTCGGCGGCGCCGCGCGGCAGCTCTCCCGAGGCAAGGCGCCGGTCAAGGAGACCCGCAGTCGGGGCGGCCGGGGCGGTCCGACGACCCCGTCGCGCGAGGGGATGGCCCGGGCCGACCTGGCCAACCTCATCCAGGAGCTCAACGACCAGATGCTGGCCGCCGCGCGGGAGCTGCAGTTCGAGCTGGCCGCGCGCATCCGCGACGAGGTCGCCGACCTCAAGAAGGAACTGCGGGGGATGGACGCGGCCGGGGTGCGGTGACGAGCGCCTGTCGCTCTGCGCGAGCGAGGTATTGCCGTGCGTGATGGTCATGCGTACGCTCCCACCGGGAGGCGCGCATGGCGTTGTCAGCAAGTCCTGTGGTGCGGCGGGTGCGGCTCGGCGTGGAGCTGCGCCGACTGCGTCGCCGTGAGTCGCTCACGCTCGAACAGGTCTGCACCCGTCTGGGCTGGGCCTCCACGTCGAAGCTGTCCCGCATCGAGCTGGGGCAGAGCCGACCCGACCTGGCCGACGTCCTCGACCTGCTCGACGTCTACGAGGTGCCGTCGCACCAACGCGACGACCTGATCGTCATCGCGCGCGACGCCGCCACCGGGCGCGGCTGGTCCAAGGCGCTGGGCGAGATGGGTGAGCGGCAGCGGGCGTACGCGGAACTGGAGGCGGGCGCCGAACGCATCGTGGAATACCAACCGGCGCTCGTGCCCGGCCTGCTGCAGACCCCGGCGTACGCCCGGCTGCGGGTCACGGCCGGCGCGTCGCTGGCCGGTGAGGTGGACGTCGATGCCGACGTGCGGGCCCGGGCCGTGCGTCAGGAGCTGCTGGTCCGGCCGGATCCCCCGCACTACACCGCGCTGCTCGACGAGCGGGCGTGCGAGCCCAACGGCCTGCCGGCCGAGGTGTGGCGGGAGCAGGTGCGGCACCTGCTGGCGCTGGCCGAGCGGTCGCACGTGACGATCCGGGTGCTGCCCCGCGGCCCCTCGTCCGGCGACGACCTGCACCCGCTGGCGCCGTTCTCCTACTACGCCTATCCCGACCCGGACGACCCGCGCACCGTGCTGGTGGAGACGCTCACCACCGACCTGCGGCTGGTCGCCGAGGCCGACGTGGCGCGCTACGAGCAGGTGATCGAGCGGCTGCTCGCGGCGGCGCTGTCGGAGGAGGCGACGGTCGAGCTGCTGACCCGCCGGCTCGGTGCCCCGGCGGTGCCCCGGCAGCGCGACCCGCACGCGCTGGAGTGAGGTCGTCGCGCGCCCACCGGGCCCGGCGCCCCCGATGCCCGCCGGGACCGGTGGCCGCGCGTCGGGCGCAGGCTACGTGAGGGGTACGACAGTTCAGGCGGGCACGTCGACGAAGTGCTCGACGAGCGGCGGGCCGGCGAAGTGGGGCCCGATCAGCCCGCGCCACCGCCCGAACCGCTCGGTCTGCCGGAAGTTCGCGTCGTGCGCCTCGACCGAGTCCCACTCGACGAGCAGCACGAACCGGGTGGGCGACTCCACCCCGCGGGTCATCCGCACCGAGCGGCAGCCCTCGCTGCCGGCGAGGATCGGCCGCGCCTCCGCGTAGGCGGCGGCGAAGTCGTCCTCGTGCCCGGGCGTCACGTCGATCAGTGCGACCTCAAGAACCATGCCCGAAGCCTCCCATGCCGGCGGTCCACCGGTACGCTCCGGGTGCGCTCGGGGGAGGACATCATGCTCGACTGGCTGACCGGCACCGCGTTCACCGTGTGGGGCACCGGCACCACCTGGGCCGAACTGCTCGGCTTCGTCACCGGCGTGGTAAACGTCTGGCTGGTCGCCCGCCAGCACATCGCGAACTGGCCGATCGGCATCGCCAACGTGCTGCTGCTGATGGTGCTGTTCTGGACCGCCGGCCTGTACGCCGACGCCGGGTTGCAGATCGTCTACGTGGCGCTCGGCGTCTACGGCTGGTGGCACTGGCTGTTCGGCGGTGAGCGGCGCGGCCGGCTCACGGTGGCCCGCACCGGCCGGCGCGAGTGGTGGGCGCTGGGCGCGGCCGGGCTGCTGCTCACCGCCGGGCTGTGGGCGTTCCTGGACCGGGCCACCGACTCCACCGTCCCGTTGGCCGACGCGGTCACCACCGCGCTGTCGCTGCTGGCCACCTACGGCCAGACCCGCAAGCTGGTGGAGAGCTGGTGGCTGTGGATCGCCGCCGACCTGATCTACATCCCGCTCTACGCGTACAAGGGGCTCTGGCTGACCGGCGGTCTCTACCTGATCTTCCTGGCCCTGTGCGTGGTCGGCCTGCGGGCGTGGCGGGCGGACCTGCGCCGGCGGGCGACGGCCGCGCCGGTGCCGCCCGGACCGGCGCCGGTCGCCGCGTGAGCGTGGCCGGGCCGCGGCGGTTCCGGCACGGGCTGGTGGTCGGCAAGTTCTATCCACCGCACGCCGGGCACCACGCGCTCGTCGAGGCCGCCGCGGCCCGGTGCGCGGCGGTCACCGTGGTGGTGGCGCCGTCCCGGCGGGAGTCGATCCCGCTGGAGCTGCGGCTGGACTGGCTGCGCGAGGTGCACGCCGGCACGCCGTGGGTGCGGTTCGTGGGCCGGCACGACGACCACCCGGTCGACTACGCCGACCCGGCGGTCTGGGACCTGCACTGCGCGGTGTTCGCCGACGCGCTCGGCGGGGCGTCGGTGGACGCGGTCTTCTCCTCCGAGGCGTACGGCGCGGAGTTGGCCCGCCGGTTCGCGGCGGTCGCGGTCGACGTGGATCCGCGCCGGGCGGCGGTGCCGGTCTCCGGGACCGCCGTACGGGCGGACCCGGCGGCGCACTGGCGGTGGTTGAGCCCGCCGGTGCGGGCGTGGCTGGTCCGGCGGGTGGTCGTGGTCGGCGCCGAGTCCACCGGCACCACGACCATGGCGCGGGCGCTCGCCGGGCACTACCGCACCGCCTGGGTACCGGAGTACGGCCGGGAACTGACCGAACGCAAGCTCGCCACGTTGCGCCGGTCCCGGCCGGACGCGACGGTCTTCGACGTCACCTGGGATCGGGGCGACTTCGTCGAGGTGGTGCGCGAGCAGCAGGCCGCCGAGGACGCGGCGGCGCGGGTGAGCGGGCCGTTGCTGTTCGGCGACACCGACGCCCGCGCGACCGCGGTCTGGGAGGAGCGCTACCTCGGTTCGGCGAGCGACGAGGTACGCGCGGCCGCCCGACGTCCGGCGCTCTATCTGCTCACCGACCACGAGGGAGTGCCCTTCGCGGACGACGGCCTGCGCGACGGCGGACACCTGCGCGCCTGGATGACCGACCGGTTCCGCGCGGAGCTGGCCGGGCTCGGGGTGCCGGTCGTCGAGCTGCGGGGGACCCACGAGGAGCGGATGGCCGTCGCGACCGCCGCGTGCGACGCCCTGCTCGCCGCCGGCTGGTCCTTCGCCGACCCGCTGCTCCCCGCCGACCCGGTGTCGTCCGTCGGTCCCGTGCCGTCCGACCGCGCGTGATCCGGCGCCGCCCGGCAGACCTCCGGCCCGGGAGACCGTGAGTCGGTCGCCGACCGGCAACGGTCGACGCGGTGGCGGGCCCCGGGGATCCTGACGGCGGTCGTGTGCCGGCGGCAGTCGACGCGACGGCGGGCCTGGAGCAGGCCCGTGCCGTGTCCCGATCATGTTCCGGCGACGTCCTGCCGGCCGTCGGGCGTGTCGTGGCCGGAAAAGAAGGCCGACCGCTAGCGATATGCCTCTCAGTCATAAATATGACCAGGAGGTATGTCGCTCGCAAGGCGTGGTGTCGCCTGCGCCGCGTTCCGGATGCGGAACGCGGCTAGTCTCCTAGGTTGCTCTGGCAAACGTGAGACCGGGCACGTGGGAACACCGGATCGGCGCCCGGAGATGCGCTACCCGGGTGCGATGGTGAACAATGGCGGCCGAGGAGGGGAGTATTCCCCCGCGACGGAGTCGTCAGCACGGAAGAGCGCCAGCACCCCCGGTGGCTCGACCCGGCTCCGTCGGTCGGAGCCCGCACGGGCCCCGGCGGAAGAGACCTCCGACAGTCACCACAGTCAGCGTCGACGCACCCCGGCTCCACACCCGGCGTACGGTGTGCCCGACGCTGCGTGTCTGCCGGAGGATGGATTTGAACGTGTCCGCATTGGTGTGGGCGGTAACCCTGACCGCGATGATCGCGGTCCTGCTGGCCGACCTGTTCATCATCGGTCGACGCCCGCACGAGCCCAGCGTCCGTGAGTCCAGCCTCTGGGTCGGCTTCTACGTCGCGCTGGCCCTGCTCTTCGGCGTGGTGCTCTGGCTGACCGCCGGGGCGAGCGTGGCCGGGCAGTTCTACACCGGTTGGCTCACCGAGTACAGCCTCTCGGTCGACAACCTCTTCGTCTTCGTGATCATCATGGCCCGCTTCGGGGTGCCCCGGCAGTACCAGCAGAAGGTGCTGCTCATCGGCATCCTGCTGGCGCTCGTCATGCGGGGCGGGTTCATCGCCGCCGGCGCCGCGCTGATCGCCCAGTTCTCCTGGGTCTTCTACATCTTCGGCGCGTTCCTGATCTACACGGCGGTCAACCTGGCCCGTCAGGGCGAGCCGGACGAGGACGAGTTCAGCGAGAACGTGCTGATCCGGTGGAGCCGCAAGGCGCTGCCGCTGTCCCGCGACTTCGACGGGGCGCGGATGACCACCCGGGAGAACGGGCGCCGGCTGTTCACCCCGATGCTGATCGTGATGATCGCGATCGGCACCACCGACCTCATCTTCGCGCTCGACTCGATCCCGGCGATCTTCGGCATCACCCAGGAGCCCTACCTGGTCTTCACCGCCAACGTGTTCGCGCTGATGGGGCTGCGGCAGCTCTACTTCCTGCTGGGCGGCCTGCTGGACCGGCTCATCTACCTCAGCTACGGGCTGGCCGTGGTGCTCGGCTTCATCGGCGTCAAGCTGGTCCTGGAGGCGCTCGCCGACAACAACCTGCCGTTCATCAACGGCGGCGAGCACGTGGGCTGGGCGCCGCACATCCCGATCTGGCTCTCGCTGACCGTCATCCTCGGCACGCTGGCCGTGGCCACGGCGGCGAGCCTGGTCAAGTCGTCGCGGGACCGGCGCCGGGAGTTGGCCGAGGCGCGTCGCTGACCGCGTCGGGTGTCCGGGGCCGTGCGGCCCCGGACACCGAGGGCTCAGACCCGGTGCGCGCCGACCAGGGTGGCGACCCGGGCCGCGGGTAGTTCCTCCTCGACCACCCGGCGGGTGAGATAGCACGCGTGCAGCATCCGCCGCCGGCCGCCGTGCGGCTCGGCCGAGACGATGCCGACGTGGTGGATGCGTCGGCCCGGGCGGGCGAAGAAATAGAGGTCGCCGGGGCGCTCGTCGTCAAGCGCCAGCGGGGTGGTCGCCTCGGCCTGGTCGTCGGCGTCGCGGGGCAGCGTCACGCCGTACCGCCGCCAGGCCAGGTGGACCAGCCCGGAGCAGTCGATGCCGTCGGTGGAGAGGCCGCCCCAGATGTAGCGCAGGTCGCGCAGCCGCTCGGCGACGGCCAGCACCTCCTTGGCCTCGGGTCGCTCGGCGGGCACCGGCACGAGGTCGCCCTCGGGGGCCCAGAGCGGGGCCGCCGGGCCGGGCGCCCGGACCGGCCGCCAGCCGTCCACCGGCCGTCCGGCGGAGGCGAGGTGGGTGCCCAGGACCACTCCGGAGAGCGCCGGGGGTCCGTCCGCCGCCTCGTGCAGCGTGGCGCGGCGGACGTCGACGACGAGCGCGAGCGCGGGCGCGGGCGGCCCGGTGTCGGCGGGCGCGGCCAGGTGGGCGGCGCGCATCCAGCCCGGATAGCCGCGGGGGTCCAACTTGGCGGCTGGCTGCCCGAGGGCGACGACCCGGACCCAGCCGTCCGGCCCGGTCGCGGTGACCAGCACCGGCTCGTCGAGCAGCAGTTGGGTCAGCACGCAGTCGCCGACCTGCTGGTCGTGGTCCATCCCGGCGGTCCAGGCGGCGACGTCGGGGGAGTCGCGCAGCGCGGGCTCGTCGATCGGGCGGACCGCGTCGGGGTCTGTCCACAGGGTCGCCACCGGAACCCGCACGACGGCCCGGTGGCCCGGCTGAGGCGCCATCCGCACCCCTCCTCCCACACTCCTGTGGGCGACCCTATGAAAAAATCCAACGACACTCAACCACGGCGCTGAACTTTAGCTTCACTCACGTCGGCGACGCCGAGCCCGGGCGCGTCCGGCAGCAGCACGTGCGCGTCCTCGTACCGGATGCCGCCGGCGACCGGCGACCAGGCGAGCCACCAGGCGGCGTCGAGGTCCGACACGGCCGTGGTGCCCTGGGCGGCGACCAGGCTGGCGGCCGCGCCCACGCCGATCGGTCCCTCCATCATCGAACCGACGATCGTGCCCATCCCGTGTGCGGCGGCCAGGTCCAGCAGCGTGCGGGCCGCCTGCAGGCCGCCGCACTTGGCGAGCTTCACGTTGACCATGTCGGCCGCCCGGCGCCGGATCACCTCGACCAGGTCACGCACGTCGAACACCGACTCGTCGGCGAGGATCGGCACCTCCACCCGGTCGCTGACCCAGGCCAGCCCGTCCAGGTCGCGGCGGTGCACCGGCTGCTCGACCAGCTCGACGTCGAGGCCGGCGTCGACGATGCCCCGGATCACCCGGACCGCCTCGCGCGGCGTCCAGCCCTGGTTGGCGTCCAGCCGGATCCGCACGTCCGGGCCGACCGCGGCGCGCACCGCGCGGACCCGGTCCAGGTCGCCGCGGGCGTCGGTGCCGACCTTGAGCTTGAGCACGGTGAACCCCTCGGCGCGCCGCCGGCCGGCCGCCGTGGCCAGGTCGACCGCCTCGCCGGCGGCCAGCGTGACGTCCGTCGGCACGCGCAGCGTCGTGCCGCCGAGCAACCGCACCAGGGGTACGCCGAGCCGCCGCGCCGCCAGGTCGTGCAGCGCCACGTCGACGGCCGCCTTCGCGGACTCGTTGCCGACCACCGCGCGGCGCACCTGCGCGCAGCGGGCCTGGAGGTCGTCGGGGTCGCGGCCGGCCAGCAGCGGCGCGAGCAGTTCGCGGACGCACGCCTCGGCGCCGCCGATCGACGCGCCGGTGACCTGCCAGACCTGCGGGGCCTCGCCGAAGCCCGAGCGGCCGTCGCTGTCGACCACCTCGACGACGAGCGTCTCCACCGTGGTGGTGCTGCGCAGCGCGGTGACGAACGGGGTGTGTAAGGGGGCCGAGAGCCGGTGGGTGCGTACCGCGGCGATCGTCATGTGGGGCACCCTATAGGCAACTGGTGGCGAGCAGGGGAGGGCCGATGACCGGGCGGGACTGGGAGCTGGTGGGCGCGCCGAACGCGCGTGACCTGGGCGGGTTGCCGACCGTCGACGGGCGGCGGGTTCGCGCCGGTCGGCTGGTCCGCACCGCGGCGCTGGGGCGGCTCACCGACGAGGACCTGCCGGTGCTGGCCAAGCTCGGCCCGGCGTGCGTGGTGGACCTGCGCGCGGTGCAGGAGCAGGAGGTGGCCCCGCCGGACCGGCTGGTGGGCGAGCCACGCGTCGTGCACCTGCCGGTCTACGACGCGGCCCACCCGGTGTTCACCTACGTCTCGGCCGTGGTGCAGGGGCACGACCTGGGCGCGTACGCGGAGTTGGCCCGCGAGGGGATGCCCGGGGCGATGACCGCGATCTACCGCTGGTTCGTCACCGGTGAGCCGGCGCGGGCCGGGTTCGGTGAGGCGGTGCGGCTGGCCGCGGACGGCGCGAACCTGCCGCTGCTGTTCCACTGCTCGGCCGGCAAGGACCGGACCGGCTGGTTGTCGGTGGTGTTGCTGACCGCGCTGGGGGTGCCGGAGCCGGCGATCCGGGCCGACTACCTGCGGCACAACGAGTTGACCGAGAGCCTGCGCGAGGTGCTGTTGACGGCGATGACGCGGCGGCGACCGGATCTCGACCCGGCGGTGGCCCGGCCGCTGCTGGAGGTGCGCCCGGAGTACCTGGACGCCGCCTACGACGAGGTGCGCCGGGTGCACGGGTCGTTCGACGCGTACCTGCGCGACGGTCTGGGGGTGACCGACGAGGTGCGGGCCGCGTTGCGGGAGCGGTTGCTGGAGTAGTCAGTCGGCCAGTTCGTGCCGGGCGGCCCACACCTGGGCGGAGACGTGCGCGATGAGCCGGCAGGCGTCGTCCTCGACCTGCTCACCGTCCGCGCCGCCGTCGGCCAGGTCGGTGGTCGTGCACACCACGATCTGGTACGGCGGCGCGTCGTCCGGGAACACCACGCCGGCGCCGTGGCGGACGCCGCGTACCCAGCCGTTCTTGTGCGCGACGCGGGTGCCGTCGGGCAGCCCGGCGGCCAGGTCCTCGCGGTGTTCCTGGGCGGCGAGCACGTCGAGCATGGCGGCGCAGCCGGCCGGTGAGGCGAGCGGGCCGGGCCGGGTCGCCCCCCGCGTCAGCTCGCCGAGCAGGGCTGCCAGGTCGGCGGCGGTGACCAGGTTGTCGACGCCGGCGTCTCGGGCGGCGAAGTCCTCGATGCCGCGGCCGGTGACGCTGTGCCGTGCGCCGGCCAGCTCCCACGCCCGGGCGACGGCGGGCAGCCCGACCTGGCCGATGCAGAGGTTGGTGGCCAGGTTGCTGGACCGGATGATCATCCGTTCGGCGAGCCAGCGCAGTGGCGCGGCGCCGCCGACGCGCTCCCAGACCGCCTCGTCGTTGTCGTAGTCGCGGGCGTTGGCGAAGCGGGGCGCGCCGGGCAGCGCGGAGTCGAACGAGTTGCGCACCGGCACCGGCGCGTCGAGGTCGAGCCGGCCGGCCTCGGCGGCGCGGTGCAGCGCCACCAGCACGGCGACCTTCATGGTGCTCGCCGCGTAGTGGGTGGCGTCGGCCCGCCGGGTCCAGGTCGGCCGGGCGCCGGGACGCCCCACGTACGCGGAGACGGTGCCGGGGACCCTGTCCAGGTGTGCGTCGAGTTCGGCCCAGGTCATGCAGGTGACCGTAGCGGATCTTCGTGGCGGGCGCGGGGCTGCGGCGGCGCTGTCGCCGGGTCTAGCGTGCGGGCATGACGACTCCCCTGTACGACGACATCGCCGACTGGTACGAGGAGTACGCCGAGGTCGGTTCGGCGACCTACATGGACCGGGTCCGGTCGGTGCTGGCGGAGCTGCTGGGCGACGGCCCGGGGCGGTGCCTGGACCTGTGTTGCGGCACCGGGGCGCACGCCGCCGAGTTGCGCCGGCTGGGCTGGACACCGGTGGGGGTGGACCTGTCCGGGGGGCAGCTCCGGCATGCCCGGTCCCGGCTGCCGGTGGCCCGCGCCGACGCGACCGCGCTGCCGCTTGCCGACGGCGTGGTGCCGGCCGCGGTCTGCCTGCTGGCGCACACCGACATGCCGGACTATCCGGCGGCGGTCGCGGAGCTGGCCCGGGTGCTGGCGCCGGGCGGCCGGCTGGTGCACGTCGGGCTGCATCCGTGCTTCTGCGGCGCGTTCGCCGACCGGTCCGACCAGGAGCGGATCGTGATCGACGGTGGTTACGCCGAGCGGGAGCGCACGGTCCGGTCGTGGAACTCCGCAGGCGTGCGGGCCCGGGTGGGCGCCTGGCACCTGCCGCTGGCGGACCTGCTGACCGCCGTGGCCGCCGCCGGCCTGGTGCTCGACCGGGTGGTCGAGTCCGGCTCCGGCCCGATTCCCGACGTCCTGGCCCTGACCGCCACCAAACCCCACTGACCCCCCTTCGAGCGTCGATCATGAAGTTGGCGGCGAACTCGATCTCCAAATCGACCGTCAACTTCATGATCGACGGGGGAAAGGGTGGAGCCCGGTCCGCCGAGGGCGGGCCGGGCTCCGGGTGAGCGGGGTGGGTCAGCCGGCGTGCTTGCGGCGGGCGGCGGCCCGGCCGCGCTGCTGCTGGTCCAGCACCACCTTGCGGATGCGCACCGCGGTCGGGGTGACCTCGACGCACTCGTCCTCGCGGCAGAACTCCAGCGCCTGCTCCAGCGACAGCTTGCGCGGCGGGATCAGCTTCTCGGTCTCGTCGGAGGTCGACGCCCGCATGTTGGTGAGCTTCTTCTCCTTGGTGATGTTGACGTCCATGTCGTCGGAGCGGGAGTTCTCCCCGACGATCATGCCCTCGTACACCTCGGTGGTCGGCTCGACGAAGAGCTGGCCGCGCTCCTGCAGGTTGATCATGGCGAACGAGGTGACCGCGCCGGCCCGGTCGGCGACCAGCGACCCGTTCTGGCGGGTCCGCAGCTCGCCGAACCACGGCTCGTACGACTCGAAGACGTGGTGCAGGATGCCGGTGCCCCGGGTGTCGGTGAGGAACTCGGTGCGGAAGCCGATCAGGCCGCGCGCCGGGACCAGCCACTCCATCCGGATCCAGCCGGTGCCGTGGTTGACCAGCTGCTCCATCCGGCCCTTGCGGGTGGCCAGGAGCTGGGTGATCGCGCCCAGGTACTCCTCGGGGGAGTCGATGGTCAGCCGCTCGACCGGCTCGCAAGTCTTCCCGTCGATCTCCCGGGTGACCACCTGCGGCTTGCCGACGGTCAGCTCGTAGGACTCGCGGCGCATCTGCTCCACCAGGATGGCCAGCGCCAGCTCGCCGCGGCCCTGCACCTCCCAGGCGTCCGGGCGCTCGGTGGGCAGGACCCGCAGCGAGACGTTGCCGACCAGCTCCTTGTCCAGCCGGTCCTTGACCATCCGGGCGGTGACCTTGGCGCCCTTGACCCGGCCGACAAGCGGCGAGGTGTTGGTGCCGATGGTCATCGAGATGGCCGGCTCGTCCACCGTGATCAGCGGCAGCGGGATCGGGTTCTCGGCGTCGGCGAGGGTCTCGCCGATCATGATCTCCGGGATGCCGGCGACGGCGATGATGTCGCCCGGACCGGCGGACTCGGCGGGCTTGCGCTCCAGGCCCTCGGTCATCAGCAGCTCGGAGATGCGGACCCGCTGGGTGCTGCCGTCGGTGCGGCACCAGGCCACGGTCTGGCCCTTGCTGATCGTGCCCTGCCGGACCCGGCACAGCGCGAGCCGGCCCAGGAACGGCGAGGCGTCGAGGTTGGTGACGTGCGCCTGAAGCGGCGCGTCCTCCTCGAACGCGGGCGCCGGGATGGTGTCCAGCAGGGTGCGGAACAGCGGCTCCAGGCTGGTGCTGTCGTCCGGGACCGCGCCGTCGGCCGGCTGGGTCAGCGAGGCGATGCCGTCGCGGGCGCAGGCGTAGACGATCGGGAAGTCGATCTGCTCCTCGTCGGCGTCCAGGTCGAGGAAGAGCTCGTAGGTGTCGTCCACGACCTCCTTGATCCGGGCGTCCGGGCGGTCCACCTTGTTGATCACCAGGATGATCGGCATTCGGGCGCGCAGCGCCTTGCGGAGCACGAACCGGGTCTGCGGCAGGGGGCCCTCGCTGGCGTCGACCAGCAGCACCACGCCGTCGACCATGGTCAGGCCGCGCTCGACCTCACCACCGAAGTCGGCGTGGCCGGGGGTGTCGATGATGTTGATGGTGACCGGATCGCCGTCCGCCGGCAGGTATCGCACGCCGGTGTTCTTGGCGAGGATGGTGATGCCCTTCTCCCGCTCGAGGTCCATCGAGTCCATGACCCGCTCGGTGTCCTCGCCGCGGGCGCCGTAGGCGCCGGCCTGCCGCAACATGGCGTCGACCAGGGTCGTCTTGCCGTGGTCGACGTGGGCGATGATGGCGACGTTGCGGAGGTCGGTGCGAAGCTGCATACCCTCCATACTCCTGTCTGCGGTTGCCGGGGCGCGCCTCGGGGTCACCCCGAGATGGCCCGGATCTGTGTCGAAAGTGCTGGGCCGACCGGTGCAGCGACTGGCATGCTGGCTCCCGTGCGGGGTGCCGAATGCCTGACCTGCTGAACTGGCTGCAGGGGCTGCCGCCCCTGCTGATCTACCTGATCGCCGCGACGATCGTCGCGGGTGAGACCGCGGTGATCTTCGGGCTGCTGGTGCCGGGCGAGGCGACCCTGCTGCTGGTCGGCTTCCTAGCGTACGCGGGGACGCTACGGCTCGCCCCCGCGCTGCTGGCCATGACGGCCGCCGCCGTGATCGGAGACACACTCGCCTACCGCGCCGGGCGGCGGTACGGGCCACGACTGCGCGCCTCCGGGCTCGGGGCCCGGATCGGGCCGCACCGGTGGCGGCGTGCCGAGGAGTTGCTGGACCGCCTCGGCGGGCGGGGCGTGCTGGCCGCGCGCTGGATCGCGTTCGCCCGGACGCTGGCGCCCCGGCTGGCCGGTGGGGGTGGGTTGCCGTACCGGCGGTTCGCGCCGTGGAACCTGGCCGGGGTGGTGAGCTGGGTCGGTGCCTCGGTGCTGGCCGGCTACCTGGCCGGCGAGTCGTACGAGCGGGTGTCGAAACTGCTGGGGCGGGCCACCGGCGCGGTGCTGGTGCTGCTGGTGTGCCTGCTCGGCGTGGTGCTCGCCGGCCGCTGGCTGGGGCGTAACCCGGATCCGGTGCGGGCGCTGGCGGTCCGCGCCGCCGCGCTGCCGCCGCTGCGCTGGCTGCGGTCCCGCTACGGGGTGCTGTTCTTCCTGGTCGGGATGCGGGTCGGCCCGGTCTGGACGCTGTTGATCAACCTGGCGCTCGGGCTGGCGCTGCTGTTCGCCCTGGGGCTGGGGGTGGCCGCGTTGCTGGCGGCGGTGGTCCGGCACAGCGGCCTCGGGGTGCTCGACGGGCTGGCCGCCGACTGGTTCGCCGCCCGGCGTACCCGAGGGGTGGCCGACGCGGCCCTGGGCGCGGTGTCGGTGTTGCGCGGCTGGGTGCTGATCACCGCGGTGGCCGTGGTGGCGGCGGTGGTCGCCAGGCGGCAGCGGCCCTGGCGCGCCGACCTGCTCGGTGTGGTCGGCACGGTCGGCGCCGCCGTGCCGCTGGTGCTGCTGGTGCTGGTCACCGACCTGACCGGCCCGGGCGGCCCGGACCGGGCGCGGGACCTGTTCCCGGGCCAGAACGCGGTGGTGACGGCGAGCTTCGGCACGCTGGCGTGGCTGCTGGCGCGCGGGGCGCGGTGGCCGGTCGCGGTGGCCGTCTGGACGGTCGCCTCGGCCGGCGTGGTCGCGGCCGCCGGGGCCCGGCTCTATCTGGGCTGGAGCACGGTCACCGGCACCGCCTCGTCGGTGCTGCTCGGCGCCGCGTGGACCACCGTGTTCGTGGTCGCGTGGGCGACCCGGGAGCGGGTGGCGGTCACCGGCCCAGCGGTCGCCGCCGGCGCGCACCCGCTCGCCGCCGCCCGGTCCGGCCCGACCACCGGCCGCGAGGGGGCCGGCCCGGAGGTCGGGGACGCCGGTGCGGCCGGGGCGGAGCCGGGGGAGGGCCCGCCGCGGCCCCGGGAGCGCCGGCCGACGTCGCGGGGACCACGCTGACCCGTCGATGCCTGTTAGGGTGCGCCGACGGAACCACGGGGAGGTTCGATGCGGCGAGGAGTCGGCCGGTTGGCCGCGGCTGCGGTGGTGGCGCTGCTGGCGGCGGGGGCGGTGACCGGGTGCGGCGACGAGGAGCCACCGGTGCGGGGGGTGGCGGCGGAGCTGCCCACCGCCGCGCCGGTCGAGGATCCCGCGGCGGAGGAGCCGGCCGACGCGCCGAGCGAGGAGCCACCGGGGGTCGAGGCGATGGGCGGGCGGCCCAGCCCGTCGGCGTCGGCGAGCGCGAAGCCCCGGCCGAAGCCGTCGCGCACGTCCACCGCGCCGCTGGCGCGGCCGAAGCCGCCGACCGAGACCCGGGTGCCGCCGGCGCCGAAGCCGCCGGCCAGCGGCTGCAAGCCGAGCTACAAGGGCACCAAGGCAAGTCGTGGTCAGGTGAAGCAGGCGCTCGCCGACGCCGCGGCGCGCACCTACTGGCCCACCTCGGCGCCGGACATCCGCATCCCGTCGGCCCTGATGAAGGCCACCGCCTGGCAGGAGAGCGGCTGGCAGTCGAACATCTACGCCTGCGACACAGGCGTCGGGCTGATGCAGGTCATGCCGGCCACCGCCGAGTGGATGAACCAGCGGTTCGAGCAGTCCTACGACGTCGACGACTATCGGGACAACGCCTACCTGGGCGGCACCTACCTGGCGTGGCTGACCAAGTACATCGGTGACATGTACTTCGAGTCGGACTACCGGCTCGACGCCTCGCTGTGCTCCGCCGAGTTGAACTCCTGCCTGCTCAACGCCGTGATCTCGGCGTATAACTTCGGGCACGCCGCGGTGGCCCGGGAGGGGAAGCCGCTGGCCGTCCCCAACCCGCAGTACGTCTACAACGTGCGTGAGCTGATGACCAGCTGCGAGTGCCTGGCGTTCTGACTCCGACCGGCCGGGGGCGGCGACACGCCGCCCCCGGCCGACGGGGTCAGTCCCGGGCGGTGACCGGCTCGGCCGGCGTGTCGGCCGCCTCGGCGGGGGCGTCGGGCTCGCGAGTGATCTTGCCCGGCCACCAGAACCGGTCGCCGAGCAGGAACGCCAGCGCCGGCACCAGCACGGTGCGCACCAGCAGCGTGTCGAGCAGCACGCCGACGCAGACGATGATCCCGATCTGGGTGAGCGTGATCAGCGGCAGCACGCCCAGCACCGCGAAGACCGCGGCCAGCAGCACGCCGGCGCTGGTGATGACGCCGCCGGTGACCCGTAGCGCCGACAGCATGCCGTCGCGGGTGCCGGTGCGGCGGGCGTCCTCACGGGCGCGGGTGACCAGGAAGATGTTGTAGTCCACGCCGAGCGCGACCAGGAAGACGAAGGCCAGCAGCAGCACGCCGCTGTCCAGCGCCGGGAAGTCCAGCACGTGGTCGAAGATCAGCCAGGCCGCGCCGAGGCTGGCGAAGAACGACGCGATGACGGTCAGCACCAGCAGCAGCGGGGCGAGTAGGCCACGCAGCAGCAGCACCAGCACGGCGCCGACCAGCAGCAGGATGATCGGCAGGATCAGCCGCAGGTCCTTGGTGTTGGCCTGCGCCGAGTCGTAGGTGGCGGCCACGGTGCCGCCGACCAGGGCGCCGTCGGGGGCGTCGGCGCCGTCGACGGTGGGCGGCGCGGAGTTCGGCACGGCGGACACCGCGTCGCGCAGCGCCACGACCGCGCGGTCGGAGGCGGCGGTCCCGGGCTCGGCGGTCAGCACCACGTCGACCTGGGCGATCCGGTCACCGGCGGTGCTCGGCCGGGCCGAGGCGACGCCGTCGACCGCGGTGGCGGCGGCGAGCACCGCCGGTGCCGCCTGGGGGTTGGTGAGCACGGCGACCGGCTGGGTGCTGCCGGCCGGGAAGGCCCGCGCCAGGGTCTCCGCGCCGGTCACGGCCTCGGGGCGCTCCCGGAACTGCTCGGTCTCGGACAGGCCGGTGCGGATGCCCAGGCCGCCCAGGGCGAGACCGGCGAGCAGCAGGGTGGCGAGCACCGCTACCGGCAGCGGCCGGCGGACGACCAGCTCGCCGAGGCGACCCCACAGCCGGCCCTCGCGTGCGGCGCTGCCGACCTTCGGGACGAAGGGCCAGAACAGGCCGCGGCCGAAGAGCACCAGCGCGGCGGGAAGCACGAACAGGGCGGAGAGCATGGCGAAGACGACGCCGATCGCGCAGGCCACTGCGAGCGCCCGGTTGGTCTCCTGCTCCGACAGCAGCAGCGTGAGCACGCCGAGCACGACGGTGCCGCCGCTGGCCAGGATCGGCTCGGCGGTCCGGCGCAGGGCGGCCCGCATGGCGGTGAACCGGTTCTCCTCGCGGCGCAGCTCCTCCCGGTAGCGGGCGATGAGCAGCAGGGCGTAGTCGGTGGCCGCGCCGAAGACGAGCACGCTGGCGATGCCGGTGACCTGGCCGCTGGGCAGGTAGATCCCCAGTGCGGGCACGACGGTCTCCACCGTGCGCAGGGTGAACTGCTCGGCGGCGGCGACCACCAGCAGCGGCACGAGCCACAGGAACGGGCTGCGGTAGGTGACGAGCAGCAGCAGCGCGACGACCGCGGCGGTGACCAGCAGCAGCGTGGTGTCGGCGCCCTGGAACACCTTGCTCAGGTCGGCGGTGAAGGCGGGTCCACCGGTGACCTCGACGGTCAGGTCGTCGGGCAGGTCGGCCACCGCGTCGCGGACCTTGACCACCTCGTCGACCACGGCCTGCTGGTCGCCGGCGGTGGACAGCGGCACCGCGACCAGGGCCACCGTGCCGTCCGGGGAGAGCTGGGCCGGGGCGACCCGGCCGCCGACGGCGAGCGCGCCGAGCCTACCGGCCGCGCCGTCCAGCGCGCTGCGGTCGGCGGTGCTCAGCGGGGCCCGGTCGGCGCGGCTGACCACCACCAGCGCGGGCTGGGTGTCGCGGGAGGGGAGCTGGTCCTGGAGCCGCTCGACCTGGGTCGACTGCCACTGCACGGACAGGCCGGTGGCGGAGACCGGTTGGGGATTGTCCGGCGTGGGTAGACCGAAGACGACCGCGCCGACGACGAGCGCTGCGACCACGGTGAGCCAGGCGGCCAACCGGCCTCGGGCGACGCGGGTGAACAGTGACATCGTCAGGCCTCACATGCCTTGGGGCGAATGATTCTCGCTGGCCGAGTATCTTGATGAGCGAGATTATCCGGGCAGGCTCTATGCTGCAACCGGACCGGGCAGGGGGTGGCGGCGAGCGGTGACGGGGCACGGCATGTACCGGCGACGGGACGACCCGCGGGGGCGCCTGGTCGCCGAGATCACCAACGACCTGCGTCGCTACTCCGCGGACGCGCAGCACGTCGGGCACGCGTTCGCCAGCCTGCACGGGCTCAACCCCACCGACCTGCAGGCGCTGATCGCGGTGATGGAGGCCGAGCTGGTGGGCGACCCGATCACCCCCGGCCGGCTCGGCGACGTGCTCAACCTCTCGTCCGGTTCGGTCACCGCGCTCGTCGACCGGCTGGAGCGCGCCGGGCACATCCGGCGCGACCGGGACACCGCCGACCGTCGCAAGATCCTGCTGCACTACGCCGACCGGGGCGCCACCCTGGCCCAGAGCTTCTTCGGGCCGCTGGGCCGGCGCACCGACGAGGTGATGGGCCGGTTCACCGACGACGAGCTGGCCGTGGTGCACCGGTTCATGGGCGAGATGGTGCACAGCATGCGGGCACACCGGGACGAGGTGCGCGCCGCCCGCGGCGCCGCCGAGCCGGCCGGCGACCACTGACCGTGCGCCTGGTCACCCGGCTCGCCGCGGCGGCGTTGCGACTGCCCGCCGCCCGCACGGGCCGGATCACTGTCACCCGCGACATCCCGGTACGGGTCCGCGACGGGACCACCCTGCGCACCGACCACTACGCGCCCGACCTGCCCGGCGCGCCCTGCGTGCTGATTCGCACCCCGTACGGGCGGGGTGGGCCGGTCCGACTGCTCGGCCTGCTGGTCGCCGAGCGCGGCTTCCACGTGGTGATCCAGTCCTGCCGCGGCACGTACGGCTCCGGGGGCGCGTTCGCCCCGCTGGTGCACGAGCGAGACGACGGCCTGGACACCCTCGACTGGCTGCGCCGCCAGCGGTGGTGGACCGGCGCGTTCGGCATGTTCGGCGCCAGCTACCAGGGCTTCGTGCAGTGGGCGCTGGCCGCCGAGGCCGGTGACGAGCTGCGCGCGATGGTCGCGGTGGTGACCGCCTCGGCCACCCGCGACTCGACGTACGCGGGGGAGTCCTTCGCGCTGGACACGGTGCTGACCTGGGCCGAGCTGCTCCAGGCGCAGACCGTGCCCTGGCTGGCCCGGCAGTGGGAGCTGAAACGGGGCCAGCCCCGGCTGGTGCGGGCGTTGACCCACCTGCCGCTGGTCGAGGCGGACCGGGTCGCCACCGGCGTGACGGTGCCGTTCTTCCAGGAGTGGCTGCGCCACCACACCCCGGGCGCCGACTACTGGCGGGCCCGGGTGTTCGGCGACCGGATCGACGAGGTGCGCGCGCCGGTCGCCATGGTCAGCGGCTGGCAGGACATCTTCCTGCCGGCCCAGCTCGACGACTACACGCGGCTGCGGGCCGCCGGTGCCCGCCCGACGTTGACTGTCGGACCGTGGACCCACGGCAGCCCCGGGCTGCTGGTCGCGTCCCTGCGGGAGGGTCTGGACTGGTTCGCCGAACACCTGGCCGGCCGGCCCGTGCCGCCCCGGGCTCCGGTGCGGGTGCACATCGGCGGCGTCGGGGGCGGCTGGCGGGACCTGCCGGACTGGCCGCCGCCGGCCACGGTGACGCGCTGGCACCTGCAACCCGACGGTGGCCTCGACCCCGCCCCGCCGGTCGGCGGCGGGCCGGACCGGATCCGGTACGACCCGGCCGACCCGACCCCGTCGCTGGGCGGGCCGCTGCTTGTCGCCCAGCGGGCGGGCGCGGTGGACAACCGCGCGGTGGAGTCCCGGCCGGACGTGCTGACCTACACCACCGACCCGCTGCGCGAGCCGGTGGAGGTGCTCGGGCCGGTGCACGCCGAGATCCACCTGCGCAGCGAGCTGTCCTACCTGGACGTGTTCGTGCGGCTGTGCGACGTGGACCGCGGCGGACGGTCCTGGAACGTGTGCGACGGCCTGGTCCGGGTCGAGCCGGGACGGTTCCCGGCCGACGGGTCCGGCGTGCTCCGGGTGCCGGTCGCGCTCTGGCCGGCCGCCCACCGGTTCGCCCCGGGGCACCGGTTGCGGCTGCAGGTCTCCGGCGGCGCCCACCCGAGGTACGCCCGCAATCCCGGCACCGGCGAGCCGCTCGGCACCGCCGTCACACTCCGTGCCGGTTGGCGGGAGGTGCTGCACGACCCCGCGCACCCGTCGGCGGTGCTCCTGCCGCTCGTGCCGGCGTCGTCCACTCCGGGCAGATAATCGCAAATCTTGGCCTTGACCTGGGCATTTCCCCGAACGGGGGATAGTCTTCAGGCAAGTGCCCGTTGTCGTGCAGTCATCCGGTAGGGGCGCGTCCGCAGATCTCACCTCATCACGCGTCGTGACTGCAGTGCCCGTGCCGGCCATCGATCGGAGGGGATCTGCCATGACGTCGGCCCCGGCAAACCTGCTGGCCGTCCGCACCCTGTTGCTCGCCTATCTCAACGTCGACAAGAACGTCGTCCGGGACTCCGACCTCGAGCCGGCGGAGGTCGGCATCGTCGGTGATCCCAGCCACCGGGGCGGCTACCACTGCGGCTCGGACCGGGTGGTCACCAACGACTACTCGGTGGTGGAGTCCACCCGGGACCGCTCCGGGTTGACGTTGTACGCGTCCGCACTGGACGTGGGGACGTTCTCGGTCCGCTCCGGCGGGGCCACCCACACGCTGCGCACGTTCTCCACCTGGCTGGTGGCGCAGTGTGCGGCGAACGCGACCGACTCCCGGGACATCCGGGAGATCATCTACTCCCCGGACGGCCGCACCGTGCGGCGGTGGGACCGGTTGGGCAAGCGCACCACAGGCGACAGCAGCCACCTCTACCACACGCACATCAGCTTCTTCCGCGACTCGACGAAGGCGGGCCGGGACCAGACCCCGCTGTTCCGCCGCTACCTCACCGCGATCGGCCTGATCGCCCCACCGAAACCGGAGCCCGAGATGGAACAGACCGACAAGCTCGTGCGCGACACCGGCTCGTCCAGTCGTACCGTCGGCGACGTCTTCGCCGACCTGCAGAACCTGCGTAACTGGCTGATCTCGCCGGCCAACACCACCGGCCTGATCACTCAGCCGGCGGCGAACTCGCCGTTGCAGCAGATGCTGACGATGCTGCAGGGCTGGCCGGCGCTGGTGGCCCAGGTGAACGCGTTGTCCGGTAAGGACTTCACCGACGAGCAGCAGATCATCACCGGCGTCCTGGCCGGGTTGCCGCCGGAGAAGATCGCCGCGGCGATCCCGCCGCAGATCGCCCGGAACGTCGCCGACGAGTTGTCCCGGCGGCTCACCGCCTGATCCGCCGGCGTCGCGACGACTGCAGCGTCGCGACGCCGGGGCGCCGGATTTCCGCAACAAGTGTTCCGCAATGAGTGTTGCGCAACATCTCTTGCGGATGTCAGACTCGGGCCCATGGAACAGCCCACGGTCCGACAGGTCACCGACTCGCGGGTGCTCGCCGCGCTCGCCCACCCGCTCCGCCGCCGGCTCATGGACGTGCTCAAGGTCTACGGCCCCTGCACCGTCGGGATGCTCGCCGAGCGCACCGACCAGTCCCCGGCGAACGTGAGCCACCACCTCAAGGTGCTGGCCGGCGCCGACCTGCTGGTCGAGGCGCCCGAGCTGGCCCGCGACCGCCGCGAGCGCTGGTGGAAGCCCCGGAGCAGGGGAGTCCGCTGGTCCAACACCGACTTCGACGACGACCCGTCCGCCCGGGTGGTGGCCGACGCGGCCAGCTCGCTCAACCTGGAGCGCCACGCCGAGCTGGTGCGGGCCTGGCATGCCGCCGGGGAGGAGGCCCACGCCGCCTGGGGCGACGGGCCGTTCAGCACCGACCACTGGCTGCACCTGACCCCGGACGAGCTGGCCCAGCTCAGCGGCGAGGTCGTCGCGCTGCTCATGCGGTGGGCGGACCGCGCCGTCCCCGACGACGGACAGACCCGGGAGCCGGTCTTCGTGTTCGCCCACGGCGTCCCGGGCCGGCCGTGACCGCCCCGGCCGCCGCGCCCGCGCCGCAGGCCGTCGCGCCGCCCGGCGGGCTGTTCCGGCACCGCGACTTCCGGCTGCTCTGGACCGGGCACACGATCAGCGCGGTGGGCAGCAACATGACCACCGTGGCGTTGCCGCTGGTCGCCGTGGCGGTGCTGGACGCCAGCACGTTCCAGGTGGCGGTGCTGACCGCCGCGGCCTGGCTGCCCTGGCTGCTCGCCGGTCTGCCGGTCGGCGCCTGGGTCGACCGGGTCCGCCGCCGCCCCGTGATGATCGCCGCCGACCTGTGCGCCGCCGCGTTGTTCGCCAGCGTCCCGCTGGCCGCGCTGCTGGACCTGCTCACCGTCGGGCACCTGCTGGCCGTCGCGCTCGGCGCCGGGCTGGCCCGGGTCTTCTTCGAGACCGCCGACCAGGTCTACCTGCCCACCCTGCTGCCGCCCGAGCAGGTGCCGCCGGCCAACTCCCGGCTGCACGCCACGCAGACCGCGAGCTACCTGCTCGGCCCCGGCCTGGCCGGCCTGATCGCGCAACTCGCCGGAGCGGTGACCGCCGTGGCGCTGGACGCGGTGAGCTTCCTGGTGTCGGCGCTGTGCCTGCACCGCATCCGGGCGGTCGAACCCCGGCCGCGCCGCCCCTCGCCGACCGCGTCGATGCGCCGGGAGGTGGCCGACGGGCTGCGCTTCGTCACCCGGGACCCGTACCTGCGGGTGCTGACGGTGTTCGGCGCGGCCAGCAACATCGGGCTCACCGGCTACCAGGCGGTGCTTGTCGTCTTCCTGGTCCGCTCGGCGGAGCTGCCGGCCGGGCTGGTCGGCCTCCTGATCGGACTGGCCAGCCTCGGCGGGGTGGTCGGGGCGGCGCTGGCCGCCCCGCTGGCCCGCCGGGTCGGCAGCGCCCGCGCGCTGCTGCTCGCCGGCGCGCTGACCGGCCCGCCCGCACTGCTGATCCCGCTCGCCGGCCCGGGCGCGCGGACCGCCTGGCTGGTGCTCGGCGGCGCGCTGGTGAGCCTGGGCGTGGCGATCGGCAACGTGGTGAAGGGGAGCTTCCGGCAGACCTACACGCCGCACCGGCTGCTCGGCCGGGTCACCGTGAGCATGCAGTTGCTCAACTACGGCACCATCCCGCTCGCCGCGCTGGTGGCCGGCGCGCTGGGCGCGGCGTGGGGGCCGGCCGGGGCGATCCGGGTGATGACCGCCTGGCTGGCGCTGACCCCGCTGCTGCTGATGGTCGGGCCGCTACGCCGGCGCCGAAACCTGCCGGCGACGCCCGTCGGGTAGCGCGCTGCGGCGGCGGTCGGGAACCGACCGCCGCCACCGGCACATCGTCACATCGGACGAACGTTGTCCGCCTGCGGGCCCTTCTGGCCCTGCGTCACCTCGAACTCGACCTTCTGGCCCTCGTTCAGCTCGCGGTAGCCATTGCTCTGGATGGCCGAGTAGTGGACGAACACGTCCGGGCCTCCGCCGTCCTGCTCGATGAAGCCGAAGCCCTTTTCCGAGTTGAACCACTTGACCGTGCCGGTTGCCATGCGTCTCTCCCTGTTCAATGCGGGTGAGCCCCGGCCCGCGGCCGGTGATCGCCCTGTACCTGTCCGACGATAACCGCCCCGACCCGGATCCGCTGCCGGAAGTGCCGGCGTGGCACGCGAATACCTAGGCGCCGGAAATGCCGCCGCCGGCCGCCGGGGCGCGGCATGCTTGCCCCGATGAGCACTCCGACGGCGCTGACCGACCTGGAACGGGAGATCACGGCGCCCGGGGCGGGCCCGGACCGGCTGCGCCTGATGGCCGCGCCGTTCGTCCCCGAGGTGCGGTTGCACCTGGCCGAGGACGCCATCCTCTGGTGGGCCCGGATGGAGGCCGCCGCCGGCCGGTCGCTTCCGCCGCCGTACTGGGCCTCCGTCTGGGCCGGCGGGCAGGCGCTGGCCCGGCACCTGCTCGACCACCCCGAACTCGCCGCCGGGCGGCGCGTGCTCGACCTGGCCGCCGGCTCGGGACTGGTGGCCATCGCCGCCGCGCTGGCCGGCGCCGACGACGTGATGGCCAACGACGTCGACCCGTACGCGCTGGCCGCCGTGACCGTCAACGCCCGGGCGAACCGGGTCCGGGTCACCGCCGACGGCGACGACCTGCTCGACGGCGTGGCCGGCGCCGACCTGCTGGTGGCCGGCGACGTCCTCTACGACGCGGACCTGGCCGCCCGGGTCCTGCCCTACCTGCGGCGCTGCGCCGACCGGGGTGTCGAGGTGCTCCTCGGCGACCCGGACCGGGGGCACCTGCCGCCGGACGGGCTGGAGCTGGTGGCCAGCTACCCGGTGCCCACCACCGAGCCCGCCGTCGACTCCCCGGTGCGCCGGGTGCAGGTGCTGCGTCCACGCTGACCCTCGGGGAATCCGCCGGATGCGGTCTCGGGGGCGTGTGGGGGATCACGCCCGATGTCCCGGACGGCCGAGCGGGCATAGCGTGCCAGGCATGACGGATCTCCTCGCCCAGTTCGGGCAGCTGCCCACCACACTGCTGATGGGGCTGCTGGGCGCGGTGATGCTCGCCGACGCCGTACCGCTGCTCGGGGTGCTGGTGCCCGGCGACGCCGCGGTCCTGGCCGCGGTCGGCACCGGGCGGCCGGTCGGTGGCCTGGTCACCGTCGCGGTCGTGGTCGCCGGCTGCGTGGCCGGGTGGTCGCTGAGCTTCCTCGCCCGGCCGGCTCTGGGGCGGGCGGCTGCGCCGGGGCCGGCTGGGCGACTGGATCGGCGAGTCCCGCTGGGCGGCCGCCGAGACGCTGCTGCGTCGCGGCGGCGGGCGGATCGTGCTGGTGGCGCCGTTCCTGCCGGTGTTCAACGCGTTGCTGCCGCTGGCCGCCGGCGGGCTGCGGATGCCGTACCGGCGGTTCGTGGCCTGCGCGGCGCTCGGCGCCACCGCCTGGGCCGGGCTCTACGTGGCGCTCGGGCTGGCCGCGCGGGCGCTCACCGGGCTGCTGCCCGGCGCGCTCGACCCGACGGTGCTCACCATGGCGGTCGGGCTGCTGCTCGCCGGCCCGGTGCTGCTCGGCACCCGCCGCCGGTTGCGCGCGGTGACCGGCTGAACGGGCCGGGCCCGGCCGCCACGGGGGAGGCCGGGCCCGGCACGGTCACCAGCCGCGCGCCCGCCACTGCGGCACGGCGGGCCGCTCCGCGCCGAGCGTGCTGTCCTTGCCGTGGCCCGGGTAGAACCAGGTCTCGTCCGGCAGCCGGTCGAAGATCCTCGCCTCGACGTCGTCGATGAGCTGGCCGAAGCGCTCCGGGTCCTGGTCGGTGTTGCCCACGCCGCCGGGGAAGAGCGAGTCGCCGGTGAAGAGGTGCGGGGTGCCGGCCGGGTCGCGGTAGAGCAGCGCGATCGACCCCGGGGTGTGCCCGCGCAGGTGGATCACCTCCAGCTCGCAGTCGCCGACGGCGACGGTGTCGCCCTCGCGCAGCGCCTCGGCGGCGATCGGCAGGCCCTCGGCGTCGTCGGCGTGCACCAGCGCGCGGGCGCCGGTCTTGGCCACGACCTCCTCTAGCGCGACCCAGTGGTCCATGTGCCGGTGGGTGGTGACCACCGTCGCCAGCCCGCCGTCGCCGATCAGCTCCAGCAGGCGGGGCGCCTCGTTGGCGGCGTCGACGAGCAACTGGTCGCCGGTGGCGTGGCAGCGCAGCAGGTAGGCGTTGTTGTCCATCGGGCCCACCGACAGCTTGCTGACGGTGAGCCGGTCGAGCTCGCGTACGGCCGGCGGGCCGCCGGGCGTGACGTCTCCGGTGTAGGTCATGACGGCGTTCAGATCCATTCCGGTGGAGTCGGCAGGGGGCCGTCGGGGTCGACGGTGAGCAGCTCGCCCGTGCCCCGGCCGGTCAGCCAGGCAGCGAGTTCCGGCGCGGGGCCGGTGATCGTGGGCGCCCCCTCGGGGTCGCCCACGACGAGTTCGTGCGCGCCGCCCTCGACGCGCAACACCATGGCCGGCGCGCCGGGGTTGTCGGCCAGGCCGTTCGTCACCTCGTGCAGCAGCCGTTGGGCGAACGCCTCCGGCCAGTCCGCCGGCCGGTAGCCGGCGGCCAGGTCGACGTGGTGCACCTCGACCTCGCGCAACCGGCCCCAGACCAGCAGCGCCGCCGGCCACGGGCCGCGCCGGGTCTGCACCGTGGCGCCCCACGCCTCGGCGGGCATCTGCGCCACCGCCGCGTCGAACCGCTGGCCGCTGCGACGCAGGTCGTCCAGCAGGTCGGCGGGACCCCGGCCGGCGCCCGCCTCGATGTCGGCGGCGCGGGCGTCCAGCGACGCGTACATCGGGATCGACTCGCCGGTGCGCGCGGAGGTGAGCAGGTTGACGAAGCCGTCGGCGTTGCGGGCCAGGTGGGTGAGCACGTGCGCGCGGGTCCAACCCGGCAGCGGCGACGGCGCCGCGACGTCCGCGGCGGTCAGGCCGGTCACGGTACGCAGCAGCCGGTCGTTGGCCGCGGCCAGCTCGCCGGTCAGCAGCAGGGGATCAGTCGTCATCGGGTTCGACAGTAGCGGGCCGGGGCGCGGCGCGCCGCCGGGGAAATCGCTTTCGGCGCGTCGGCGCGCCCCTTACCGTCGGGGCCGACACGTTCGGGTCGCGGCGCCGGGAGGGAGGTGGTGGGCATGCCGGTCGCAGCGCGTGTTCCGCCCCGCACTTCCACGACACCGATGAGGACCCCATGACCCTCGACCTGACCGCCCTCGGCTGGGACGCCGACTGGGCGGACCACCTCGACCGACGATTCGACGACCGACCCGGGCGGGTGGCCCGGGTGGACCGCGGCGTGTGCACGGTGCTGCGCCCGGAGGGCCCGGTACGGGCCAGCCTCGGCGGCGGCGTGCTCGCGGCGGCGGCCCGCGACCTGACCGCGCTGCCCTGCGCGGGCGACTGGGTGCAGCTCGCCACCTGGCCGGACGGCCCGGTGACCGTGGAGGCGGTGCTGCCCCGGCGCACCGCGCTGGTGCGGCGCACCGCCGGCAAGGACGCCAGCGGCCAGGTGCTGGCCGCCAACGTCGACGCCGCCGCGGTGGTCGAGCCGGTGCACCCGGCGCCGGACGCCGCCCGGATCGAGCGGCTGCTCTCCCTGGTACACGAGTCGGGAGCCGAGCCGCTGGTGCTGCTCACCAAGGCCGACCTGGCCGCCGACCCGGCAGCGGTGGCCCGGCACCTGGCCGAGCTGGCTCCCGGGGTGCCGGTGCTGCCGGTCAGCGCCGAGCGGGGCACCGGCCTGGCGCCGCTGCGCCGGCACGTCGCCCCGGGCCGCACGCTGGGCCTGCTCGGCCCCTCCGGCGCCGGCAAGTCGAGCCTGGTCAACGCGCTGGCCGGGGCGGAGGTGATGCCCACCCAGGCGATCCGCCGGGTCGACGGCAAGGGCCGGCACACCACCACCTGGCGGGCGCTGGTGCCGCTGCCCGGCGGGGGAGCGGTGCTGGACACCCCAGGCGTACGGGCGGTCGGCCTGCTCGACGGCGCCGCCGGGCTGGACCGGGCGTTCGCCGACATCGCGGAGCTGGCCGCCGGCTGCCGGTACGCCGACTGCGCGCACGACGCCGAGCCGGCCTGCGCGGTGCGGGACGCGCTGGACCGGGGCGAGCTGTCGGCGCGCCGCTGGGGAAGTTTGCGGCGGTTGCAGCGGGAGATCGCGTACGAGAGCGGCCGGCGCGCGGTCCGGCTGGCCGCCGAGCGGCGGGGCGGCTGGCGGGGCGGGCGGCGACGCGCCGGGCGTCCGGCGACCCCGCCCGCTCCCGGCGCGTCCTGAGCTGGGGGAATGTGCGCGCCACGGAAGTTGTCACACCTCGGGGCTAGAGTTGCCGGGGCGCTTTCCCTGCGCATTGCGACTACGGGAAACCGCTCCGGCAACTCATGAAAAACAGACTTCGCCTCACATTCTTCTTCCGGGAGCACACGCACCGTGGCCGACCGTCTGATCATCCGTGGCGCGCGCGAGCACAACCTGCGTGACGTCAGTCTCGACCTGCCCCGGGACGCCCTGATCGTCTTCACCGGGCTCTCCGGTTCGGGCAAGTCGAGCCTGGCGTTCGACACCATCTTCGCCGAGGGGCAGCGCCGCTACGTCGAGTCGCTGTCGTCGTACGCCCGGCAGTTCCTCGGCCAGATGGACAAGCCCGACGTCGACTTCATCGAGGGCCTGAGCCCCGCGGTCTCCATCGACCAGAAGTCGACCTCCCGCAACCCCCGTTCCACGGTCGGCACCATCACCGAGGTCTACGACTACCTCCGCCTGCTCTTCGCCCGCATCGGCGAGCCGCACTGCCCGATCTGCGGCGAGCGGATCTCCAAGCAGAGCCCGCAGCAGATCGTCGACCGGGTGCTCGCCATGCCGGAGGGCACCAAGTTCATGGTGCTCGCGCCGGTGGTGCGCGGCCGCAAGGGCGAATACGTCGACCTCTTCGCCGAGCTGCAGGCCAAGGGCTACGCCCGGGCCCGGGTCGACGGCGTGGTGCACCCGCTGACCGAGCCGCCGAAGCTCAAGAAGCAGGAGAAGCACACCATCGAGGTGGTGATCGACCGGCTCAGCGTGAAGCCGAGCGCCAAGCAGCGGCTGACCGACTCGGTCGAGGCCGCGCTCGGCCTCTCCAGCGGCCTGGTGCTGCTCGACTTCGTCGACCTGCCGGAGGACGACCCGGCCCGGGAGCGGCGCTACTCCGAGCACCTGGCCTGCCCGAACGACCACCCGCTGGCGATCGAGGACCTGGAACCCCGGGTCTTCTCCTTCAACGCGCCCTACGGCGCCTGCCCCGAGTGCACCGGCCTCGGCACCAAGAAGGAGGTCGACCCGGAACTGGTCATCCCGGACCCGGAGCGCACCCTGCGCGAGGGCGCGATCCAGCCCTGGGCCACCGGGCACAACCTGGAATACTTCCTGCGCCTGCTGGAGGCGCTCGGCGAGGCGCAGCACTTCGACGTCGACATGCCGTGGCGGGCGCTGCCGTCCCGGGCGCAGAAGACGATCCTGCACGGCTCCGACGACCAGGTGCACGTGCGCTACCGCAACAAGTACGGCCGCGAGCGCTCCTACTACACCGGCTTCGAGGGCGTGGTGCAGTGGATCGAGCGCCGGCACAACGACACCGAGTCGGAGTGGTCCCGCGACAAGTACGAGGGCTACATGCGTGACGTGCCGTGCGCGGCCTGCGGGGGCGCCCGGCTCAAGCCGGAGGTGCTCGCGGTCACCCTGGCCGGCAAGAGCATCGCCGAGGTCTGCAACCTCTCCGTCGGCGAGGCGGCCGACCTGCTCGCCGGCATCGAGCTGACCGACCGGCAGAAGATGATCGCCGAGCGCGTGCTCAAGGAGATCAACGCCCGGCTGAAGTTCCTGCTCGACGTCGGCCTGGACTACCTCTCCCTGGACCGGCCGGCCGGCACGCTCTCCGGCGGCGAGGCGCAGCGCATCCGGCTCGCCACCCAGATCGGCTCCGGTCTGGTCGGCGTGCTCTACGTGCTCGACGAGCCGTCGATCGGCCTGCACCAGCGCGACAACCACCGGCTGATCGAGACGCTGCTGCGGCTGCGCGGGCTGGGCAACACGCTGATCGTGGTCGAGCACGACGAGGACACCATCCGGGTGGCCGACTGGATCGTCGACATCGGCCCGGGCGCGGGCGAGCACGGCGGCAAGATCGTGCACAGCGGTTCGGTGCCGGCGCTGCTCGACAACGACGAGTCGGTCACCGGCGCCTACCTCGCCGGGCGCCGGGCCATCCCGACCCCGGCCACCCGCCGGCCGCAGACGCCGGGGCGCGAGCTGGTGGTGCACGGCGCGCGCGAGCACAACCTGCGCAACCTGACCGTCGGCTTTCCGCTGGGCCAGCTCATCGCGGTCACCGGGGTCAGCGGCTCGGGCAAGTCGACGCTCGTCAACGACATCCTCTACGCGGTGCTCGCCAACCAGATCAACGGCGCCCGGCTGGTGCCCGGCCGGCACACCCGGGTCAGTGGCCTGGAGCACGTGGACAAGGTCGTCGGCGTGGACCAGTCGCCGATCGGGCGCACCCCACGCTCCAACCCGGCCACCTACACCGGGGTCTGGGACCACGTCCGCAAGCTCTTCGCCGAGACCACCGAGGCCAAGGTCCGGGGGTACGGCCCGGGCCGGTTCTCGTTCAACGTCAAGGGCGGGCGCTGCGAGGCGTGCTCCGGCGACGGCACCATCAAGATCGAGATGAACTTCCTGCCGGACGTCTACGTCCCGTGCGAGGTGTGCAAGGGCGCCCGCTACAACCGGGAGACGCTGGAGGTGCACTACAAGGGCCGCACCGTCGCCGAGGTGCTGGACATGCCGATCGAGGAGGCGGCCGAGTTCTTCTCCGCCATCCCGGCCATCCACCGCCACCTGAAGACGCTCGTCGACGTCGGGTTGGGCTACGTGCGGCTCGGCCAGCCGGCGCCGACGCTCTCCGGCGGGGAGGCGCAGCGCGTGAAGCTCGCCTCCGAGCTGCAGAAGCGCTCCACCGGCCGGACGGTCTACGTGCTCGACGAGCCCACCACCGGCCTGCACTTCGAGGACATCCGCAAGCTGCTGATGGTGCTGGAGGGCCTGGTCGACAAGGGCAACACGGTGATCACCATCGAGCACAACCTCGACGTGATCAAGACGGCCGACTGGCTGATCGACATGGGCCCGGAGGGTGGCCACCGGGGTGGCACGGTGCTCGCCACCGGCACCCCGGAGGAGGTCGCCGAGGTCGCCGAGAGCCACACCGGCGAGTTCCTGCGGCCGATCCTCAAGCTGGCCGGCGAGGCCAAGGGCGCCAAGGCGGCCACCACCCGGGCGGCCAAGGCCAACGGCGTCACCAAGTCGCGGACCCGCAAGGTGCCGGCGGGCGTGCGCTGACCGACGCGTACGGCGAGCGGGCCGGTCGGTCGGCCCGCTCGCCGGGGCCCGTGCCGGTGCCCATTTCGTGACGCGCCAGTATGAACCGTGCACCACGGTGGTGCGTGTACCGCAGTGTGGCCACGGATCATGACTGGTGGCGACAGCCGAGAGAGAGGCCGGAGATGAGCGATGATCAGGTGCTGACCGGGCCGGTCACCCAGAGCCGCCGAGCCCTGCTCGCGGGCGCCGGCGCGGTCGGCGCGGCCGTGGTGCTCGCGGGGTGCGGCGACGACGAGGCGACGCCGGGGACGGCCCCGAGCAGCGGCGGACCGGGCGCCAGCGGGACCGGTGACGCCGGCGGCGGCAACCGGGACAGCAGCGGTCCGCTGGCCCGCACCACCGACATCCCGGTCGGCGGCGGCGCGGTGTACGCCAGCAAGGGCGTCGTGATCACCCAGCCCGAGGCCGGCCAGTTCAAGGGGTTCGACCCGATCTGCACGCACCAGGGCTGCCCGGTGTCGAACGTCGACGGCGGCACCATCAACTGCACCTGCCACAACAGCAGGTTCTCGATCGCCGACGGCTCGGTCAAGGCGGGCCCCGCCACCAAGCCGTTGGCGGGCAAGGAGATCAAGGTCGAGGGCGACCAGATCACGCTGGCCTGACCGCCCGCGCCGCCTCCGTCCGCCGTCCGCGGGCGGGGTGCGGCGACGGCCGGTTGTCGGGGGTGCGGACTAGGCTTGACGCGTGGCTGACCCCTCGACCTACCGTCCCGCGACCGGCACCATCCCGGAGTCTCCAGGGGTCTACCGCTTCCGCGACGGCACCGGCCGGGTGATCTACGTCGGCAAGGCGCGCAACCTGCGCAGCCGGCTCAACTCCTACTTCGCCGATCCGGTCAACCTGCACCAGCGCACCCGGCAGATGGTCTTCACCGCCGAGTCGGTCGACTGGATCACCGTCGCCACCGAGGTCGAGGCGCTCCAGCAGGAATACACCTGGATCAAGCAGTACGACCCGCGGTTCAACGTCCGCTACCGCGACGACAAGTCCTACCCCTACCTGGCGGTCACCCTCGACGAGGAATACCCGCGCCTGCAGGTGATGCGCGGCGCCAAGCGCAAGGGGGTGCGCTACTTCGGGCCCTACTCGCACGCCTGGGCCATCCGCGAGACGCTCGACCTGCTGCTGCGGGTCTTCCCGGCGCGCACCTGCTCCTCCGGGGTGTTCAAGCGGGCCGCCCAGGTCGGCCGGCCCTGCCTGCTGGGCTACATCGGCAAGTGCTCGGCGCCGTGCGTGGGCACGGTCAGCGCGGAGCGCCACCGGGAGATCGTTGACGGCTTCTGCGACTTCATGGCCGGGCGCACCGACACCATGGTGCGTCGGCTGGAGAAGGACATGCTGGAGGCCAGCGAGCAGTTGGAGTTCGAGCGGGCCGCCCGGCTGCGCGACGACGTGGCCGCGTTGCGGCGGGCCATGGAGAAGCAGACCGTGGTGCTCGGCGACGGCACCGACGCCGACGTGGTGGCGTTCGCCGACGACCCGCTCGAAGCCGCGGTGCAGGTCTTCCACGTCCGCGACGGTCGGGTGCGCGGCCAGCGCGGCTGGGTGGTGGAGAAGACCGAGGAGCTGACCACCGGCGACCTCGTGCACCACTTCTGCACCCAGGTCTACGGCGGCGAGCAGGGTGAGGCCGACGTCCCCCGGGAACTGCTCGTCCCCGAGCTGCCCGCCGACGCCGACGCGCTCGCCGACTGGCTCTCCACCCGGCGGGGCAGCCGGGTGTCGCTGCGGGTGCCGCAGCGCGGCGACAAGCGGTCGTTGCTGGAGACCGTCGAGCGCAACGCCAAGGACGCGCTGGCCCGGCACAAGCTCAAGCGCGCCGGTGACCTGACGACCCGCGGTCAGGCCCTCGACGAGATCGCCGACGCGCTCGCCATGCGCACCTCGCCGTTGCGCATCGAGTGCTACGACGTCTCCCAGATCCAGGGCACCGACGTGGTCGCCAGCATGGTCGTGTTCGAGGACGGGCTGCCCCGCAAGAGCGAATACCGGCGGTTCATCGTGCGGGGCGCCACCGACGACCTCTCCGCCATGTCCGAGGTGCTGCGCCGGCGCTTCGCCCGCTACCTGGACGCGCGGGCCGAGACCGGTGAGCTGGGCGAGGAGACCGCCGCCGACCCCGACCGGCCCGGCATCGACCCGACCACCGGTCGGCCGCGCCGGTTCGCCTACCCGCCGCAACTGGTGGTGGTCGACGGCGGCCCGCCCCAGGTGGCCGCCGCCGCGAAGGCGATCACCGAGCTGGGCATCGACGACGTGGCGCTGTGCGGGCTGGCCAAGCGGCTGGAGGAGGTCTGGCTGCCCGACGACGACTACCCGGTCATCCTGCCGCGCACCTCCGAGGCGCTCTACCTGCTGCAACGGGTCCGCGACGAGGCCCACCGCTTCGCCATCACGTTCCACCGCCAGCGGCGCTCCAAGCGGATGACCGAGTCCGCGCTGGACAACGTGCCCGGCCTGGGCGAGGTGCGGCGCAAGGCGCTGCTGCGGCACTTCGGCTCGCTGAAGCGGCTCTCCTCCGCCACCGTGGAGGAGATCACCGAGGTGCCAGGCGTGGGCCGGCGCACGGCCGAGGCGATCCTGGCCGCCCTCGACGCCGACCCGGCGACCACACCGTCCTGATCGCGGCCGTGGTGGACCCCGGCGCCTACCCTTCGGCCCATGGGAGCGATCAAGCCGTGGCACCTGTCCGTCCTGCTGCTCTGCTGCCTTCTGCCGACCGCCGCGGCCGTGGCTGGCGGGTTCTGGGCGCTTCGCCGATCCCGCAGTCGCCGCTGACCGCACCGGGCACGCCGAGGCGGGCACCGACCGCGTCCCGGGCTCACCCGCACGGTGCGTAACGGCTCCCACGTGAGGTGTAGTTTTGCGCGGTATACCTCAGAGGCATAAATATGCCTCTGAGGCATACCGCTCTCAGGGCTACTTCTTCTCCGGCGGCGACACGCCCGGGAGTCCCGACGCCCCCACCCGACGTCGGCGAAGTTTGTCCGGTTTCGGGCGGTTGGCTGTGATCGGTGCCATCAGCCTGACGGAATCGGGGCCGCAGGCGCGGCGTTATACCTGGCAGACCGCGTGGAGCCCGGCCCCCGCCGCAGGCACCCGGTCGGAATGACCGGCCACCGGCCGTCGTTACATCCCCTGGCGCCGCCGAGCGCACGACTCGGCAGGCGTCGGAATGACCGGCCACCGGCCGTGGTTACACCCCCCGAGCCGCCGAGCAGGCCACCCCGCCGGCACCGGCTCCCCGGGTCCCCGAGCAGGCCACCCGCGCCGCCGGGCCCACCCCCTTCAAGACTTCCCCCCGCACGTGGCATCCCCCGTGCCGCGTCCACCCCCTTTGGGAGGCAACCATCATGGCTACCACCCTGCTGCGTAAGACCGTGCTGACCGCTGCCGGTATCGCCGCCACCGCCGGCGGCATCGCCGGCCCCGCCATCGCCGCCCACGCCGCCCCGGCCGAGAAGAGCACCGTCGTCGCCGACCGCAAGGGTCACGGTGAGCGGGAGTTGGACGTGCGCTACGAGGCGCAGCCGAACTTCTACTACTGCGGCCCCGCCGCCGCCCGCAACG
>NZ_JBITEP010000039.1:0-42732 GCF_044455315.1 Micromonospora sp. NPDC051300 | reverse complement strand
GCGGGGCCGTGGAGGTTCGTCTTCCTCGGTCGTTCACCGGGTTACAACGCCCCGCCCCCACCAACGATTCCGCCACCAGGGTGCCACCCACCACCCCCGAACCGGACATCACACCCACCCGGGCAGATACCACCGGCACACCCCGCCCGGCCCGGCCCACCGACCGGAACACCACGGGTGCATCCCGGCCCCGGAGACACCCATGACGCTCCACCCACCAGCGCACCGAGGCGTCACCGGAACACCACGGGTGCCTCAAGCCCGCGCAGACACCCACCGCGTTCCACCCGGCAGCCCACCGAGGCGTCACTGGAACACCATGGGTGCCTCAAGCCCTCCGAGACACCCACGACGTTCCACCCACCGACCCACCGAGGCACGACTGGAACACCATGGGTGTCTCAAGCCCGCGCAGACACCCACCGCGTTCCACCCACCAGCCCACCGAAGCGTCACTGGAACACTATGGGTGTCTCAAGCCCGCGCAGACATCCACCGCGTTCCACCCGGCAGCCCACCGAAGCGTCACCGGAACACCACGGGTGCCTCAAGCCCGCGCAGACACCCATGGCGCTCCGCCCGGCAGCCTCTTGAAGCGTCACTGGAACACCACGGGGTGTCGGGCGGCCGGGAACGGCGGCGCCGGTCTCGTAGGAGCGGCCGCGACAGGCCGGACCCGTTGGGGTACGGCGGGGCGACAACTACCCGATCGACGCGAGGGATGGTCAGGCGGCGGGCCAGTCCTGGGAGGCCATACGCGGCGAGACCGCCCCCGGAGGGGCGGCCTCGAGCCAGGAGAGGAAGCCGGTCACCGTGGACCGCGCCATGGCGATCTCGACCGGAGCGTGGTCGCTGGTGCAGCGCAGGATCACCCAGTCGGCCGGCATGGAGAAGCGCTCCTGCCCCTCGGGCAACCGGCGTCGCTCCACCGCGAGCCCCTTGCGGGAGAGGACCCGCTTCGGACGCAACGCGAAGCTGAACATGCGGTACCAGCGAAGCTGGTCGCCCGCGAACCGGCCGAAGCCGGGCGACCAGCCGCGACCGTCGAGAACGGTGGTCACCCGGACGCTCAGCCGGATGATGCCCCCGCTACGGGTGAAGAGCGCCCGCCGGATGAAGAGGATCAGGAGCGCGACGACGACTACCGCGACGCCGATTCCGATCCCTTCCACGATCTCCATCGGCGGGTCGGCTCAGCGGGCCGGAGTGGCCGGGGTGGCGCTCTCGGCCAGGACGGTCACGCCCTCGCCGGTCACCGACAGGAAGCCGCCGGCGACGTCGTACGCGACCTGCTGGCCGCCGGCCTGCTTGATGCGCACCTGGCTGGGCTCCGCGAGCTGGCCGAGCAACGGCGCGTGCCCCGGCAGCACACCGAGCTCACCCTCGGTCGTCCGGGCGACGACCATTTCGGCCTCACCGGACCAGACCTTCTCCTCGACGGCTACGAGCTCGACGTGAAGCTGCTGTGCCACGCTGTCTCCTTGCTGCGGCGGCGGATTGTCGAAAGTCTAGTCGCGCGCCCGTCGCCCACCCAAGGCGGGTGGTGAGAGCCGGAACACGACGCTCCGCACCCGCCCAGGCTACTTGGTCTTCTGCTTGAAGTCGGGGTGCTCCAGCAGGAACGCGTCCAACTGGTCGGTGCGCAGCGCGGCGAAGAAGTCGTCGGACGGGGCGAGCAGTTCCTCGCCCCGGTAGGCGCTGCCGCTGCCGATCGGGCCGCCAGGCAGCTTGATCGTCTCGATCGCGTCGGGTCGGATGTCCTTCAGCGCGAGCCCGAAGTCGACGACGCTGTTGCCCCGGCCGTTGAAGATCAGCGACTGCCCGGCGGCGCGCAGCACCCGGTCCAGCTTGACCGGGTTGGACACCACGTCGGCGCTGAACGCCTGGCTCACCATCGCCTTGACGAACTGCTGCTGGTGCCGCTGCCGGCCGTAGTCCGCGTCCGGCACGCCGTTCTTCGGGTAGCGCTGCCGGACGTAGTCCAGCGCCTGCCAGCCGTTGAGGTGGGCGTCGCCCTTCTGGTAGCGGGCCTGCGGGCCGAGGTAACCCCCGCCGCCGGGCTTGAGCTGGCGGGCCGAGCCGTCCGGCTTGAGGTGCTCGGACTTCACGTCGCGCTCGATGTACATGTCGACGCCGCCCATGGCGTCCACGATCTTCTTGAATCCGCTGAAGTTGATGATCGCGCCGGCGTCGAACCGCTTGATGCCGGTGACCCCCTGGACCGTCTTGGCGAGCAGCTCGAAGCCCTGCGCGGCGCTCGGGTCCTTGCCCGGCACGTTGCTGCCGTGCGACATGGCGGCGTTGATCCGGTCGTTGCCGCCGCGGTAGTCGGCCTTCGGGAAGGCCGGGATGTCCACCCGCAGGTCACGGGGGAGCGAGAAGAGGTAGCCCCGGTCCATGCCCGCCGGCACGTGCAGAATCATGATCGAGTCGGAGAGCGGCCGGGCCGTCGGGGTACGCGGGTCGACGCCGACCAAAAGGATGTTGAGCGGCCCCTTGATGTTGCTCTTCTTCTCCGACGCGCCGGCCGCCTGGTCGCCGAAGAGGTCGCCCTTGCCGACCGAGCCCTCGTAGCGCGCGACGAGCGTGTGGTAGCCGAGCAGCACCGAGCCGCTGAGCACCACCATGACGATGCCGAGGATGGTGCAGACCCGGGCCCACCGGGGCACGCCACGCCACATGGACCGCTTGCCGCGATCCACGCCGTCGCCCTTACCCACGAGCATCTCCAATCGTCGCACCCATGAGAGGAGACGGGCGCGGGAGTCCGTTTGGTTGCAGAGATCAACGCTGGTGACGCGAATTCGTGTCACGAACGGTACCGCGCCCGTCGGCGAACCGCCTGCCGGCGAAGCGGGCATCCGGCACCTGGACGGCCCGGAACGGGCGAAGGCCGCCCCGACATCTCGTCGGGACGGCCCTCGTGGTGTGAGCGGGCTCTCAGCCCTCCTCGGCCATCAGCTCCTCGGCCTTGGCCTTGAGGTCCTCCAGGCCACCGCACATGAAGAACGCCTGCTCCGGGAAGTGGTCGAACTCCCCCTCGCTGATCCGGCGGAAGGCGTCGATGGTCTCCGCGATCGGCACCGTCGAGCCCGGGACGCCGGTGAACTGCTCGGCCGCGTAGGTGTTCTGCGAGAGGAACCGCTCGATCCGGCGGGCGCGGCCGACGGTGAGCTTGTCCTCCTCGGAGAGCTCCTCGATGCCGAGGATGGCGATGATGTCCTGCAGGTCCTTGTAGCGCTGCAGGATCCGCTTCACCTCGGTGGCGACGGCGAAGTGGTCCTCGCCGACGAACTCCGGGGCGAGGATCCGGGACGAGGACGCCAGCGGGTCCACGGCCGGGTAGATGCCCTTGTCGGAGATCGACCGCTCCAGGTTGGTGGTCGCGTCGAGGTGGGCGAACGTGGTGGCCGGCGCCGGGTCGGTGTAGTCGTCGGCGGGCACGTAGATCGCCTGCATCGAGGTGATGGCCTGGCCCCGGACGGAGGTGATCCGCTCCTGGAGCTCGCCCATCTCGTCGGCCAGGGTCGGCTGGTAACCCACGGCGCTCGGCATCCGGCCGAGCAGCGTGGAGACCTCGGAGCCGGCCTGGGTGAAGCGGAAGATGTTGTCGATGAAGAGCAGCACCTCCTGCTTCTTCACGTCACGGAAGTACTCCGCCATGGTCAGGGCCGACAGCGCGACCCGCAGCCGGGTGCCCGGCGGCTCGTCCATCTGGCCGTAGACCAGCGCGGTCTTGTCGATGACGCCCGACTCGGTCATCTCGGCGATGAGGTCGTTGCCCTCACGGGTGCGCTCACCCACGCCGGCGAAGACCGAGGTACCACCGAAGTTCCGGGCCACTCGGGTGATCATCTCCTGGATGAGCACCGTCTTGCCCACGCCCGCGCCGCCGAACAGGCCGATCTTGCCGCCCTTGACGTACGGGGCGAGCAGGTCGATGACCTTGATGCCGGTCTCCAGCATCTCGGTCTTCGGCTCCAGGTCCGCGAAGGCCGGAGCCTTGCGGTGGATGCCCCACCGGTCGTCGGCCTGGATGGTCTCGCCCTCGGTGAGGTTGAGGCACTCGCCGATCGCGTTGAACACGTGGCCCTTGACCGCGTCGCCCACCGGCACGCTGATCGGCGCGCCGGTGTCGCGGACGTCGGCACCCCGGACCAGGCCGTCGGTCGGCTGCATCGAGATGGCACGAACCAGGTTGTCACCCAGGTGCTGGGCGACCTCCAGGGTCAGCGTCTTCTCGCCACCGGAGAGCGTCACGTCCACGTGCAGGGCGTTGAACAGGTCCGGCATGGCGTCGCGCGGGAACTCGGCGTCGACGACCGGGCCGATGACCCGGACCACGCGACCCGTGGCCGTCTTGGTCTCAACTGCGGATACAGTCATCACACTTCACTTCCCGACGCGGCAAGCGCGTTCGCGCCGCCGACGATCTCACTGATCTCCTGGGTGATCCCGGCCTGACGGGCCGAGTTCATCTCACGCGTGTACTTCTCGATCATCTCTTCGGCGTTGTCGGTGGCGCTCTTCATCGCCCGCCGACGGGCGGCCGACTCACTCGCCGCCGACTCCAGCAACGCCGCGTAGATCCGCGTGTTGATGTACTTCGGCAGCAGCGCGTCGAGCAGCGACTCCGGCTCCGGCTCGAACTCGTACGCCGGCAGCAGCCCCTCGGACCGGGGCCGGTCCTCGACCTGCATCGGACCGACGATCCGGGTCACCGGGTTCTGCGTCATCAGGGACTTGAACTCGGTGTAGACGATGTGCAACTCGTCCACGCCGAGGATCCCGTCCGCGCCGGCGTGGCCGTCGGTGTCGTCCGCGCCGGCGGTGAACGCCTTGATCAGCGTGTCACCGACCTCGCGGGCGTCGTCGAACGACGGCTGCTCGGAGAAACCGGTCCAGCTCCCGGCGATCTCCCGGTTGCGGAACCGGTAGAACGCCACGCCCTTGCGGCCGATGACGTAGAGCACCGGCTCCTTGCCGTCGGCGCGCAGCCGGGCGATCAGCGACTCGGCGGTCCGGATCGCGTTCGAGCTGTACCCGCCGGCCAGGCCACGGTCGGCCGTGACCAGCAGGACGCCCGCCCGCCGCACCCGCTCGCGCGGGGTGAGCAGCGGGTGGTCGATCCGCGCGTTCGAGGCCAGCGCCGTCAGCACGCCGGTGATCGCCTCGGCGTACGGCAGCGAGGCCGCCACCTTGGCCTGGGCCTTGGCGATGCGGCTCGTCGCGACGAGCTCCATCGCCTTGGTGATCTTCTTCATCCCCTTGGCGGAACGGATCCGCTGTCGGAGAACGCGTACCTGGGCGGCCATCGGATCAGCTCTCGGCCGGGCGGTCGGTGGTGCCGTCGCGGAAGCGGGTCACCGTCTCGCGGGTCTGCTCCCCCTCCAGCGGCTCGGCCGGGGCCTCGTTGACGCGGACCTCGTCCTCCTTGCCCAGGAAGACCTGCTTGAACTCGGTGATCGCCGAGTCCAGCGAGGAGATGATGTCGTCGCCCCACTTGTTGTCCGCGATCGAGGCCAGCACGCCCTCGTGCTTGTGCCGGAGGTACTGCAGGAACTCCGACTCGAAGCGGCGGACCTCGCCGACCGGGACGTCGTCCAGCTTGCCCTCGGTGCCGGCCCAGACGGAGACGACCTGCTCGTTGACCGGGTACGGCGAGTAGTTCGGCTGCTTGAGCAGCTCGACCAGCCGGGAACCACGGGCGAGCTGGTTCTGCGAGGCGCGGTCCAGGTCGGAGGCGAAGGCGGCGAACGCCTCCAGCTCACGGAACTGGGCCAGGTTGAGCCGCAGCGAGCCGGCGACCTTCTTCATCGGCTTCACCTGCGCGGCGCCACCGACCCGGGAGACCGAGGTGCCGACGTTGATGGCCGGCCGGACGCCCTGGTTGAACAGGTCGGTCTCGAGGAAGATCTGGCCGTCGGTGATCGAGATGACGTTGGTCGGGATGAACGCCGAGATGTCGTTCGCCTTGGTCTCGATGATCGGCAGACCGGTCATCGAGCCACCGCCCAGCTCGTCGGAGAGCTTGGCGCAGCGCTCCAGCAGGCGGGAGTGCAGGTAGAAGACGTCACCCGGGTAGGCCTCACGGCCCGGCGGGCGGCGCAGCAGCAGCGACACGGCGCGGTACGCCTCGGCCTGCTTGCTCAGGTCGTCGAAGACGATCAGGACGTGCTTGCCGCCGTACATCCAGTGCTGCCCGATGGACGAGCCGGTGTAGGGCGCGAGGTACTTGAAGCCGGCCGGGTCGGAGGCCGGGGAGGCGACGATGGTGGTGTATTCCATCGCGCCGGCCTCCTCCAGCGTCCCCTTGATGGAGGCGATGGTGGAGGCCTTCTGGCCGATCGCGACGTAGATGCAGCGGACCTGCTTGGTCGGGTCGCCGGAGCGCCAGTTGTCCCGCTGGTTGAGGATGGCGTCCAGCGCGACGGTGGTCTTGCCGGTCTTCCGGTCACCGATGATGAGCTGGCGCTGGCCGCGGCCGACCGGGGTCATCGCGTCGATGGCCTTGATGCCGGTCTGCAGCGGCTCGAAGACGGACTGCCGGGCCATCACGTTCGGGGCCTGCAGCTCCAGCTCGCGGAAGCCCTCGTTGGCGATGTCGCCGATGGCGTCGATCGGCTCGCCGAGCGCGTTGACCACGCGGCCGAGGAACGCGTCACCGACCGGCACCGAGAGCACCCGGCCGGTGCGCTTGACGCGCTGACCCTCTTCGATCCCGCCGAAGTCACCGAGGACGACGACACCGATCTCCCGGACGTCGAGGTTCAGCGCCACGCCGAGCGTGCCGTCCTCGAACTCCAGGAGCTCGTTGGTCATGGTCGAGGGGAGACCCTCGACGTGGGCGATGCCGTCGCCGGCGTCGGCGACGGTGCCGACCTCCTCACGGGAGACGTCGGCCGTGTAGGAGGAGACGTAGCGCTCCAGGGCGCCGCGGATCTCCTCCGTCGAGATGGTCAGCTCGGCCATCCTCTGCTTCCTTAAAGTTCAGGGGCCCGGGATACCAGGTACCGACCGGTCCGATGGCGTCGAAATCAGGGCTGCAAGACGCTGGTCAGCGCTTCGCGAGCGCGTTGCGGGTCTCGTTGAGGCGGCGCAGGACGGTGCCGTCGTACAGGTCGGAGCCGACCCGCACCCGCACCCCGCCGAGCACGTCGGGGTCGACCGTCTGCTTGACGGACACCTCCCGACCGTACATCTCGGTGAGGCGGGCACCGAGGCGTCGCTCCTCCTCGTCGGTCAGCGGAGCCGCCACGGTCACGTACGCGACCTGACGGTCCCGCCGGTCGGCGGCCAGCTCGACCAGCCGGGTGAGCGCCCCGACGAAGGAGCGTCCCCCGAAGCCGGCGAGCGCCGCCGCGACGAGCCGGACGGTGACCGGCCGGGCCTTGCCGTCGAGGAGCTGGCCGGTGAGGCCGGCCCGCCGCTCGGCCGGGGCCATCGGGTCGGAGAGCGCGTTGGACAGCTCGGTGGAGCCGGAGACGACCTGCCCGAAGCGGAACAGCTCGTCCTCGACCTCGCCCAGCTCGCCGGCCGAGTCGGCGCTCGCCAGGAGCGCCTCCACGCCGAGCCGCTCGACGCCGTCGAGCAGTTCCGACGGGGTCGACCAGCGTCCCGAGACCAGCGCGGCGAGCAGGTCGAGCGCGTCCGCGCCGACCTTGCCGCTCAGGATCCCGGTGAGCAGCGCGCCCCGGTCCTCGCCGGAGCGGGCCGGGTCGGAGAGCGCCCGGCGCAGCCGCGGCTCGCGCCGCAGCAGGGCGGCGACGGAGAGGATGTCGTCGGCGGTGGTGGCCACCGCCGACGGCTCCGCGCCGCGGACGTACGCGTCGAGGCGCTCGACCCCGGCGGCGTACGACTCCCGGCTGGCGGCCTGCATCAGCGGGCCCCCGTGCTCTCGAGACCGTTCAGGAACCGGTCGACGGTGCCCTTGCGACGCGCCTCGTCGGCGAGCGACTCACCGACGATCTTGCTGGCCAGGTCCACCGCGATGGTGCCCATCTCGGTGCGCAGCTCACGCACGATGGTGGCCCGCTCGGCCTGGAGCTGCTCCTTGCCGGCGGCGATGACCCGGTCGGACTCCTCGCGCGCCTTGGCGAGGATGTCCTGCCGGATGCCCTCGGCGTCGGCCCGCGCGTCGTCGCGGATCTTGGCGGCGTCGGTGCGCGCCTCGGCGAGCTGCGCGCGGTACTGCTCGAGCAGCTGGTTCGCCTCGGCCTGCGCGGCCTCGGCGCGCTTGATGCCGCCCTCGATCGCGTCGACCCGGGCCTGGAACGTCTGCTCCATGCGCGGGAAGACGAACTTCATCAGCACGAAGCAGAGGACACCGAAGGCGACCAGCCCGACCACGATCTCCTGCCAGACCGGAATGATCGGGTTGTGGGTCGTCTCACCACCCTCAGCGGCGAGGAAGTACATGGGAAAACCTCCCGGTCAGAGGGACTGGGTCAGCCGGCCCAGATGAAGCCGAAGGCGATGCCCAGCAGCGCCAGGGCCTCGATGACGGCGAAGCCGATCCAGACGTAGGGCAGGGTCATCCGGGACGACTCCGGCTGGCGGGCGGTCGACTGGATGTAGGCCGAGAAGACGAGGCCCACGCCGATGCCCGGGCCGATGGCCGCGAGACCGTAGCCGATGGCGGCGGTGCTGCCCTCTACCGCGGCGTAGATGTCCATTGGTTGGTTCCTCCTGGTTATCACGCGTGACTCTCACGCGGGACGACAACGGTTGGTGCGAAAGAACGGATCAGTGCTCGTCGGCGAGGGCGCCCTGCACGTAGCTGGCGGTCAGCACCGTGAAGACGTACGCCTGCAGACAGATCACCAGGAATTCGAGGAAGGTCAGCGCGATGGTCATGATCCAGGACAGCACCGACACGGGCGCCAGCCAGACGTTGGCGCTGAGCATGGCGAACCCGCCGAGCGTGAACACCAGCAGGAGCATGTGGCCGGCGAACATGTTCGCGAAGAGACGGACGGCCAGCGAGAACGGCCGGACCAGGAAGGTCGAGAAGAACTCGATCGGGATCAGCAGCGGCAGGATGTACCAGGGCGCCGGCGGGATCAGGGAGTTCTTGAAGTACTTCACGAAACCGTGGTGCCGGATGCCGACGAAGTTGAACATCACGTAGCTGATCACGGCGAGGATGGCCGGGAACGCGATGTGCGAGTTCGGCGAGATCTGGAAGAACGGCACGATCGCGAAGAAGTTCGTCAGCAGGATGAAGCAGAAGAGCGTGGTGAAGTAGGGAGCGAACCGCACCCCCGCGTGCCCGATCATGTCCACCGCGATGTTGTTCCGCACGAAGCCGTAGATCGATTCGGCGAACCACTGCTTCTTGGTGGGGACCAGCTGCGGCTTGCGGTAGCTGACCAGGAAGAAAATGATCAAGATCCCGACGGCGACCCACACCATCGCCGTGATCTTGGTGAACCAGTACGAGTTCTCCGCACCCCAGGGCAGGATGCTGGGCAGGTAGAAGTCCCCCACGCTCGGTGGGAATTCCGCCTGGCCCTGAGCCAGGACGTTCGCCTGTCCGAACACCGCGTCCCTTCCTAAGTAGGCGTGCCCAGCCGGCGGACGACCAGGATGATGCCCCCGGCCATGCCGAGCACGACCCCGATGCCGGTGGCGACGCCGCCGGTATCGAGCCAACGGTCGACCAACCAGCCGATGAAACCCCAGACGAGCATGCCCCCGATGAGGTATGAGAGCGCGGTCCAACCCTGACCGGCACCGGACGGAACGTCGCCCGAGCCGCCAGTGTTGGGGGGTTTCTGGTCACCGGCCATGACGGGGCGAACGATATCAGTCGAGCAGAAGAGGTTGTGCCTCACCCCCCGCACAACTCGGTTGTGTGGGACACGGGTGGGCGAAGTCGTCTGGAGGCACCGTACTCCTCCCCCGCCACTGAGAGAATGACCGATCGCGGACACTCCGGCGCGTCGCCCGAAGGGTGGGACGTGTCAGCCCCGCACCCGTCGCGCGTGGACGGTGGCCAGCCACCAGATGTGCACGCCGGTCCAGACCACCACGCCGGCCGCGATGCCCAGGCAGAACGGGATCAACCCCGGCCAGCCGGTCGCGCCGACCAGCACCATCACCCCGCCGAGCGCGGTGATCTTGGCGAGGTAGAGGCCCAGCCCGAACGGCAGCACGAGCTGCGGATCCCGGGCGTCGGCCCAGGCCAGCACCACCGTGGTCAACGTGTAGCTGGCCGCCGTGACGGCCACCCCGGCCGCCGCGCCGAGCGCGCCGTCCGCGCCGCGCCACACCCCGCCGGCCACCGCCGTCACCGCGGCCATGACCGCCACCGCGGCCAGCAGCACCGGCAGGTGGCGCAGTCGCCAGCCACGGTCCGCGGTCGCCTCCGCCGCGCGCGTCCCCGGCTCAGCCACGGGGGTACGCCGGGAACGCGGTGACCAGCTCGGTCACGTCGGCGGCCACGCGGGCCAGGCCGTCGGCGCCGCCGGGCGACTCCGGATCGGTCCGCACCGCCCGGCAGACCAACGCCGCGATCCGCCGCATCTCGCCCTCGCGCATGCCCTGGGTGGTGACGCTCGGGGTGCCCACCCGGATGCCGGAGGCGACCATCGGCGGCTGCGGGTCGTACGGGATCGCGTTCTTGTTCAGCGTGATCCCGGCGGCGTCGCAGCGGGCCTCGGCCTCGGCGCCGGTCACGCCGGTCTCCCGCAGGTCGAGCAGGGCCAGGTGGGTGTCGGTGCCGCCGGAGACCGGTCGCAGGCCCTCGGCGGCCAGCCCGTCGGCGAGCGCCCGGGCGTTGGCGACCACCTGCGCCGCGTACGTGCGGAACTCGGGCTGCGCGGCCTCGCGCAGCGCGACCGCCTTGGCGGCGACCGCGTGCATCAGCGGGCCGCCCTGGGTGAACGGGAAGACCGCCTTGTCGATCCGGGCGGCCAGCGACTCCCGGCACAGGATCATGCCGCCGCGCGGCCCGCGCAGCACCTTGTGCGTGGTCGCGGTGACCACGTCGGCGTGCGGCACCGGGGACGGGATCGCGCCACCGGCCACCAGCCCGACGAAGTGCGCGGCGTCCACCATCAGGTACGCGCCGACCTCGTCGGCGATCTCCCGGAACCGGGCGAAGTCGATCAACCGGGGGTACGCGGTCGCGCCGCAGATGATCAGCTTCGGCCGGTGCGCCCGGGCCAGGTCACGGACCTCGTCGTAGTCGATCGTCTCGGTGTCCGGCCGCACCGGGTAGCCGACCGGGTGGAACCACTTGCCGGAGAAGTTCACCCGGCTGCCGTGGGTCAGGTGCCCGCCGTGCGGCAGGTCCATCGCCAGCACGGTGTCGCCGGGCTGCACCAGCGCCGCGTACGCGGCCAGGTTGGCGCTCGCGCCGGAGTGCGGCTGGAGGTTGGCGTGCTCGGCGCCGAACAGCTCCTTCGCCCGGGCGACGCCCAACTCCTCGGCCCGGTCCACCTCGGCGCACCCGCCGTAGTAGCGCCGGCCCGGGTAGCCCTCGGCGTACTTGTTGGTGAGCGTGGAACCCAGCGCGGCAAGCACCGCGGGCGAGGTGAGGTTCTCGCTGGCGATCAGTTGCAGGCCGCCGCGCAGCCGCTCCAGCTCCCCCAGCACCACCCCGGCGATCTCCGGGTCGACGGTGCTGAGCTGCTCGAAGTCCGGTCCCCAGAAGGTGTCCCTCGCGTTCTCCACAGCGAAGGAGTCTACGGAGCCGCACACTGGAGCCCGTGAGATGCCTCGTCACCGGCGCCACCGGCTACATCGGCGGGCGCCTCGCGCCCCGGCTCCTGACCGAGGGGCACGACGTGCGTTGCCTAGCCCGCAAGGCCGGGCGGCTGCGCGACGTGCCCTGGGCCGCGAAGGCGGAGATCGTCGAGGGCGACCTGCGCCGGCCGGAGACGTTGCCGGCCGCGTTCGAGGGCGTGGACGTCGCCTACTACCTGGTCCACTCGCTGGGCCAGCGCGGCTTCGAGGCGGCCGACCGGGAGGCGGCGACGAACTTCGCCGAGGCGGCCCGCGCCGCGGGCGTACGCCGGATCGTCTACCTCGGTGGGCCGGAGCCGGCGGAACGGGACGGCCTGCCCTCGGCGCACCTGCGCTCCCGCGCGGAGGTGGCGCGGATCCTGCTCGACAGCGGCGTGCCGACCGCGGTGCTGCGCGCGGCGGTGATCATCGGCTCCGGCTCGGCCTCGTTCGAGATGCTGCGCTACCTGACCGAGCGGCTGCCGGCGATGGTCACCCCGCGCTGGGTGCGCAACCGGATCCAGCCGATCGCGGTCCGCGACGTGCTGCGCTACCTGGCCGGCTGCGCGCACCTGCCGCCGGAGGTGAACCGCGGCTTCGACATCGCCGGCCCGGACGTGCTGACGTTCGCGCAGATGATGCAGCGCTACGCCCGGGTGGCCGGGCTGCGGCCGCGGATCATCCTGCCGGTGCGCCCGCTCACCCCGGGGCTCTCCTCACACTGGGTCGGCCTGATCACCCCGGTGCCGAACGCGATCGCCCGCCCGCTGGTGGAGAGCCTGATCCACGAGGCGGTGGCGCACGAGCACGACATCGCCCGGTACGTGCCCGACCCGCCGGAAGGGCTCACCGGCTTCGACCAGGCGGTCGGGCTGGCGCTGACCAAGGTGCGCGACGCGCAGGTGGAGACGCGCTGGTCGAACGCGAGCGGGCCGGACGCGCCGGCCGAGCCGCTGCCGTCGGACCCGGACTGGTCCGGCGGCACCGCCTACACCGACGTGCGGGAACAGGCAGTCGGCGCGCCGCCCGCCGCGTTGTGGCGGGTCATCGAGGGGGTCGGCGGCGAGCACGGCTGGTATTCGTTCCCGCTGGCCTGGTCGGTGCGCGGCTGGCTGGACCGGCTGGTCGGCGGCGTGGGGCTGCGCCGCGGCCGGCGTGATCCGCACCGGCTCCAGGTCGGCGAGGCGCTGGACTTCTGGCGGGTCGAGGAGATCGTGCCGGGCGAGCTGCTGCGGCTGCGGGCCGAGATGCGGGTGCCCGGCCGGGCCTGGCTGGAGATGCGCGCCGAGCCGGCCGAGGGCGGCGGCAGCCGCTACGTCCAGCGCGCCGTCTTCCTGCCGCACGGCCTGCCCGGCCACCTCTACTGGGCCTCGGTCGCCCCGTTCCACGCGGTCGTCTTCGGCGGCATGGCCCGCAACATCGCCCGGGGCGCCGAGCACCCCACCGGTTAGGCGGGGCCCCCTGTTATCGCCTGGCGTTAACAAGGGGCCCCTCCTTACACCTCAGTTGCCGGTGCGCGGGCCGGTGCGCTGGAAGGCGACCGCCTCGCCGGGCGGGACGAAGTCGCGGACCGGCTGGTCGCGCAGCGCCCAGGCGAGGATCCGCCCGACGGCCGGGATCTGCCGCTTCTGCACGCCCCCGCCTACCGCGTCGCGCGGGTCGTCCGGGTTCGCCGCGATCGTCGCGACGGAGAGCTGCGGGGTGAACGCCACCACCGTCTCCGTGGCGTTCCGTTCCGAGCTGCCGGTCTTGCCGCCCAGCGGCCGGCGCAGCCCCGGGGCCAGCTCCTCGGCGGTGCCGCCGGCGCAGCGCCGGTACATCGTCTGGTCGCCGACCGGGCAGCGGCTGGCGTCGGCCGCCGCGCGGGCCACCTCGGTGTCGAGCACCTGGCGGCAGTCGGTGTCACCGGCGGCCACCCGCCGGCCGGTCGCGTCCGTGATCGAGGCGACCGGGGTGGGCCGGCACCAGGTGCCCTCGGCGGCCACCGTGGCGTACGCGTTGGCCAGGTCCAGCGGCGTGGTGGCGGAGACCCCGAGGGTGAACGGCCCCCAGCTCGCCGCCCCGTCGCGGGCCAGCTTCGCGTCCTGCGGCGCGCGGAACACGATGCCCAGCCGCTCGGCCATCTCGACCACCCGGTCCGCGCCGACCCGCTCGGTCAGCCAGGCGAAGTAGGTGTTCACCGAGCGGCCGAACGCGTCCCACATGTCCCGGTCGCCGTCCATCCAGTAGGTGTTGGCGTTCGCCGGGCACCACCGGCCGCCGCAACTGGCCGGACCGCCGTCGATCGGGTACTTGGTGACGTAGACCCGGGGCGCGTCGAACTCGGTGTCCAGCGGCATCCCGGCCTCCAGCGCGGCCAGCAGGGCGAACAGCTTGAACGTGGAGCCGGCCTGGTAGCCGGTGATGCCGCCGCCCCCGGCCACGAGCTGGTTCACCGTGTTCGGGTAGTTCTGCTGCCCGGCCGGGTTCCCGCCGACGCCGTACGCGCGGTTCACGGCCATCGCGAGCACCCGGCCGGTGCCGGGCTGCACCACGGCGGTCGGTGCGGCGCGCTGGATCGTCTCCGGGTAGATCGTGCGCACCTGCTCGCTCGCCTTGGCCTGCACGTCCGGGTTCAGCGAGGAGACGATCGACCAGCCGCCGCGACGCAGCGTGCGCTGCCGCTCGTCGACGGTCTGGCCGAACGCCGGCTGGGCGTTCCACCACTGGGTGAACCAGTCGCAGAAGAAGCCCCAGTCGTTGTGGCCGGCGGGCACCGCGGCGCAGTCGTTCGGGGTGGCGCTGGGCTTCAGGTTCAACGGCGTGCCCTTGGCCGCCGCCGCGTCCGCCGCGCTCAGCCGGCCGGTCTCCGCCATCCGGTCCAGCACGTACGCGCGGCGGTCCAGCGCCGCGCCGGAGTCGCCGTTGATCGGGTCGTCGTGGTCCGGCGCCCGCACCAGCCCGGCGAGCATGGCCGCCTGGCCCAGCGTGAGCCGGTCAGGCGTGGTGGAGAAGTAGCGCTTGCTGGCGGCGGCGATGCCGTACGCGCCGGCGCCGAAGTAGGCGATGTTCAGGTAGCGCCCGAGGATCTCGTCCTTGCCGACGCGCCGTTCCAGCGTCAGCGCGTACCGCATCTCGCGGATCTTGCGGCCGGCGGTGATCTCGGTGGCGGCGGCCCGTTGCTGCTCGGTCAGTCGAGGGTCACCGGCCAGCGCGTTGCGCACGTACTGCATGGTCAGCGTGGAGGCGCCCTGCCGGGTGCCCTCCTTGCGGTTGGCGGTCAGCGCCCGCACCACGCCCCGCACGTCGACGCCGTGGTGCTCGTAGAAGCGCGCGTCCTCGGCGGCCACGATCGCGTCGCGCATCACCGGCGCCACCTCGCCGACCGGCACGTCCACCCGGTCCTCGACGTAGAACGAGGTGATAAGCGTGCGGCCGTCGTCGGCGTACAGGTTGGAGCGCTGCGCCGGCTGCGGCGCCTTCAGCGCCTCCGGCAGTTCGGTGTACGGCATCAGGTTCTTCACGCCGAGCCCGAAGACCAGCGCGGCCGGCAACGCGGCGGCGGCCAGGGCCAGGCCGGCGAGCACGCCGGCGAGCAGAACGGTGAACAGCTTGTCGAGATGGGCGCGGTTCATCAGCTCTCCCCGCAGGAGCCGGCCGTACGGACCCGTCAAGAATGACCGGATTCGCCCTTTCAGCCGACAACTTCGGAGAAATGCGCAGGAAGTTCGCGAGGAAGGATGAACGTCAGGGCAGCAGCACGGCGGCCAGCGGCTGGACCGTCTCCTCGATCTCGTCGGCCACCCGGCCGAAGCACTGGTCGCCCCGGCCCCACGGGTCGTCCAGGTCGTCCGTGGGCAGCGCGGAGGCGCCCTGCCGGGCCGCCTCGGCGGCCGCCACCAGCGCGACGCCGCGGGCGTGCACCGCCTCCGGCGTCGGCTCCCCCGGCGGCAGGGCGGACCGGTCCAGCGCGCCGAGCAGCCGGCCGAACTCCCCGAGCACGAACGTGCGCCCGGCGGCGTCCGGCCGCAGCGCCACCACGTACTCCTGCTGGTCGGCGGTGGCGGTGAGCACCAGGTCGGCGGCGTCGATCAGGTCCGAGCGCAGCCGCCGCGCGGCGAAGCCGGTCACCTCGCCCCCGCGCGCGATCACCTGGCGGGCCGCCGGCGGGTTCATCTCCTCGCCGGCGTGCCACCCGCCGGTGCCGGCGCTGTGGCTGTGCACCAGCGCGTCCGAGCCGGCCGGGTCGACGTCGAGGCGGGCCAGCCGCTCCCGGACGGCGAGCAGCAGCAGGCGCTCGGCCATCGGCGACCGGCAGATGTTGCCCATGCAGACGTGCAGGACGGTGAACGGCGGCACTCAGAACCCCCGCTCGTCGAGGATGCCCGGCGCGACCTCACGCAGCTTCGCCAACGTCACCGCGCCCTGTCGCAGCACCCGCGGCACCTCGCCGGTCACGTCGACGATGGTGCTCGGCACCGGGTCCACCGCCGGCCCGGCCTCCAGGTAGGCCCGGACGCCGTAGCCGAGCTGGTCGCGGGCCTCCTCGGCGGTCTGCGCGGCCGGCTGGCCGATCTTGTTGGCGGACGCCACCGCCATCGGCCCGGTCTCCCGCAGCACCTCCAGCGCGACCGGGTGCAACGGCATCCGCACCGCCACCGTGCCGCTGGTGTCGCCGAGGTCCCAGGCCAGGCTCGGCGAGTGCTCCACCACGATCGTCAGCGCCCCCGGCCAGAACGCCTCGATCAGGTCGCGGGCCGCCTGCGGCAGCGAGAAGACCAGGCCGTCGAGCGTGTGCCGGGAGCCGATCAGCACCGGGGGCGCCTGCCGGGCGCCACCCTTGGTGTCCGCGAGGGCCTTCACCGCGTACGGGGTGAAGGCGTCCGCCCCGATGCCGTAGACCGTGTCGGTCGGCAGGACGACGAGCTCGCCGTTCTTGACGGCCTCGATGGCAGCGGCGATGCCGCGGTCCCGGTCGGCGGGCGACCGACAGTCGTAGAGCATCACGAGAAGTCAGTCTGCCACGCCGGGTCGGGGTCGGCGGAACGGCCGTCCGCCCGCCGGGACGCGCTCGCCCACCGGGGTCGCCCGGTCAGGTCCCGGTGCTCCTCGACCCGCTCGTAGCGGCGGTCGGCGGCGAACACCGCCGGCACCGCCGTGGCGTGCGTGTCGTCGTGCTCGACGCCGATCACCCCGCCCGGCCGCAGCAGCGTCGCGGCCCGCGCCACCACCGGGCGGATCACGTCCAGCCCGTCCGCGCCGCCGAACACCGCCTCGTCGGGATCGTGACCGGCCACCTCCGGCGGCACCGGCACCGACCGGGGCACGTACGGCGGGTTGCAGAGCAGCACGTCGACCCGGCCGGCCAGGTCGGCCAACAGCTCCGGGTCGGTGACGTCGGCGGCGACCACCTCGACCGGGCGGTCCCCCGCGTCGGCCCGGGCGGCGGCGTTGCGGCGCAGCCAGGCCAGCGCGGCCGGAGACCGCTCCACCGCCACCACCCGCGCCGACGGCACCTCCTGGGCGACCGCGAGCGCGATCGCGCCGGAGCCGCTGCACAGGTCGACCACGAGCGGCGCGGCGAGCCGCCGGGCCACCTCGATCCCCCAGCCAACCAGCAGCTCGGTCTCCGGCCTCGGCACGAACACGCCCGGACCGACCGCCAGCTCCAGGTGCCGGAAGCCGGCCGCGCCGGTCAGGTGCTGCAACGGCTCCCGGGCCGCCCGCCGGCCGACAAGCGCGTCGAGGCGGTCGCGCTGCGCCGAGGTGAACCCGTCGGCCAGCGCCAGCCGGCCGCGCGGCACCTGGAGCACGTACGCGGCCAGTTGCTCGGCCTCCGCCCGGGGCGACTCGACCCCGGCATCGGCAAGCGCCCGCGCCGTGCGGGCGACCACCACCGAGGGCCGTTCGCGTTCTGTCCCTTCGGACGGGTGTTGCGGGAGTGTGCTCACGCAATAATCATGAAGCGTCGCGGGTCGCCACACGAGCGGGTGCGTCCGGGCGCACACGGCAGGGAGGTCGCGAGTGGGCTGGCTCGACCAGGTCGAGGACCAGGTTGACGCCCTTCGGAGCGCGCGCGCGTTGCAGGAGGCCAGCCGCTCCGCGGAGGCGTGCGTCCTGCTGGACCGGGTGATCCGCACCACCGGAGACCCGTACGCCCGGGCGGACGCGCTGGTGCAGCGCCTGTCCGCGCTGATCAATCTCGGTCGGACCGCCGAGTTCACCCGGGCCGTCGAGGACGCCTCCGCCGCCGTGCGCGACCTGGCCGAGCCCTACCTGCACGGGCACCTCAACGCGCTGGCCGCGCTCGCCGCCCACCACCAGGGCGCCCTCGACAGGTGCGTCATGCACCTGGTCCGGGCCGCCCGCGCGCTGGGCGCCGACGACACCCCGGACCGGGACACCGCCTGGGGCTGGCACGACCTGGCGATGGCCTACTCCTACCTCAGCTTCCACGGTCACGCGCTCGGCGCGATCGAACGCGCCCGCGAGGTCGGGCTGAGCGCCGGCATCCCCGAGGAGACGTTCGCCGCGCCGGGCATCCGGCTGCGCAACGCGGTGGCGCTGGACCACAACGGCGACAGCGACGGCTGCCTGCGGGTGCTGCGGGACGTGGCCGGCGACCTGGCCCGGTTCCTGCGCGGCGGGCGGGCCGGCAACATCCGGCCCAGCAGCCTGGCCGCCTACGGATACGCCGCCGCCCGGCGGGCCGCGCTCGGCGACCGGGTGGAGTCCGCCGGGGACGCCGACCCGAACCGGCTGCTCGGCCACGGCGGGGACAGCGCCCGCGCCCGTGACCTGCGCCAGCTCGGCCAGGTCTGCCTGGCGGTCGCGGCCGGCCGGCCGATCGAGGCGGTCACCCGGCTGGACGCGATCCGGGTCTCCGACGAGACGCTGGGCGCGGCCGAGGCGCCCCGGCTGCGCAGCGTCGCGCTCGCCCGGGCCGGTGACCACGCCGGCGCGCACCGCGCGGACCGGCACGCGTTCCGGCTCGCCGCGCGGCGCAGCGACCGGCTGCGCGACGTCTACATCGACGGCATCGCCGCCCGGATCGACCACGAGGAGATGCGCCGCGAGGCCGCCCGCTACGAGGGCGAGGCGCTCACCGACCCGCTCACCGGGCTGCCCAACCGGCGTCGGTTGGAGCGCTACCTCGGCGCGGTGGTGTCCCGGGGCGAGCGGGTGGTGATCGGCGTCTGCGACCTCGACGGGTTCAAGGCGGTGAACACCCGCCACGGCCACCACTCCGGCGACCTGGTGCTGCAACGGGTGGCCGGTGTGATCAACCGGGTGATGCGGCGGGGCGACTTCGTGGCCCGCTACGGCGGCGACGAGTTCGTCGTGGTGCTGCCCGACACCGGCATGTCGGAGGCGGTGGAGGTGGCCCGGCGGATCGAGGCGGCCGTGCGCACCGAGGACTGGGAGTCGCTGGTGCCGGGCACCCCGGTCGGGGTGACCATCGGCTTCGCCGAGGTCGACGGCAGCACCACGATCAGCGTCCGGGAGGCGCTCGGGGCCGCGTTCGAGCTGGCCGACCGGGAGATGCTGCGCGCGAAGGACCGCCTCCGCGCGAGCTGAGGGGGGTAAGGAGGGGCCCCCTGTTAACGCCTCCGGTATAGGCGGGGCCCCTTGTTAACCGCGTCGGCCCTCAGCGGCGGGACAGTTCGGTGCCGCCGGCCAGTCGGGCCGCGCGGTCCGCCTCGGCCAGCGCGTCGAGCACCCCGTCCAGCTCGCCGGCCAGCGCCAGGTCCAGGTTGTACGCGGTGTAGCCGATCCGGTGGTCGGTGATCCGGTTCTGCGGGAAGTTGTAGGTGCGGATCCGCTCCGACCGGTCCACGGTGCGGACCTGCGCCTTGCGGGCGTCCGAGGCGGCCGCGTCGGCCTGCTCCTGCGCCGCCGCGAGCAGCCGGGCACGCAGGATCCGCATCGCCTGCTCGCGGTTCTGCAACTGCGACTTCTCGTTCTGGCAGGAGACCACGATGCCGGTGGGCACGTGCGTGATCCGGACCGCGGAGTCGGTGGTGTTGACCGACTGGCCGCCCGGCCCGGACGAGCGGAACACGTCGATCCGCAGCTCGTTCGGGTCGATGGTGACGTCCACGTCCTCCGCCTCGGGCAGCACCAGCACGCCTGCCGCGCTGGTGTGGATCCGGCCCTGCGACTCGGTGACCGGCACGCGCTGCACCCGGTGCACGCCGCCCTCCCACTTGAGCCGGGACCAGACCCCGTTGCCGCCGTCGGGCACGCCCTTGGTCTTGATCGCCAGGGAGACGTCCTTCACCCCGCCGAGGTCGGAGTCCTGGGCGTCGATGACCTCGGTGAGCCAGCCCCGCCGCTCGGCGTAGCGGGTGTACATCCGCAGCAGGTCGCCGGCGAACAGCGCCGACTCCTCGCCGCCCTCGCCGGCCTTGATCTCGACGATCACGTCCTTGGCGTCGTGCGGGTCGCGCGGGATGAGCAGCTCGGCGAGTCGCTCCTCCAGCGCCGGCAGGGCGGCGGCGAGGGTGTCCGCCTCGGCGGCGAACGAGGCGTCCTCGGCGGCCAGCTCGCGGGCGGCGACCAGGTCGGCGCGGGCCTGCTCCAACTCGCCGGCCGCCTTGTGCAGCGGGACCAGTTCGGCGTACCGCCGGCCGACCCGCCGGGCGGTGCCCTGGTCGGCGTGGATGGCCGGGTCGGCCAGCCGCTTCTCCAGCTCGGCGTACTCGTCGAGGAGGGCGGCCAGGCGCTCACTGCTCATGCTGCGGGGGCTCCTTCGGTTGAAACCGGCGGAAACGGACGAACGCCCGTGTCCGGCACGGAGCCGGACACGGGCGTCGTCGACGGAGCTACTTGGCCTTCTTGGCCTGAACCTTGGCGTACTTCTGCTGGAACTTCGCGACCCGACCGGCGGTGTCCAGCACGCGCTGCTTACCGGTGTAGAACGGGTGGCAGGCGCTGCAGGTCTCGACGCTGATGGCGCCGCCCTTGGCGGTGCTGCGGGTCGTGAACGTGTTGCCGCAGGAGCAACGGACCTCGGTGGTCGTGTACTCCGGGTGGATGTTGGGCTTCATGTCGCCTCGGTCCTTTCGTGGGTGGTCGCCGGGTCGCCCTCGATGCGCCCCGTCGTCGCGACGGGCTCGGGCGTGAACCGGAACCGGTGGCCGATTGACCAGTGTGCCATGGGCGTCGGCCGGCCGGCACAGCAGGTCCGGCAGCAGTAACGCACCCCGACCCTCCCGCATTCCCACCCTCCGCCCGACCACTCCCCCGCTCCCGTCGATCATGAAGTTGACCGCGAATTCTGTCCGTTTTGTCGCCGCCAACTTCATGATCGACGGATTCTCCGGCGAGGGCTCCTCCCCCAGGTCGAGGAGCCCCCGCCGGGGAATCACGCGGCGGGGCGCGCCTGCGCCGCCGCGGTGGTGACCGTCGCCTCGGCGCGCACGCCGTTGACGGTGACGGTGAGCAGGATCCGTCCGCCCGGGCGCAGCGCGGTGAGCCGCCCGGTCGCCGGGTCGAACCGGGCCACGTGCCACCGGCGTACCCCGGAGGCGTCGCCGACGAGCAGGTTGGGCGAGCCGGCCCAGTCGGCGCTGACCGGCGCGGCCACCGGCACCTGCCGGCCGCCGGGCTGGGTGAGCGTGGCGGCGACGGTCGCCGGAGCGCCGATCCGCACCTCGGCCGGCGCGGCCAGGTCGAGCCGGTCGACGTGGGCGTGCGTCTCCGCCGTCACCCACCGCGGCCCCTCCGCCAGCGGGTCCCGGCGGGCCCGGTCCGCCTCCCGCGGCGTCACCGGGTCGACCCCGAACTCGGTCCAGCCGGTGAACCCGCCGAGCCCGGCCGGCGTGGACGGGTCCTTGCCCGCGTTGCCGTTGACCACGTACGGCACGCCGTCCACCCGGTCGGCGTGGAACGTGCCGACATGCCCGTTGACCACCAACGCGCCCTTGCCGGTGCGGTGCTGGAAGTCGGCCAGCCACTGCTCGACCAGGGCGGCCTCCTTCCGGTCGCCGAGCTGGCTGGCCTTGGCCGGGCTGGGGTCGCGCGGCGGGTGGTGGAACAGCACCGTGACCGAGCCGACCGACCGGTCGGCGGCCGCCTGGTCCAGCGTCCGGCGCAGCAGCTCCACCTGGTCGAAACCGCCCCCGCGCAGCGAACCGGAGGCCGTGGACAGGGTGACGAAGCGGGTGCCCCGGTGGTCGAAGACGCGGGAGGTGTCCCCGAAGACGCTCCGGAAGTTGTCGATCGGCGCGCCCATGATCTCGTGGTTGCCCGGCACGTAGTAGTAGGGCACCTGACCGCCCAGCTCCTCGTCGAGGATCCGCTTCGCCAGCGCGAAGTCGGCCGGGTAGGCGGTGTCCACGAAGTCGCCGTCGATGACCAGGAAGTCCGGTCGGGCGGCGCGGACCTCGCGCAGCGTACGGCGGGCCTGGGCGACCAGCTCACTGTCCGGGTCGGCGGCGACGAACTGGGCGTCGGAGAGCACCGCGAAGCGCCAGGGCGCGCCGTCCACCGTGCCGTCGCGCAGCACCACCCGGTCGGTGCGGTTCGGCTCCGGCGGGGCCTGCACGTCCGGTGGCACCCGGGCCACCAGGTCGTCGACGACCACCTCGCTGCGGTACTGCTTGGCCGGGTCGGTCTCGGCGACGTAGAAGCGGCGCACCCGCACCGGGTACTGCACGCCGGGCGGGACGGCGAACTCGACGTACTTCCAGCCGGTCCAGTCCAGGTAGGGGCCGCGCAGCACGAACTGGGTGTCCTGCGCGTCGTGCAGGTGCAGGCTCGGCCACTCGCCGGTGCCGTTGGCCTTGATCCACATCCCGAACGCCTGCGGCTGGCCGGGCACGTCGATCCAGGCCGGCGGGTCGGCGTACGCGGCCCGGGTGCCGGTGGACTGGTCGAACTCGTACGACATCTTCAGGCCGGCGCCGGTGTGCCCGTCGGCCGGGGCGACCGAGCCGGCGGCCCGGGCCTGGCTGAACGTCCAGGACGCGGCATCGTCGAAGCCGGCCACCGGCACGTCGGTCAGCCCGACGGTCACCGGCAGCACCGTGGTACGCGTGCCGACCCGCGCGGTGACGAGCGCGGAGCCGGCGTCGCCGAGCGCCTTCACGGCCAGGTTGCCGTCGGCGGTGGGCGTGACGGAGAGCAGCTCGTGGTCGTACTCCAGCCGCAGGTCGGCCGGCTCGATCGGCGCGGTGTTCCCCTCGGCGTCGTAGCCGACCACGCCGAACAGGCCGGTGTCGCCGGCCCGGTCGAGGCCGACCCGGTCGACTGTGGCGTCGACCCGCTCCAGCGGACCGAGCACGGTCAGGTCGAGCGTGCCCCGGGCCCGTCCCCGCGCGGCGGTGACCGTGCTCGGGCCGGGGCCGCCGGCCCGGAACACGCCGTCGGCGTCCACCCGGCCGTGCGTGGCCCGCCAGCGCGGCTCGCCCGCCGCCGGCCCGTACGTCTCGTCGTAGCCGGCAGCGGTGAGCCGGCGGGTGAGGCCCGGGAAGACCCGGTCCGGTCGACCGCCGCGCACCGGGGCGACGCCTGGCGCGGCGGTCGGGTCGCCGGCGGTCTCCAGCCAGTAGCCGGTGAGCCGGCCGCTGCCCTTCGGGGCGTAGATCGCCAGCCCGTTCGGCACCGGGCGTTCGCTGCCGTCGGACGGGCTGTTCTCCACCTGGACCGCCGCCGCGCCCGGCTCGCGGGCGAGCAGGGTGGACGAGCCGCCGCCGTCGAGGTTGAGCGCGTTCGCCGCGCCTAGCTCGACCATCATCCGGCCCATCTCGGCCTGGGTGACGCCCCGGCTGTCGACCTGCCGGCCGTCCACCGTCATCATGATCATCTTCCGGCCGTCGGCGGAGAACCCCACCGAGGTACGCGGAGCCAGCGACTGGTCGGCGACGGCCTGCACCACGCCGTCGCGGACCAGCACGTTGCCGCCGCCGACCGCCGCGCGCAGATCGCCGCCGTCGGAGGCGCGCGGGCGCCAGGACAGGTGCACCGCGTCGCCGGGGCGCAGCGCGGCGAGCGCGTCCGCGCCGGCCTCGCGGCCGAGCAGCACCGTGCTGCCGGCCGGGATCGGCCCCTCCCCCGCCGTGGTGGCCACGCCGGCCACCCGGCCGCCGGTAAGCGTCACCTCGACCACCCGGGCGGCGCCGTCCACCGCCCGCTGCCGGGTGTACGTCCCCCACAGCGGGGTGAAGACGCCGACGCCGTCGCGCTGCACCATGTTGTTGAACTGGGTCAACGACACCGGCCCGGCGGGCAGCGCCGCGGTGCCCTCGAAACCGACCTGGACCACCCGACCGATGCCCTGGGCGCTGATCCCGACCGCGTTGGGGTGCCCGGCGACCGGCGACTGGACCAGCTCACCGGAGCGGATGCCGACGCCCTGCGCGGCGCCGGAGTTGTTGATGTCGAAGAAGTCGCCGTTGACCGCCGCCACCGCGCGGGACCGGTCCACCGCGACGCGCAGCGGCTCGTCCCGGGTGACCGCGCCGGAGTTGACGTAGTCGACGCCCAGCCCGCCGGACAGGTCGGCGGTGAGCGCGTCGGCCCGCAGCCAGCCGGCGGCGTCGTACCTGTCGAAGGAGGTCAGGTCCAGGCCGGGCGCGACCGGCCGGGTGGTCTTGGCGGTCTCCAGGCCGCCGGCGGGCTCGACGCCGGCCAGCGCGACCGCGGGGTCGGGACGGGAGGACGCCGCAGGCGCGTCCTCGGCCGGGGTCGCCGGGGCCGGCCTCGTGGCGGCCGGCCCGGCGGCGGCGGGCGCCACCGGAGCGGTGAGGGTGAGCAGCGGCGTCAGCAGCAGGACGCCGGCGAGACGGGCGGATCGCATGGACGACAGTCAACCCGACCATGAACAGAAGTTTCAATACTCTGCGACTGAACTGTAGAAAAACTTCACGCCCACCCGACGGGCCCGAGACGCGAACGAGGGGCACGGCCGGTGGCCGTGCCCCTCGTCGTCGATCCTCAGATCACTCGCCCGGAGTAGACTTCGCGATCTGCATCAGGAACTCGATGTTGGTGCGGGACTGCTTGAGCCGGTCCAGCAGGAGGTCGAGCGCCGCCTGCGAGTCCAGCGAGTGCAACACCTTGCGGAGCTTGTGGATGATCGCCAGCTCCTCCGGCGCGAACAGGACCTCCTCCTTGCGCGTGCCGGTGGGGTTGATGTCGATCGCCGGGAAGACCCGCTTGTCGGCGATCTTCCGGTCCAGCTTCAGCTCGGCGTTGCCGGTGCCCTTGAACTCCTCGAAGATGACCGTGTCCGCCATGGACCCGGTCTCCACCAGCGCGGTGGCGATGATGGTCAGCGAGCCGCCGTTCTCGATGTTGCGGGCGGCGCCGAGGAAACGCTTCGGCGGGTAGAGCGCGGTGGAGTCGATACCACCCGACATGATCCGGCCGCTGGCCGGCGCCGCCAGGTTGTACGACCGGCCGAGCCGGGTCACCGAGTCGAGCAGCACGACCACGTCGTGACCCAGCTCGACCAGGCGCTTGGCCCGCTCGATCGCCAGCTCGGCGATCGTGGTGTGGTCCTGCGGCGGACGGTCGAACGTGGCCGCGATGACCTCGCCCTTGATCGACCGCTGCATGTCGGTGACCTCTTCGGGCCGCTCGTCGACGAGCACCACCATCAGGTGGCACTCCGGGTTGTTGCGGGTGATCGCGTTCGCGATCGCCTGCAGCACCATCGTCTTACCCGCCTTGGGCGGCGACTGGATGAGCGCCCGCTGGCCCTTGCCGATCGGCATCACCAGGTCGATCACCCGCGTGGTCAGGATGTGCGGCTCGGTCTCCAGCCGCAGACGCTCCTGCGGGTAGAGCGGGGTGAGCTTGTAGAACTCCGGTCGGCGGCGCGCCTCCTCGGGCTCCATCCCGTTGATGGTGTCCAGCCGGACCAGCGGGTTGTACTTGTCGCGCCGCTGCTCGCCGTCCCGGGCCGCCCGGACCGCGCCGGTGATCGCGTCACCGCGGCGCAGGCCGTACTTCTTGATCTGGGACATCGAGACGTACACGTCGTTCGGGCCGGCCAGGTAGCCGGTGGTCCGGACGAAGGCGTAGTTGTCGAGCACGTCGATGATGCCGGCGACCGGGACGAGCACGTCGTCCTCGCCGACCTGCGGCTCGCGGCCACCACTGCCGCCGCCGTCGCCGCCCTCGCCACGCTCGCCGCGCCCGCGCCGGCGGTCCCGGAACCGGCTGCGCCGGCCCCGCCGGCCGCCGCCCTCGTCGTCGTCGTCGACGTCCCGGTCGGCGCGCGGACCCCGGTCGCCCCGGTCGTTGCGGTCACCGCGGTCGTTGCGGTCACCGCGGTCGTTGCGGTCACCGCGCTCGTTGCGGTCGCCCCGGTCGCCGCGCTCGGCGCGCTCGCCCCGGTCGTTGCGGTCACCGCGCTCGCCCCGGTCGTTGCGGTCGCCCCGGTCGTTGCGGTCACCGCGCTCGGCCCGCTCGCCCCGGTCGTTGCGGTCACCGCGCTCGGCGCGGTCACCCCGCTCGGCACGCTCGTTGCGGTCACCCCGGTCGGTGCGGTCGGTGCGCTCGCCCCGGTCGGTGCGGTCGCCGCCGCGCTCGACCCGCTCACGGCCCCGGTCGTCGGTGCGCTCCGCCCGCTCGCCGCCGCGCTCGGCCCGCTCGCCGGTCTCGGCAGGAGCCTCCTCGGCGCGCGTCTCGGCCGGACGCGTCTCGGCGCTCGCGGCGGTGGCCCGGCTGCGGCGACCCCGGGTACGGCCCTCGGTCACCTCGGCGGCCGGCGCCTGCTCGGCGGTGCGACGCTCGCCCTCGGCCCGATCCTTGGAGACCTCGGCGTGCACCTCCTCGCGGGCGGGAGCGGCCGCGGCCGCGACCTCGGCCCGTGGTCGAGGGGTTCCGGCGGCGGCGCCGCCCTGCCGCTCGGTGATCGCACTGATCAGCTCGCCCTTGCGCATGCGAGCCGTACCGGAGATGCCGAGCGACGCGGCCAGGCTCTGGAGCTCCGGCAGCAGCATCGCCGACAGGCCGGTGCCGCTACGCCGACGGCGCGTGGGGGCCGCGGTGGTGGCATCGCCAGCGACGTTGGAAACATCCGACGTCACGTCGGTGGTGTCGCTCAATGGATTCCTTCCCTCGATAGGCCGGGGCTGCCCGGAGTCGTGGAGCCAGGTGGCCGGGCGGCCTCGGTGCACCCGCCTCGCATGGACGCGTCGCGGGAGTCTTGAGCACAGCAGCCGGGCGGTCTCCCGACTCACCAACATCGGTGAGCAGGTCTCGCCGTCTGCGGCGACCTGCGGAAACTGCGGTGCGGCGTATGCCTTGGGCAGGGGTGACGGGCTGACCGCCGAGAGCTTCGGGGGTGCGCCGAACCGCAGGAAGATCGCATGCTTCGCGGCTGTGCTCGGTCTAGAGCGTAATCAACTCTTCCGACCTGCGGCAACAGGGTCCCGCTCGGCGTGTCAAAGTCTACCCCGGAAAACCCGGGCCCCGCTGACATCTGTCGGCAACTCCCAACGGCGCCAATCTGTTCCCGCAGCGAAACCCGCCGGCACCTCGGAGAGCGCCAGCACCGTCGGACCCGCCCCGCTGACCACTGCGGCCACACCGGCCCCACGCAGCTCAGCCATCAGCTTCGCGGTGCCCGGCATCCCCGGGGCCCGCTGGTCCTGGTGCAGCCGGTCGACGGTCGCCGGCAGCAGCAGCGCCGGGTCGACGGTCAACGCGTGCACCAGCAGCGCGGCCCGGCCGGCGTTGGACGCCGCGTCCGCGTGCGGCACGGTGGCCGGCAGCGCGGCGCGGGCCACCGAGGTCAGGCCCCGCTCGGCCGGCACGAAGACGGTGGGCCGGATCGCCGGCGCCACCGGCAGCGACACCGCCCGGGCGCCGGACGGCTCGGTCCAGGCGATCGTGAACCCACCGAGCAGGCAGGGCGCCACGTTGTCCGGATGGCCCTCCAACTCCGCCGCCAGTCGCAGGACCGCGTCGTCGGCCAGCCGCTGCGCGCCGTCGACCACCAACGCGCGGGCCGCCAGCACCCCGGCCACGATCGCCGCCGAGGACGAGCCGAGGCCGCGCGCCTGCGGGATCCGGTTGGCGCACTCCAGGACCAGGCCGGCGGGGCGCGCGCCGAGCACGTCGAAGGCGGCCCGCATCGCGGTCACGACCAGGTGCCGGTCGTCCGACGGCAGCTCACCGGCGCCCTCGCCGGTGACCACCACCCGCACGCCGCCGTCGGTCACCTCGGCGGTGACGTCGTCGTGCAGGCCGAGGGCCAGCCCGAGCGCGTCGAAGCCGGGACCGAGGTTGGCGCTGGTCGCGGGCACCCGGACCCGGACCGGGCCGGAGGCGAGAGTCGTCGGCACCGGCACATGCTATGGCCTGGGTACGACCTCGCACCGAACCCGCCCGCAGCCTGGGAACGGTCCCCGTCAGCCGGCCCGCCCCGGGGCCGGGGCGCCGGCCGGGTCGGTGAGCGACAGCCGCCGGGTGGCGAAGCGCCAGCCGATCGCGTAGACCACGGTGACCAGGCCGCAGCCGGCCAGCACGGTGCGCTCGTCCACCCGGTCCACCACCAGCGCCACCACCAGTTGGCTGACCGCGATGGCCAGCGTGGCCAGCATCATGTCGGTGGCGAAGACCCGGCCGCGCAGCCGGTCCGGCACCTCGCCCTGCAGGGCGTAGTTGGACAGCACCCAGTTGCTGCCGCCGCCCAGGTGGGCCAGGAAGACCAGGACCAGCACCAGCGGGAACCAGGACACCGCCGACGCGCCGAGATAGGCCAGGCCGTACGTCGACATGGACAGCGCGAGGCCGGTGAGCAGCCAGCGCCGGTTGCTGAGCACCCGGCGCATCAGGATCGGGCCGACAAGCGCCCCGGCGCCCCGGGCGGCGAAGAGCAGGCCGGCGCCGACCGCGCCGACGCCGTAGACGCCGGCGAGCAGCGGAAAGACGGTCAGCACGCCGTTGCCCAGACCGACCGCCGACTTCACCGTGACCAGCGCCAGCACGCGCGGCCGGTGGGCGATGTAGCCGAGCGCCTCGCGGATCGCCGCCATCGTGCGCGGCACCGACGCCGCCGGGTCCCGGGGCGCCTGCAGGGGCCGGCGGATCAGCGCGGCCAGCACCGCCGCCCCGGCCAGGCCCGCGGCGGCCACCCAGAAGCTGGCGTACGGCCCGGACGCGGCGCTGAGGATGCCGCCGAGCGAGGCGCCGACCACCGTCATCGTGCCCCAGGCCGAGCCGGCGACCGCGTTGGCCGCGGCCAGGTCCGCCGGGTCGACCACGTTGGGCAGGGCGGCCTGGGCGGCGGGCGAGTAGAACGCCTTCGCCACCGCGACGATCGCGATCGCCGCCAGCGCCAGCCACGCCGTCGCGCCGGAGCGGACGCCGAGCAACAGCAGGACACCGACGAGCGCGGCCACGTTGGCCGCCATCATGACCTTGCGGCGGTCGAACCGGTCGGCGACGGTGCCGGCGTACGGCAGCAGCAGCGCGGTGGTGCCGGTGTCCACGGCCAGCACCAGCGCGCCCCAGACCCCGCTGCCGGTCAGGTCCGGCAGCAGCACCAGCAGCGGCACCATCACGAACCAGTCGGCGCCGAAGACCACCAGCTCGGCGAGGAACAGGTTGCGGAAGTCGCGGTTGCGAACGAGGACCGAGAGGGTGGGCGGCACGCCGGCACCCTACCGGGCCGCTCCCGGGCCGGCAGCGCGACGCAGCAGGTCGGAGACCGTGACGAAGGTGTAGCCCCGGGCCCGCAGCCCGGCGATCATGTCGGGCAGGCCGCGCAACGCGACAAGTCGCCGTTCGTCGCCGACGTCGTGACCGAGCAGGATGGTGCCGGGTCGCACGTCGGCGACGATCCGCCGGGCGTGCCCGGCCGGGTCGTGCGGGAACTCGCTCTCCACCATCTGCAGCGTCCAGAGCACCACCCGGTAGTCCAGCCGGGCCGCGGCGTGCAGCACCGCCCCGCCCAGGTGGCCCCAGGGCGGGCGGAGCAGGCGCGGCGCCGACCCGGTCGCGGCGACGATCGCGTCGTGGCTGCGGCTCAGGTCGTCGTGCACCGTGTCGGCGTCCATCCGGGCCAGGTCGTGGTGCGCCCAACTGTGGTTGCCCACCTCGTGCTCGCCCATCCGGCCCCGCACCAGCGCGGCGTGCCGGCGGGCGCGCTCACCGACCAGGAAGAACGTCGCCGGCACCCGGTGCTCGGCAAGCGTGTCCAACACCATCGGCGTCCACTGTGGCCGGGGGCCGTCGTCGAACGTCAGCGCGACCAGCGGTGTGCCGGCCCGGACGCCCCAGACCACCTGGACCCCGCCCCCGCCGACGTCCTGGCGACGGTTGCCCAGCGTGGCGCTGGCCGGACCACCGGCCAGCGGGAGCCGGCGGTCGGCCACCCAGGTGCTCTCCGCCGTAGCGGCGGACCCGAGCGCGGCGCCGCCGAGCACGAGCGCGGACCGGCGCAGCAGTGTGCGCCGATTCCACCGGCCCGCGCCGTCCGCCATCGCGCCCCCGCACCCCGAGTAGGCACCAGCTCACTGAGCGTACCGCCCGGCTCGGGGTTGAGCGGGGCCCCCGCCTATGCAGGACGCGTTAAGCAGGGGCCCCGCCTTTCACTCGGTGGGGGGAAGCGGGGAACGGCGACTCTTCGGCAGGCGGAGCACCTCGAACTGGTCCGTACCGTCGATCAACGCGCCGGAGGGGCGGGCCGGCGGCCTGGCCGGCTCCTCCCCGCCACCGACCGGCACCGGCACCGGGGCCTCGGCCGGCTCGACCGGCCGGGCCGCCTCGACCGGAGCCGGGCCGCCCCGGCGACGGTCCCGGCGGGCCCGCAGGGAACCCTTGGTGCGCTCCACCATCGTGTAGAGCGTCGGCACCAGCACCAGCGTCAACAGGGTCGAGCTGAGCAGGCCGCCGATCACCACGATCGCCAGCGGCTTGGAGATGAAGCCACCCTCGCCGGTCAGTCCGAACGCCATCGGCAGCAGCGCGAACACGGTGGCGACAGCGGTCATCAGGATCGGCCGCAGCCGCCGCCGGCCGCCCTCGACCACCGCCTCGGTGACCCCCATCCCCTGCGCCCGGTACTGGTTGATCAGGTCGAGCAGCACGATCGCGTTGGTCACCACGATGCCGACGAGCATCAGCACGCCGATCAGCGCCGGCACGCCCAGCGGCGTCCCGGTGGCCAGCAGCAGCGCGATCGCCCCGGTCGCCGCGAACGGCACCGAGATCAACAGGATCAGCGCCTGGGTCAGGCTGCGGAACGTGGCCACCATGATCAGGAAGACGATCGCGATGGCGGCCAGGACGGCCAGCCCGAGGTCCGCGAACGCGTCCGCCTGGTCGGCGCTCACCCCGCCGATCACGTACGTGGCGCCCGGCACGTCCAACGCGTCCAGCTTCTTCTGCAGTTCCTGCGTGGTGGCCCCGAGGTTCGAGCCGGTGGCCGTGCCGGTCACCGAGACGCTGCGCTCCCCGTCGATCCGGGTCACCTGCTGCGGGCCGTCGACCTGGTCGACGTCGGCGATCGCGTCAAGCGTCACCGCCCCCACCCGCAGCGCCCGCAGCTCGGCCACGCTCACCGGCGGCCGGGCCCCGGTGCTCAGCACCACGTCCTGCGCGGCGCCGTCCAGCGTCACCTGGCCCAGCGGCGCCCCCCGGTACGCCTGCGCCACGACCTGCCCCACGGCCGCCTCGGTGAGACCGGCCCGGGCCGCGGCGACCCGGTCCACGGTCACCTCCACCCGGGGCACCCGGGTGGCCAGGCTCGTGGTGACGTCCTCGACGCCCGAGGTGCCGGCCATCGCGGCCCGGACCTCCTCCGCCGCCCGCGCCAGCGTCTCCTGGTCGGCGGCCTGCACCACCACCTCGACCTGGTTGGCGGAGGCGTTCTGCCCGCCACCGAAGGTCAACTCGCCGACCTCCGGGCCGAGCGTGTCGAACTCCTCGCGCAGCGCCTCACGCACCGTCTTGGCGTCGGTGTCGTCGGAGAGCGCCAGCGACCAGGAGGCGCGGTCGCTGCCGCCGCCTCCGGCGAACGGGTTGTCCCCACCACCGGCGCTGACCTGGTAGGTCTCCACCCCCGGCGTGCGCCGCAGCACCTCCTCGACCCGGGCGGCGGCCCGGTCGGTGCCGGCGAGCCCGGTGCCGGCCGGCATCTCCTGCCGGATGGCGAGCGTGTCCTGGCCGGAGTCGTCCAGGAAGTTCGTCTCCAACTTCTGCGCCAGGCCGAACGTGCCCAGCAGCACCAGCAGGCCGAGTGCCACGGTCGCCCACCGGCTCTTGCGGGACCGGGTGGCGAACCCGATCACCGGCAGGTACGCCCGCTGCAACGGGCTGCGCAGTTCCTTCTCCTCGGCGGCCCGGCGGGCGGCCTCGTCGTCCGCGCCGCGACGCGGCCGCAGGAACCAGTAGGCAAGCACCGGGATCACGGTCAGCGACACCAGCAGCGAGGCGAGCAGGGCCACCGTCACGGTGATCGCGAACGGCGCGAACAACTGCCCGACGAAGCCACCCACCAGGGCGATCGGCGCGAACACGGCGACCGTGGTGAGGGTGGAGGCGGTCACCGCGCCGGCCACCTCGCGGACCGCGGCCAGGATCGCCGCCCGCTTCTCCTCGTCGTACTCCAGGTGTCGTTTGATGTTCTCCAGCACCACGATGGAGTCGTCGACCACCCGGCCGACCGCGATGGTCAACGCGCCGAGCGTGAGCAGGTTCAACGAGTAGTCGCCCGCCCACAGCACGATCAACGCGACAAGCACGGACAGCGGGATGGAGACCGCGGTGACCACCGTGGATCGGATCGAGAGCAGGAAGACCAGGATCACCACCACCGCCATCAGCAGGCCGAGCAGGCCCTCGGTGGTGAGGCTCTCGATGGACCGCTCGACGAACGGCGCCTGGTCGAAGACCACTGTCAGCTCCGCGCCGGAGGCGTCCTTCAGGTCGGCCAACCGGTCCCGGATGTCGTGCGAGATGCCCACCGCGTTGCCGTCCGGGCTGGCGGTGACCGCGATGCCGAGGCTCGGCTTGCCGTTGGTGCGGGTGAACGACGTCGCCGGGGCGAGCTGCTGCTCCACCCGGGCCACGTCGCCGAGGCGGACCGGGGCGGCGGGCGCGGTGGTGAGCACGATGCCGCGCAGGTCGTCCACGGTGCGGATCGGGGTGCCGACCTGCACCGGCAGCGAACGGTCGCCGTCGGCCAGCGCGCCGGCCGGCACCGCCACCCCGTTGGTCTTCAACGCCTGCGCGATGGCGGTCGGCGCCACCCGTGCCGCGGCCAGCTTCGCCGGGTCCGGAGTGATCGTCACCACCTGGTCCCGGGCGCCGGTGACGTCCACCGAGCGGACCCCGTCCAGCCCCTCCAGCTCCGGCACCACCGTGGCGCGCAGCTTCTCGGCCAACGCCCGCTCGTCGCCGTCGCCGGTCGCGGCCACCACCACGGCGGGCAGGTCGTCGGTGCTGCCGGCGATCACCTGCGGGTCCACGCCCTCGGGGAGCTGGGCCCGGTTGATCGCGGTCTCCATCTTGCTGACCACGTCGTCCAGGTCGGTGCCGAACTCGTACTGCACCTGGACGGTGGCCGCGCCCTCGCGGGACGTGGAGGTCACCTTCTCCAGCCCCGGGATGCCCTGGAGGCTGTTCTCGATCGGCTCGGCGACCTGCGACTCGACGATCTCGGGCGCGGCGCCCGGATACGGCGCCACGATGAACGCGGCGGGGAACTCCAGCGACGGCAGCAGTTGCTGCTTGAGCGACGGCACGGCGAACAGGCCGAAGGCCGTCGTCACCAACGCGATCAGGGCGATCAGGCCCCGGTTGGCAAGACTGAATCTGGCGAGCAACGACATGGGCGTTGGTCACTCCTGAGGAGGGGTCTGCGGGGTGCCCTGAGTCTGCCGCACCCGCTCGCGTCGCCCGCTGTCGGGGCGGGCGGGTTCAGGCCAGGTCGAGGGCGCGCGCGGCGGCGATCGGGTCGTTGGCGACGGTCAGCGGCGCGGGGGCGGTCGAGATGGCCCACTCCGGGTCCTTCAGGCCGTGCCCGGTGACCGTGCAGACCACCCGCGACCCGGCCGGCACCCGGCCCGCGTCGGCCTGCTGGAGCAGACCGGCCACGCTGGCCGCGCTGCCCAGCTCGACGAAGACGCCCACCTCGCGGGCCAGCAGCCGGTAGGCCGACAGGATCTCCCGGTCGGTGACCGCGGAGATCAGCCCGTCGGAGGCGTCCCGCGCGTCGACGGCCTTCGTCCAGCTCGCCGGGTTGCCGATCCGGATGGCGGTGGCGATGGTCGACGGCTCGGGCACCATCCGGCCGGTGACGATCGGGGCCGCGCCGGCCGCCTGGAAGCCGTACATCCGGGGGGCCCGGGTGGCGTTGCCCTCGTGCAGGTCCTCCGAGTAGCCCATCCAGTAGGCGGAGATGTTGCCGGCGTTGCCGACCGGCAGGCAGTGGATGTCGGGCGCGTCGCCGAGCGCCTCGACGATCTCGAAGGCGGCGGTCTTCTGCCCGTGCAGCCGGTAGACGTTCACGGAGTTGACCAGCCCGACCGGGAAGTCCTGGGCGAGCTTGCCGGCCAGCGCCAGGCAGTCGTCGAAGTTGCCCTGCACCTGGAGCAGCTTCGCGCCGTGCACCAGCGCCTGGGCCAGCTTGCCCAGCGCGATCTTGCCCTGCGGCACCAGCACGGCGCAGGTGATCCCGGCGCGGGCCGCGTACGCGGCGGCCGACGCGCTGGTGTTGCCGGTGGAGGCGCAGATGATCGCCTTGTCACCGGCCTCGACCGCCTTGGAGACGGCGACCGTCATGCCCCGGTCCTTGAAGGAGCCGGTCGGGTTCGCGCCCTCGACCTTGAGCCACACGTCGGCGCCGACCCGGGCGGAGAGCACCGGCGCCGGCAGCAGCGGCGTGTTGCCCTCGTGCAGGCTCACGACGGGAGTGGCGTCGGTGATCGGCAGCCGGTCCCGGTACGCCTCGATCAACCCTCGCCACATGTCGCGCTCCTCGCCTCCGTCGCCCCGGTCACGGGCCCGTCACCAGCGTGACCCAGCCTGCCCGGCCGGTCACCGCCACACCCTGCCTTAACCATCAGGCGGGACGGCCTGGTTACGCGCCGCCCTCGACCCGCAACACGCTGGTGACCGAGCGGACGGTCTCCAGCCCGCGCAGCTCCCGCACGGTGGCCGCGAGCGCGGCGTCCGGCGCGACGTGGGTGACGATGACCAGTTCGGCGTCGCCGCCGGCCGGCCCCTGCCGCACGGTGGCGATGGAGACCTCGTGCCGGGCGAACACCCCGGCGACCGACGCCAGCACACCCGGCCGGTCGGCCACGTCGAGGCTGATGTGGTAGCGGGTGAGCGCCTCCCCCATCGGCCGCACCGACAGGCCCGCGTACGCCGACTCGCTTGCCGCGTGCACCCCGGCGATGCGGTTGCGGGCCACCGCCACCACGTCGCCGAGGACCGCGCTGGCGGTGGGCGCGCCGCCCGCGCCCCGGCCGTAGAACATGAGCTGCCCGGCCGCGTCGGCCTCGACGAAGACCGCGTTGAACGCGTCGCCCACCCGGGCCAGCGGATGGGTCAGCGGGATCATCGCCGGGTGCACCCGGACGTTGACGGTCTCGCCGCCGGCGGCGTCGACGCCCCGCGCGGCGATGCAGAGCAGCTTGATCGTGCAGCCCATCGCCCTGGCGCTGGCCACGTCCGCCGCGGTCACCTCGGTGATGCCCTCGCGGTGCACGTCGGCGGCGGTGACCCGGGTGTGGAACGCCAGCGAGGCGAGGATCGCGGCCTTGGCGGCGGCGTCGAAGCCCTCCACGTCGGCCGTCGGGTCGGCCTCCGCGTAGCCCAGCTCGGTGGCCTCCTCCAGCGCCTCGGCGAAACCGGCGCCTGTCGCGTCCATCGCGGAGAGGATGAAGTTGGTGGTGCCGTTGACGATGCCGGTGACCCGGGTGATCCGGTCGCCGTGCAGCGACTCCCGCAGCGGGCGCAGCAGCGGGATGGCCCCGGCGACGCTCGCCTCGTAGTAGAGGTCGGCGCCGCCCTCGGCGGCCGCGTCGTGCAGCGCCGCGCCGTCCTCGGCGAGCAGCGCCTTGTTGGCGGTGACCACGCTCTTGCCGGCGCGCAACGCCTCGACCAGCCAGCCGCGGGCCGGCTCGATGCCGCCGACGACCTCCACCACCACGTCCACGTCGTCCCGCTTGATCAGCCCGAGCGGGTCGGTGGTGAACAGGGCCGGGTCGACCGGCAGGTCACCGCGGTCCCGCCCGAGCCGCCGCACGGCGATGCCGGCGATCTCCAGCGGCGCGCCGATCCGGGCGGCGAGGTCGGCCGACTGCTCGTGCAGCAGGCGCACCACGTCGCCGCCGACCGTGCCGCAGCCGAGAAGTGCCAAGCGAACCGGTGAGGTCATCCCACATCCAATGCGAGCAGGTCGTCTTCCGTCTCCCGACGAACGATCACCCGGGCCGAACCGTCGCGGACGGCGACGACAGGTGGGCGCGGCACATGGTTGTAGTTGCTGGCCATGCTCCGGCAGTAGGCGCCGGTGCCGGGCACCGCGACAAGATCTCCGGGCTGCACGTCGGCGGGCAGGAATTCATCCTTCACCACGATGTCCCCGGACTCACAGTGCTTTCCCACCACGCGGGCCAGCATCGGCTCCGCGTCCGACGCGCGGCCGGCGAGCGTGGCCGAGTAGGACGCGTCGTAGAGCGCGGTGCGGATGTTGTCGCTCATCCCGCCGTCGACGCTGACGTACGTCCGCAGGCCGTCCAGTTCCTTGACGGTCCCGACCTGGTAGAGCGTGAACACGGCCGGGCCGACGATCGCCCGGCCGGGCTCGACGGAGAGGTGCGGCACGGCCAGGTTCTCGGCCGCGCACTCCCCGTCGACGATCTTCCGCAGTCGCTTGGCCAGGTCGTGCGGCGAGGCCGGGTCGTCCTGCGTGGTGTACGCGATGCCGAAGCCCCCGCCCAGGTCCAGCTCGGGCAGCTCCACGCCGCGGGCGTCGCGGATCTGCGCCTGCAGGGCGAGCACCCGGCGGGCGGAGACCTCGAAGCCGCTGGCGTCGAAGATCTGCGAGCCGATGTGCGAGTGCAGCCCGCGCAGCTCCAGCACGTCCTCGTCGAGGATCCGGAACGCCGCCGCGGCGGCCGCGCCGCCGGCCAGCGAGAAGCCGAACTTCTGGTCCTCGTGCGCGGTGGCGATGAACTCGTGGGTGTGCGCCTCCACGCCGACGGTGACCCGCAGCAGCACCCGGGGGCGGACGCCGCGCTCCCGGGCCAGCGCGGTGAGCCGGTCGATCTCGGTGGTCGAGTCGACGATGATCCGCCCGACCCCGGCGTCCACCGCCCGGGTCAGCTCGGCGACCGACTTGTTGTTGCCGTGGAAGCCGATCCGCGCGGGGTCCATCCCGGCGGACAGCGCGGTGGCCAGCTCGCCGCCGGTGCAGACGTCGAGGAACATGCCCTCCTCGGCGATCATCCGGACCACCGCGCGGCAGAGGAACGCCTTGCCGGCGTAGTAGACGTCCGCGTCCGGGAAGGCGGCCCGGAACTCGCGGCAGCGCTCGCGCAGGTCGTCCTCGTCCAGCACGTACGCCGGGGTGCCGAACTCGGCGGCCAGGTCACGGACGTCGAGGCCGGCCACGGTCAGCGCGCCGGCCGCGCCGCGCGCCACGTGCCGCGGCCAGAGCTGCGGCACCAGGGAGTTGACGTCGACCGGGGTACGCAGCCAGGCCGGCCCCCGGTTGCCGATGTCGCCGTGCAGGGCACCGGCCTCGTGGGCTCGCATGTCTACATCCGCTCCGGCGCGGAGACGCCGAGCAGGCGCAGGCCGTTGGCGATGACCACCCGGGTGGCGTCGTTGAGCCAGAGCCGGGCCCGGTGCAGGTCGGTGACCTTCTCGTCGCCGCGCGGCAGGATCCGGCAGTTGTCGTAGAACCGGTGGTAGGCCTGCGCCAGGTCCTCCAGGTAGTGGGAGAGCCGGTGCGGGGCGCGCAGCTCGGCCGCGGCGGCCACCACGGACGGGAACGCGGCCAGCTCCTTGAGCAGCTCGTTCTCCTTCTCGTGGTCGAGCAGCTCGGCGCGGAAGTCGGCGGCGTCACCCCGGGTCAGCCCCACCTCGGCGGCGTTGCGGTTGACGCTGGCGGTGCGGGCCGCGACGTATTGCACGTAGTAGACCGGGTTGTCGCGGGTGGCCCGGGTCCACAGCTCGACGTCGATGTCGATAGGTGAGTCGCTGGAGTAGCGGGCCAGCGCGTAGCGGGAGGCGTCCACGCCGATCGCGTCGACCAGGTCCTCCAGGGTGACCACGGTGCCGGCCCGCTTGCTCATCCGCACCGGGGCGCCGTCGCGCACCAGGTTGACGAGCTGGCCGATGAGGATCTCCAGGTTGCGGGCCGGGTCGTCGCCGAAGCAGGCGGACATCGCCTTCATCCGGCCGATGTAGCCGTGGTGGTCGGCGCCCAGCATGATCACGACCCGCTCGAAGCCGCGCTCCCGCTTGTCCAGGTAGTAGGCGCAGTCGGCGGCGAAGTAGGTCCACTCGCCGTTGGACTTGCGCAGCACCCGGTCCTTGTCGTCGCCGAAGTCGGTGGTGCGCAGCCAGGTCGCCCCGTCGGACTCGTAGAGGTGGCCCTGCTCGCGCAGCCGGGTCAGCGCCTGGTCCAGCTCACCCCGGTCGTGCAGGTCCTTCTCGTTGAAGTAGGTGTCGAACTCGACGCCGAAGTCGCGCAGCGAGGACTTGATCTCGGCGAACATGAGCTGGACGCCCTCGACCCGGAAGACCTCCTGGGCGGCGTCGTCGGGCAGGTCCAGCACGTCGGGCCGGGCCTTGATCACCTCGGCGGCGATCTCCGCGACGTAGGCGCCGCCGTAGCCGTTCTCGGGGGCCGGTTCACCCTTGGCGGCGGCCAGCAGCGAGCGGGCGAACCGGTCGATCTGGGACCCGGCGTCGTTGAAGTAGTATTCCGTGCCCACGTCGGCCCCGGTGGCCCGCAGCAGCCGGCTGAGCGCGTCGCCGACCGCCGCCCAGCGGACGCCGCCGATGTGCACCGGGCCGGTCGGGTTCGCCGAGACGAACTCCAGGTTGATCCGCTGCCCGGCCAGGGTGTCGCTGCACCCGTACGCCGGGCCGGCCTCGACGATGACCTTGGCGAGCTGCCCGGCGGCGGCCGCGTCCAGCCGGATGTTCAGGAAGCCGGGGCCGGCGATCTCCACCGACTTGATCCCCGGCGCCCTGCCGAGCTGCTCGGCCAGCGCGGTGGCCAGCTCCCGCGGGGGCACCCCGACCTTCTTGCTGAGCTGCAGCGCCAGCGTGGAGGCGTAGTCACCGTGATCGGGGTTACGGGGTCGCTCGACGGTGGTCTGCGCGGGCAGCGCGGCGCGGTCCAGACCCCGCTCGTCGAAGACGGCGTGGGCTGCGGCGAGGACGACCTCGGCGAGTTCTGCGGGAGTCACCGATCCATGTTATCGGGGGTAGACTCGGGCACCGCGGCGGCGACCCAGCATGTGAACCGGCCCCGCGCTCCCCTGACCGACCGACCTGACGAGGCACGATGAGCATCAGCACCCCGGGCGGCCCGGAACGCCGTCCCACCGTGGTCAGCACCGGCAAGAAGCCGGCCGCCGGCCGACCCGCGGCCGGCGACAAGCCCGCCGCCAAGGCCGGTGCGGGCAAGCCGGGCGCCGGCAAGGGCGGGCCACGGCCGGGCGCCGGGGGCAAGGGCCGCAAGCCGGTGACCCCGGTGAAGGTGAGCCAGGGTCGTTCGTGGGGTCCGATCGCGCTCTTCGCCGCGGTCGGCGTGCTCGCCGTCGCCATCATCGGCATCGGCGCCTGGTCGGTCTACCAGGGCGCCCAGCCGTGGCAGAAGCGGGCCGACGCGATCAACGGCATCGTCGACCTCCGCAAGAAGGACAAGGACCTGCTCAAGGGCGGCCAGCACCAGCCGGGCACGCTCAAGTACGAGCAGTCCCCGCCGGTCGGCGGCCCGCACAACCAGGCCTGGCAGAACTGCATGGGTGACGTCTACGACGCCCCGATCGCCAACGAGCACGCGGTGCACAGCCTGGAGCACGGCACGGTGTGGATCACCTACCGCCCGGACCTGCCCGCCGACCAGGTGGCGAAGCTGAAGAGCAAGGTGCAGGGCAAGGAGAAGCTGATGCTCAGCCCCTACGAGGGGCTGGACAAGCCGATCTCGCTCCAGGCCTGGGGCTTCCAGCTCAAGGTCGACAACGCCGACGACGGCCGGATCGACGAGTTCATCAAGACGCTGCGGGTGAACGCCTCGATCGAGGGCCCGAACGCGCTCTGCGACCAGGGCATCACCGCCACCGGCGCCGTCCGGGACAACGTGCAGCCGAACATGCCCGAGCAGCCCACCCAGTGAGGACGCCGCGATGACCGCTCCGGTGACCACCGACAGCGAGTTCGACGACGAGGTGCCGGCCGCCGACCAGGGCGGCCGGCCGGCGGCGCGGCGCTACGGCCTGCTGGCCGTGGCCGCCGCCGTCGTGGTCGGGCTGCTCCTCGGGTACGCCGGCGGCCTGCTCACCCCGGCGCTGACCCGCCCGGGGGACACCTCGGCGGAGGCCGGTTTCGCCCGGGACATGACCGCCCACCACAACCAGGCGGTGGCCATGGGGCTGCTGGCGTTCCGCCAGGGCCAGGACCCGGAGGTGCGGCAGGTAGGCGTGGACATCGCCACCGGGCAGCAGGGTGAGATCGGCACCATGCAGACCTGGCTGCGCTCCTGGAAGCTGGACCCGACAGGTGACCAGGCCCCGATGGCGTGGATGCCGGACGGCGCCGGGCTGGTGAAGGACGGCCTGATGCCGGGCATGGCCACGCCGGAGGAGATGGCGAAGCTCAAGGCAGCGAGCGGTCGCGAGTTCGACGTGCTGTTCCTGAACATGATGATCCGGCACCACCTCGGCGGGGTGCACATGATCGACGGGATCCTGGACGAGGGGCACGACGACGACGTGCTGGCGGTCGCCCAGGTCATGAAGAACACCCAGCAGAACGACCTGGCCAACCTGAACGCGGCGCTGAAGCGCCTGGGTGGCACGCCCTGACGTCCCGCTTGTCCGCTTTGACCGTTTGTAACGTTTTGGGGATAACGACCCATTGCACTGCTTCGGGAGTTTTCTCCATACATATCGTGACCGGTTACGGTTCGGGCTCGTTGCGCAGGACGTGGGGGTTGCACTCAGAGACGCAGGGCGGTCGGTGACCAGCTGGTGCCGACGCCACACCATCGGCGGTGACGGGGCGGTGGCAGCCGTCCGTCGCGGACTGCGACAGGGCGAGCCGGGAACGCTCAGTCGCGAACAGGAACTCGAACTCATCGACGTGCTCCGGGGTGTCCACCCCGACGCGTTCGGCATCGACGAGGAACTCTGGACCCGGCAGAGCCTGACGACGCTCATCGAGCGTCGGTTCGCGCTGGCCATGGACGCCGGCGCCGTCGGGGCGTACCTCCGGGCCTGGGGGCTCGGGCCGCGCGAGCCGCGCGAGCGGGCCTGCGGGCTGTGCGTCGGCGCGGTCGAGCGGTGGGTGCGCAGCGAGTACCCGGCGATCACCCGGGCCGCGCAGGAGCACGCCGCGGAGGTCTACTGGATCGGCCGGGTGCGGCTGCGCGGCACCATGCCCGCCGCCGACGTGGTCTCGGCGGTCTCCTCCCGGGGGCGGGTGCGCTTCATGGTCACCACGCCGTCGGTGGACCCGCCGCTGCCCCGGGACTTCGTGCTGCGGCTCAGCGGCGCCGAGGAACGCGCCGTGCACCTGATCGTGGACGGCTCCTGGCCGCGCAACGAGTGGCCCCGCCGGCTGCCCCGCCGCATCGCGCTGCACCCGCTGCCGAGCTGCGGTCGTACCCTCGCCGCCGCCTGACCGGCGAAGATCGACTCCCCGGCGATACCGATTCGGAGATCCGGGAAGGGGTTTGCTACTCTTCTCGGGTCGCTGAGCCCCCGTAGCTCAGGGGATAGAGCACCGCCCTCCGGAGGCGGGGGCGCAGGTTCGAATCCTGCCGGGGGCACACTAGCTAAGAAGGCTTTGACCAGCACGAAGAGGCCCCTGACCAGGCGAAACCTGGTCAGGGGCCTTCATCATGTGTCCGGCTGTGTCCGGCCGTCACCGGCCCGTGGCGGACGTCTGTGCCAAATGCGTGCCACGGAACGCGGCGCCCTCAGCCGTGCCCGAGCGCTCTCTCGATGCGCTGCCGAAGAGCCGCGTCACCGCCGTCAAGGCACTTGGCGTAGATCCTGAGCAACACCTCCACGGATTGCCCCGCCCACTCGGCCACCTGCGTCGGCGGCACTCCCCCGTTGAGCCACGTCGACACGGCAGCGTGCCGCAGGTCGTACGGGGTGCGAGCCAGCGGCGAGGCATGTACCTCGGGCGTGAACACAGCGCCACGTGCCCAGCGCCATACGCGGTTGATCGTGCCCTTGGGAAGTTCCTCCTTGTTGCGCTCCCCCACGAACAGGCGACCGTTCGGCCCGTAGCCGAACAACCCGACATGCGCGTGAATGATCGCGGTCAGCTCGGGCGGGCAGGGAACCGTTCGCGTCTCCCCTCGTGCTCGCTGCTTGAGCTGTCGGCTGTCACGATTCTTTCCACTGTCGGTCCATTCGCGGCCAGCGTGCGGGTCGGCTCCGTCAAGGGTGAATTCCCCCCACCCCTTATCGGGCAGATGCAGGTTCGGTTTGGCGAGGCGTACGGCTTCCTCCGGTCGCAGTGCGGCGTAGTAGAGGCAGGCGTAGAAAGCCACCATGCGCGGACCGATTCGGCCCTGCTCTCGCACTCCGTCCAGCAGGGTTCGCACCTGCACCGGGTTGGCAACCGATCGCCGGTCGATCGTGGTCACGGTTTTCGGCGGCTTCCATTTCAACTGCGGGAGCGGGTTTGCCGGCAAGAGTCGCTTCTCCACCGCGTATTCGATCGCGGTATTGAATATCTTCCGGCGTCGGCTGATGACGCTGGGACTGCGTAGATTTCCGTGTTTGACCTGGGTGTGGTCCGTTGGACAGGACGTTGATCCTGTCCGGGAAGGACCACGTCATGGCAGACAAGAAG
>NZ_JBITEP010000038.1:0-45199 GCF_044455315.1 Micromonospora sp. NPDC051300 | reverse complement strand
ACCAGGTCGTCGGCGTGGGGGGGGAGCCCCCCGGGGATGACCCAAAACCGGACCAAACGCCCCGACCAGTGGGGGGGGGGGGGGGGGGCGCCCCCCCCCCCCCCCGCCCCGCCCCCCCCCCCCCCCCCGGGTCCGGTCAGCGCCAGGTGTCGGTGGCGGCGCGGGTGCCGCCGGCCGGCGTGGTGAAGCTGCGGTTGGCACCGGACTCCCAGGTCACCGAACCGTCCGGGTTCCGCTTCACGTACTTGTACTCGACAAGGGTGTTCGGCGGGAGGTCGACAGTGCCCCGCCACACCGGGTAGGTGGCGGCGGAGAGCGCGAATCCGTTCGCCGGGTTCCACCCGCCCAGCGCCGCGACGTTGCCGACCACGAACACGTCCTGGCCGTACGCCGTGGTCGCGGTGACCGCGAACGAGCTGGCCACCGCCGTCGAGACGGTGTCACCGCGGAACGTCTCGGTCACCGCGTACGTGCCGGACGCCGGCGTGGTGAGGCTCCGGTTCGCGCCGGACTCCCAGGTGACCGCGCCGGCGGCGGTCCGCTTGACGAACTTGTACTCGACGGTCGTGGCGCGGGGCAGGTCGACCGTGGCGCGGTAGGCGCCGCCACCCTGCGCGGTGAGCCTGACCCCGTTGGCCGGCGTCCACGAGCCCAGCTCGGGGACGCTGCCGACGACGTACACGTCCTGGCCGGCGGCCGGGGTGGCGCTCACGGTGAACGTGGTGGCGACCCGGTCGGCGGGGTTGGTGGTGGGCGACGCGGTCGGGGACGCGGTGGGCGAGGGGTTCGTGCCGGGCCGGGCGCCGACGTGCAGCGCGACCGCCCCGTTGGCCGGGACGGTGACGGCGGCCCGGCCGGCGGCGACGGTCACCGTGGCGCCGGTGCAGCCGCTCGCGGTGGCGACGCCGGAGATGACGTCGCAGTAGCTGCCGTCGGCCAGGCCGGTGGTGAACGTGGCGGTGGTGGCCGAGCCGGAGTCGTTGATGCCGATCCAGGCCCGGTCGCCCCGGTGGAAGCCGATGACGTTGCTGTTGACCGTGGTGAAGTCCGAGACGGTCTTCACCGACCGGGCGGTGTTGGCCCAGCCGACCATGCCCTTGATGCCGGCGCTGCGGGTCAGGCAGTTCCAGGCCGCGCCGCAGACCGTGTCGGTGACCCGCCCGGTGCCGTCGCTCGGCGGGGACTGGTTGCGGTTCGACCAGGTGAAGCTGTCGTAGACCGAGGGCTTGCCGTGCGGGTACGCCAGCGCGAAGTAGTTGGCCAGCACGTAGTCGCTGCCGTCCTTGTAGGACAGCACCACGCCGTCCCGCTCCAGGTCGTGGTTGGTGACCATGGCGAAGACGTTGGCGCTCGGCGCGTCGAGGTTCCAGTTCGGCACGTTCGCCAGCGTGGAGACGGAGCCGAGGAACGCCGAGCGGATGCCCTTGGCGTATCCGAAGTCGAGCACGTCGCCGTTGCCGATGAACGCCCGGGCCTGCAGCGCCGGGTTGCTGGCGCCGTCGAAGATCTCCTGCGCGACGTACGGACGGCGGCCCTCCGCCACGGTGTTGTTCAGCTTGCCGAGGATCGCGGCGAAGTCGTCCTTCCTGACGTGCTTGACCGCGTCCACCCGGAAGCCGTCGGCGCCGAGGCCGATCAGGTCGTTCAGGTAGCCGGCGATCCTGTCGCGGACCGTCTCCTTCTCGGTGTAGAGGTCGGACAGGGACAGCAGCTCGCAGCTCGTGACCTGGGCCTCGTTGTTCCAGTCGGTGATGCCGCCGCCGGTGGGGCAGTTGTCGCCCGGGCGGTGGAAGTCGCCGCTGCCGTACGGCACGGCCGGGTAGCTGTAGCCGGAGAACTCGGTGCCGGCGTAGCCGCGCGTGCCGGCCGGGTTGTTGGTGCCGGCCATGTGGTTGACCACCGCGTCGACGTAGACCCGCACGCCGGCGGCGTGGCAGGTGGTGACCATGGCGGCGAACTGCTGCCGGTTGCCGAACCGGCTGTCCAGCTTGTACGACACCGGCTGGTACACCTCGAACCAGGGGTGTACGCCGTCGGGACTGGTCGGCAGGCTGACCGACTCCTGCGGCGGGGCCACCTGCACCGCGCCGTAGCCGGCGGGCCCGAGGTGGTCGGTGCAGGCGGCGGCGACCGAGGGCCAGTTCCATTCCCAGAGGTTGGCGGTCACCTCGCTGTCGTTCAGGGCGACGGCGGCGCGGGCGGGGGCGGCGGTGGTGGCAGCGACGGTGACGACGGCCGTGCCGCCGGTCGCGACGAGCGCGGCGGCGAGCAGCAGGCGGCTGGCGCGCCGGCGCGGGTGTGGCCTGGCGGATTCCATGGCAGGGGGACCTCTTCCGGGTGCTCGAAAGGGTGCGCGGGGGATGGACGGCCGTCCGGGTAGCGAACACCATGCGCGATCCATGAAAGTCTTTGCAATACCTTGCGGCAAAGTTTTCGAAACCGGCCCGCAACAGTCACCTCCTTGAATGGCCGCTGAGCAGCGACTATCCATGCGGGACCGCACCGAACTTGGGACACCGACTCCCGGCGGGTGGGAGCACCTTGACGCGCACCGGCACGCGTTCGTAAGTTCCTACAAAATTTGCGGGCCTTGCGGGCCTGGATCGCCCAGGTCGGTCCTCACGCACCTCGTCCGGGCCGAGTGCCCACCTCGGCATACTTTCGCTCGACCCGCTCCGGACACTCGCGCCGCCCCGTGGGCCACGCCCGCGTGGCGCGCGCGACAGCAGTTCGTCAGTCGTGCGCGGGGGTGACAGCGCCGGGCATGATCGGGAGGGCACCACCGAATCCCCTCGGACGACCGGAAGGACAGGCCGATGCGACACCTCAGGCGGGTGCTGCCCGCGCTGGCCGGGACCGCGCTGCTGATCCCCGCGGCCGGTTGCGGCGACTCGGCCGTGCCGGTGAGCGGACCGGGCGGCGCCGGCACCACGAGCGCGTCCGCCCCGACGAGCACACCGGCGAGCACGGCGGGCACCGAGCAGGGCGACCGGGTCGAGGTGGACGGCCGGACCGTCGTCGGGGTGGCGCCGGGGCTCGGGTTCCCCGCCGGCAGCAAGGTCGACACCGCGTTCGGCGACCCGGGCGCGGCCACGGTGATCCTCACCGCGCCGACGCCCGAGCAGGTGCTCGCCCACTACCGTCAGGCGGGTCCGGCAGCGGGATATCCGGTCGGCACCGACACCGGTCAGACCCTGCACCTGGCCGGGCGCGGATGGAGCGTCGCGGTCATCACCACCTCCCGGGACACCACCGTCACGTTCGCCCGCGACCGGCCGGCCGAGCGGTCGACCGCGCCGCCGCAGGCGGAGCAGTCGGCGCTGACCGGCCGGGACCTGGGCGTGACGAACCTGCCGTTCAACTTCCGCTTCCCGCCGGGCAGCCAGGTACGCGACCTCTCGGACACCGCCGCCGGCGCCCGGCTCACGCTTGTCGAACCGGACCCGGAGCGGGTGCTGGCCTTCTACCGCGCCGCCCTGCCACAGGGATTCTTCGACGTCACGGGCGACCGCACGACCGGCGGGACCACCACCATCACGTTCGACAAGGACGACGGCGAGTGGACCGGCACCATCGAGGCGACGGACGAGGGAGTCACCGTCACCACCGTCCGACATTGATCGGACGGCCACCGGCGCGCCGACGACGCACGACCACTCCGACCACGTTGAGGGCGACCCCCCACAGCAGCGCCGCGCCCACCCACCGCGGCCAGTCCGGCGTCACGTCGAGAACGCCCCGCAGCGCCCCGTACGGGGTGAGCCGGTCCCGGGCCGCGACCCACGGCGTGAGCAGCGCGTACGCCCCGAGCGGCAGTGCGATCGTGGCCAGGCACGCCCACGCCGGCCGGGCGATCAGCAGGCCCAGCCCGGTGCCGACGAGCTGCGCCAGCACCTGCACCAGCACACCCGCCACCGCGATCCCGCCGACGTGCGCCCACGGGTCCGGCGCGGTGGAGCCGGACGCGGCCAGCGCGGCGACGATCGTCGCGTCGCCGACCAGGCCCGCCGCCACGGCGACCACCGTCGCCCCGGCGAGCGTGGGCAGCACCCGCGCCCCGGGTGTCCGCCGGAGGTCGTCGGCGAGCAGCACGCCGACGAACGGCAGCGGCACGGAGACGAACGCGTGCACCGGCTCGCCGAACGCGGCGGCGGTGCGCTCGGCGGGCGGCAGCCCGGCCGCCAGCGCCGTCGCCGCGAGGGCGCCCGCCCCGACCGTCACCAGCAGCAGCGCCCGTCGGCCCCGGGTGCCGGTCGCGCGCCGCAGCGTGCCGGCGATCGTCTCGTTCCTCATCGCGTGCTCCTCCCCGTCGTGTCGACCGGACGAGGATCGCCGACGGGCACGCGTCCGCGCACGAGCCGGAGGATCCGCCCGCCCCCCTACTTTGGTAGCTGGCGCGCGGCCGCGTACCGCCTAGGCTGCCGGCATGGCCGCCGCGCTGTTCGACCTGCTCGTGCCGGACCCGACGAGCGACCGGCCGGGCGCGCGGCACCGCCTCGCCGACGCCGTGGCGGTCACCGTGGCGCTGGGGTACGGCCTGACGATGCTGCGGATCGGCGACGCGACCGCGGCCGGCGCGGCGATCCCGTGGCCGGTCGACGTGTTGGTCGGCCTGCTCTGCGCCGTCCCGCTGCTGCTCCGGCGACGCCGGCCGGTGGCCGTGCTGGCGGCGCTGCTGCCGATCGGCGCGATCTCGGTGACCGCGACCGGGCCGATCCTGGTCGCGCTGTTCACCGCGGCGATCCGCCGCCGGGCCCGGCTGGTCTTCACGCTCGGCGCGGTGCACGTCGGCACCGGCGTGGTCTACTTCCTGCTCCAGCAGGACCCGCCGTACCCGGTCTGGGTGGACGTCGTGCTCCGCGCCGTCACCGCCGCCGCGGCGATCGGCTGGGGCCAGTTCGTGCGGGCCTACCGGCGGCTCACCGAGTCGCTGCGCGCGCACGCCGCCCGGTTGCAGGCCGAGCAGCACCTCCGCGTCGACCAGGCCCGGCTCACCGAGCGGGCCCGGATCGCCCGGGAGATGCACGACGTGCTGGCCCACCGGATGTCGCTGATCAGCCTGCACGCGGGCGCGCTGGAGGTGCGCACCGACGCCCGGCCGGACGAGATAGCGATCGCGGCCGGCGCGATCCGCTCCAGCGCGCACGAGGCGCTGGAGGAGCTGCGGGCCGTGGTCGGCGTCGCGAGCCGGCCGGAGCCGCCGCAGCCCGGCCTCGCCGACGTGCCCGACCTGGTGGCCGGCGCCCGCGCGGCGGGGATGCGCGTCGAGTTCACCGACGAGGTGACCGCCGACGATCCGCCGACGTTGGTGGGGCGGACGGCCTACCGGATCGCGCAGGAGGCGCTGACCAACGCCCGCCGGCACGGCGGCGACGCCGGCGCGGCGCTCCGGCTGGCCGGCGGCCCCGGTGACGGGCTGCGGGTCGTCGTGGTCAATCCCCTCCCGGGTACGGGCGGAGCCGCCGCCCGCCCCGGCGGGATGGGGCTCGTCGGCATCGGCGAGCGGGTGGCGCTGGCCGGTGGCCGGGTGAGCCACGGCGCGCGGGACGGCGAGTACCGGCTGGAGGCGTGGCTGCCGTGGCAGGCGTGAGCGGCGTGCCCGGGCGGCCGATCCGGCTGGCCGTGGTGGACGACGACCCGCTGGTCCGGGCCGGGTTGCGCATCCTGGTCGGCGGGTCGCGCGACATCGAGGTGGTGGCGGAGGCGGCCGACGGCGCGCAGGCGGTGTCGATGGCCCAGGCGCACTGGCCGGACGTCGTCCTCATGGACGTCCGGATGCCCCGGCTGGACGGGCTGGCCGCGACCCGCCGGATCCGGTCCCGACCGGGCGCACCGGAGATCATCGTGCTGACCACGTTCGACGCCGACGAGTACGTGCTCGACGCGCTCCGCGGCGGCGCGTGCGGTTTCCTGCTCAAGGACACCCCGCCACGGGAGATCCTCGCCGCCGTCCGCACCGTCGCGGCGGGCGCGGCGATCCTCTCCCCCGCTGTCGTCCGGCGGCTGATCGACCACGTGGCGGATCCGGCGGCGGGGAGCCGGCGGGCGCGGGCGCGGGACGCCCTGGCCGCGCTGACCGACCGGGAACGGGACGTGGCGGTGCTGGTCGGACAGGGCCGGTCGAACGCCGAGATCGCCGCCGGGCTGGGCATGGGCGTGCCGACGGTGAAGGGGCACGTGTCGCGGCTGCTGGCCAAGCTGGGCCTGAACAACCGGGTGCAGATCGCCCTGCTGGTGCACGACGCCGAGTTGCTCTGAACAGCCGTCAGTACCGCCGCCGGGGCAGCCAGCCGAGGAAACGCGCCCTGGCCTGCGGCACGGTCATGGCCGGCAGGTCCCGGGTGGCGGCGACCAGGCAGGTGCCCAGATAGACGGCGAGCCCGGCCGTGGTGCCGCCGAACTCGACGAGCAGTTGGCTCTGCTTGGTGGAGCAGGGCCAGTCGGCCGCGCATCCGCTGCACCGCCAGTGCGGCGGGAGCGGCAGGTGCGCCGGCGGGACGGCGTACCGGCGGGACGCGTCGTTGCGGGTGTAGCCGTCGCGGCGGGCGGCCGACGCGGCGGCGGGCGGCGGTTCGGCCAGGCACAGGCGCGCGCGGGTGAGCATCGCGCCGACGCGGACCAGCGCCTCCGGTCCGAGCCGGTGGGCGAGCACCACCGTGAGCAGGTGGTGCCCGAGCGCGTCGAACTCGTCGATCGTCCACTCCAGCCGCCCGCACAGCTCGCCCAGCGGCCGTCCGTCCACTCTGTCCCGGCGGCCCAGCAGGGCCTCGTGCAGCGTCTCCCGCAGGGCCACGCCGAGGGCCGCCTCGTGACCGTCGAAGCGTCCTGCCCCACCGGAGTCGCCGTCGAGGCGGCGCATCGCCTCGGCCGCCACCACCCACGCCAGCCGTCGTGCCTCGGTCACGTCCACGTGCGCCCCCTCGTCCGCCCCCACCGCCCCGCCGCGACGGCTCCAGACAACGACCCTTCCCGATCGATGGAGCCCTGGACTACGTCACAGAACGAACAGAGGCGGTGACGGCTGATCGCTGCGCGCAAGTCCCATTAATGGGATCAACAGTGAGCACAATTCCCATCAAGGAAATACCATCGGGAGAGTCGTGCGACCAATACGGTCGTGAATTCCGGAAAGCAAGTTCCCGATTCCCGGGGGACGACATGAGCGTCGCGACCACCGTCAGCCATGACTTCGACAGCCGGGAACCGGAGCTGATCCACCAGTACCTCGCCGCGGCGTACGGCGTCCGGGGGTTGCGCATGGACAGTGGCGGCCTCGATTATCGGCTCAGCCACCGGCGGCTGTGCGCCGGTCCGTTCTCGGTCGACCGGTCCGCCCTGTCCGCCGATCTGCGGGTCAGCGTGGACGGATCGGAATCCGTGGTCGTCTGCGAGAGCACGACCAGCTCGGTGAACCGCGTGTGTGACGGCGAGGAGGGCTGCTTCGGCCCCGGGGACGTGTTCCTCGCGGCCGGGCCGGGTCGCCCGTACCGGGCCCGGTGGCGACCGGGCGAGACGCTCGTGGTCCAGCTCGACCCGCGCCTGTGCGCGCAGGTCGCGAGCCCGGCCCCCGGGCAGCGACCCGCCCAGGTCCGGTTCACCGGCCTGGCGCCCGCGTCGGCGGCGCTCGCCGACCACTGGCGGGCCACCGCCCACTACGTCCGCCTCGCCGTGCTGACCAACCCGGAGGCCAGCCGGCACCCGCTGGTCCTCGGCGCGGCGGCGCGCACGCTCGCCACCGCCGCCCTCGCCGTCTTCCCCAACACCGCGCTGACCGACCCGACCCGGCAGGACCGGCGGGACACCGTGCTGCCGGCGGTGCGCCGGGCGGTCGCGTTCATGGAGGAGCACGCCGGTCGGGACATCAACCCGGCGGACGTGGCGGCCCCGCGGCGGTGTCCGTCCGGTCGCTGCAACTGGCGTTCCGGCGGCACCTGGACACCACGCCGATGGCCCACCTGCGGCGGATCCGGCTGGAACGGGCACACGAGGACCTGCGGCTGTCCGACCCACGGCGGGAGACGGTGAGCCGGATCGCCGGCCGGTGGGGCTTCCTCAACCACAGCCGGTTCACCGCCCACTACCGGTCCGTCTTCGGCGTGCCACCGAGCCGGACGCTGCACGACTGAGCCGGGCGACACGACCGGGCCCCGGTCGATCCGTTCCGGATCGACCGGGGCCCGGTCGGTGCGACGATCAGACCAGGTCGAACCGGTCCAGCTCCATCACCTTGGTCCAGGCGGCGACGAAGTCGGTCACGAACTTCTCCCGCGCGTCCTCGCTGGCGTAGACCTCGGCGAGCGCCCGGAGCTGCGAGTTCGAGCCGAAGATGAGGTCGACCGCGGTGGCCGTCCACTTCACCTGGTCGGTGGCCAGGTCCCGGATCTCGTACACGTGCTCGGCCGACTCCGACGCCTTCCACCGGGTGCCCGGGGAGAGCAGGTTGGCGAAGAAGTCGTTGGTCAGCACGCCCGGCCGGTCGGTCAGCACGCCGTGGGTGGCGCCGCCGACGTTGTTGCCGAGCGCGCGCAGGCCGCCGACGAGTACGGTCATCTCCGGCGCGGTCAGGCCGAGCATGTAGGCGCGGTCGACGAGCAGCACCTCCGGCTCGGTTTTCTCGCCCGGCCGCAGGTAGTTGCGGAAACCGTCGGCGCGCGGCTCCATCACCCGGAACGACTCGACGTCGGTCTGCTCCTGGGTGGCGTCGGTGCGACCCGCCCGGAACGGCACGGTCACCTCGACTCCGGCGTCGCGCGCCGCCTTCTCGACCGCGGCCGAACCGGCCAGCACGATCAGGTCGGCGAGCGAGATCCGGGCGCCACCGGCGGAGTTGAACTCCTGCTGGATGCCCTCCAGGGTGGCCAGCACGCCGGCGAGCTGCTCCGGCTGGTTGACCTCCCAGTTGCGCTGCGGCTCCAGCCGGATCCGCGCGCCGTTGGCGCCACCGCGCTTGTCGGTGGAGCGGTAGCTCGCGGCCGAGGCCCAGGCGGTGGAGACGAGCTGGGCGGTGGTCAGACCGGAGTCCAGGACCTTCGCCTTGAGCGCGGCGACGTCGGCGTCACCGACCAGCTCGTTCTCGGCGGCCGGCACCGGGTCCTGCCAGAGCTGGGCCTCGGGGACCCACGGGCCGAGGAAGCGGCTGACCGGACCCATGTCGCGGTGCAGCAGCTTGTACCACGCCTTGGCGAAGGCCAGCGCGAACTCGTCCGGGTGCTCCAGGAAGCGACGCGAGATCTTCTCGTACGCCGGGTCGACGCGCAGCGACAGGTCGGTCGTCAGCATCGTCGGCCGGTGCTTCCTCGACGGGTCGTGGGCGTCCGGGATGATCGCCTCGGCGTCCTTGGCCACCCACTGCTTGGCGCCACCGGGACTGGTGGTCAGCTCCCACTCGTAGCCGAAGAGGATCTCGAAGAAGCGGTTGCTCCACTCGGTCGGCCGGTCGGTCCAGGTGACCTCCAGACCGCTGGTGATCGTGTCGCCGCCCTTGCCGCTGCCGTGGGTGCTCAGCCAGCCGAGGCCCTGCGCCTCCAGCGGGGCGCCCTCGGGCTCCGGGCCGACGTGGTTGTCGGCGACACCCGCGCCGTGGGTCTTGCCGAACGTGTGACCACCGGCGATGAGGGCGACCGTCTCCTCGTCGTTCATCGCCATCCGGCGGAACGTCTCCCGGATGAAGTGCGCCGCCGCGGCCGGGTCCGCGTTGCCGCGCGGGCCCTCCGGGTTGACGTAGATGAGGCCCATCTCGGTCGCGCCGACCCCGGCCGCCATCTCCTTCTCGGAGGCGTAGCGCTCGTCGCCGAGCCAGGTGTCCTCCGGACCCCAGAAGATCTCCTCGGGCTCCCAGACGTCCTCGCGGCCGAAGCCGAAGCCGAAGGTCTTGAAGCCCATCGACTCCAGCGCGACGTTACCGGCGAGCACCAGCAGGTCGGCCCAGGAGACCTTCTGGCCGTACTTCTGCTTGACCGGCCAGAGCAGTCGGCGGGCCTTGTCCAGGTTGGCGTTGTCCGGCCAGCTGTTCAGCGGGGCGAAGCGCTGCCCGCCGTCGCCGGCGCCGCCGCGGCCGTCCTCGATCCGGTAGGTGCCGGCGGCGTGCCAGCTCATCCGGATCATCAGGCCGCCGTAGTGGCCGAAGTCGGCCGGCCACCAGTCCTGCGAGGTGGTGAGCACCTGGGTGATGTCCCGCTTGAGCGCCTCGACGTCGAGCTTGGCGAACTCCCGGGCGTAGCTGAACTCGGGCCCGAGCGGGTTGCCCTTGGACGAGTGGGCGTGCAGCACGGACAGGTCGAGCTGGTTGGGCCACCAGTCGCGATTGGTGCGCGGACGGCCACCGGTCTTCGGCGTCGGCGAGTCGATCGCCGGGTTCTCGCTCTCGCTGCCCTGCGCGGTCACCGAGTCGTGGGCGACCGGGCAGCCGGCCGCCTCCTTGGCGTCCACGCCCTGGGCGCTGACGGGCCCGTTGTCCTGGGTGTCGCTCATCTGTTTCCTTCCGAACTGGCGGGTCACTGGCCGAACTGGCGGATCAGTGGGCGGTGCGGTCGGTCGCGCAGTCGGGGCAGGTGCCCCAGTAGACGACCTCCGCCTCGTCGACCACGTAGCCGTGGTCGTCGGAGGCGGTGAGGCAGGGGGCGTGACCGACGGCGCACTCCACGTCGGCGATCGCGCCGCACGAGCGGCAGACGATGTGGTGGTGGTTGTCCCCCACCCGCGACTCGTAGCGGGCGACGGCTCCGGCCGGCTGGATGCGGCGCACCAGACCGGCGTCGGTGAGCGCCCGGAGGACGTCGTAGACCGCCTGGTGGGAGACCGTCGGCTGGTCCGCCCGGACCAGCGCGATCACGGTGTCGGTGTCGACGTGCGGGTGGTCCCGCAGGGCGGCGAGGACCGCCAGGCGGGGCCGGGTCACGCGCAACGAGACCGCCCGCAACTGGGTCTCGAAGTCGGACGTCATGAGCCAACCCTAGTCGACTCTTCTGGAATGAATCAAGTTTCCGAGCGGGTGTGTCGGCCGGCACACGCGACGGTGGGGGCACCGCGGTCGCGGTGCCCCCACCGGGGATAAGCCCAGCTCAGCTGGTCGAACAGGTCGCCGTCGGCGTGGTGTTGTTGCCGTTCTTGTAGAGCGTGATGCCGAAGTTGTTGCCGTTGCCGTTGGGACGCGCGGTGAGCGTGCCGCTGGTGCCGCTGACCGACGCGTTCCAGCTGTTCTGCAGGCTCTGCCCGCCCTGGGTCTGGATCCGGACCGTCCAGTTGCTGCTGCCGCTGACCGAGAACGTGGTGTTGAACCGGTCGCTCCAGTCCTCGGCACGGTTCACGCTGACCGTGCAGCCGCCGCCGTTGTTGGGCGGCGGGGTGGTCGGGTTGGAACCACCGGAGCTGTCCACGGTGATGTTGGAGTTCCCGCTGCTCTGGTAGCCCTCGGTGGCCAGGATCTGGTAGTCGTGGTTGCCGAGGTTCATGCCGAGCCGGGACCAGGCGCTGAAGTGGTTGCCGGCGCTGATCGTGCCGCCGACGCGCTTCGACTGCCGGACGCTCCAGTACTGGTAGAAGGTCTGGGTGCCGTCGATCGAGGGCGCGTTGACCCGCTGGGTGCGGTAGATGTCGTACGTGCCGCCGTCGCTGCTCACCGTGCCCATGAAGCCGCTGCCCGGCGGGCGCCAGCTACCCCAGCTGTCGACGATGTAGTACTCGACGAGGGGGCTGCGGGTCCACCCGTAGAGGGTGAGGTAGGCGTTGCCGGACGGGTTGAAGCTGCCGGAGTAGGTGACATTGCGGGCCGTGCCGGGCTTCCAGCCCTTGCCGGCCACGAAGTTGTTGATGCCACTCCACTGGGTGCTGTACTGACCGCCGTTCCCCATGGTCATGGAGACGTTGCCACTGTCCTTCCAGAAGGAGAAGAAGTAGCCGTTGTTGGTGCCGGTCTGGTTCGACGTGACTGTCGTGTCGGCGTAGGCCGGACCCGACAGGACCGCGGTCGTGCCGGCGGCGGCGAGCGCCACCGCGCAGGCGCCGCCGAGGAGCATCCTGAGGCGTCCGCGCCTGCGGCTGCCCGAGCGGACGGGGGCGTCGTTCATGGGCGGGTTTCCTCCCTGTGGTGGCTGGCGCGCGGCCGACTGTCATAGAGGTGGATCGATGGCCAGTATTGGAGGCGCCCGTTCACCGTGTCAACAACTTCCGGAAACATCATGGAAACCGCGGGTGGCACGGCCAGGCCACCGAAAGCACATAGGCCCAGCTCGTCGGCCAAGCGAAGCGCTTCGACGTCCGGGCACACGACGTCGAGATCCACCGAATGCCGTTCACCGGAGCGCACCGGCATCCGAAACTTTCGAGAGGTTTCCGGACCAAAGACGCGTCGAGCGAAGGGCCCGAACTACCGGGCGGCGAGGCCGTCCAGGATGACGTCGACGGCACGGTGGAGCAGCCGTGCGGGCACGGGCGCCGCGGCGGCGGTCTGCGCCAGACCGCGAATCAGCAGGTAGATCTCGTCCACGTCGACATCCGGCCGCACCGCGCCGACGGCTTGGGCGCGCCGCAACGCCGCATCCACCGCCGCCTTGAGTTCCCCCGCCACGGCGACGACGGCCTGCGGGGGGCCACCCAGCATCGAGGCCAGGGTGAGCTTGCTCGCGCCGCGCTCGATCATCTCGCGGATCAGCGCGGCAAGGGCCGCCGTCGGATCGGGCGCGGTCGCGGCCAGGCGAGTGCGGTCGAGCAGACCGCTGAAATGCCTCACCAACGCGGCCTCGATCAACGCCTGCTTGGTCGGGAAGTGGCGGAAGACGGTCGCGATGCCCACCCCGGCCAGCCGTGCGACCTCCTCGGTGGAGCCGGATTCGCCCTTCGTGCCGAAGACCTGCTCGGCGGCAGCGAGAATGCGCTCGCGGTTCTCCCGAGCATCCTGGCGCATGCGATCACTTTAACCGAAGTCCATACTTCGTTACGCTAACCGGAGTCTGGACTTCGCCTGAGGGAGCATCATGCGTACACCCGAGGAAACCGTCCGTGCCGTTGCCGCCGGCGTCTGTCGCCTCATGCGCGGCGGGCTCACCGACGCCGAGGAGTCGGCGCAGCTCGACGCGTTGGCCGCCTGCTACGCCGAGCACACCGACGTCCGCCATCCCTTCGACCCGATGGGTGGCCCCCCGCTGACCAGTCGAGCCGAGCTGCGCGAGCACTTCGGCGCCGGCGGCCGCCCGAGCGGCGTGGAACGCTACGACGTCGTGGACGACCACGTGCACCGGACGGCGGACCCCGAGGTGGTGGTCTTCGAGTTCCGGTACGCCGGCGTCGTCGACGGTCGCGCCTTCACGCTGCCCTGCGTCTTCGTGGTGCGGGTCCGGGACGGCGAGATCGTCGAGTCGCGCGACTACCTCGACCACATCGCCGGCGCCCGTGCCTTCGGACGACTGCCCGACCTGGCCGCCGCGCTCGGCGCGAGCCAGGCGTAGCGCCCTCACCCGCCGCCGTCCTGCCCGACACCGCGGCCGACCGAATCGGCGCGTCAACGTTGAACCGATGGGTTCAGTGTCGTAAGGTGAACCACGTGGTTCAGCAAGAGACCCTCAACCGGGTGTTCGCCAGCCTGGCCGATCCCACCCGGCGCGACATCCTCGTCCGGCTCGGCGCCGGCCCGGCCACCATCAGCGAGCTGACCGAGCCCACCGGGATGAGCCTCACCGGCATGAAGAAGCACGTCCAGGCGCTGGAGAACGCCGGCCTGGTGGTGACGCGCAAGGTGGGCCGGTCCCGGCAGTGCCGCCTCGCCGACGCGCCACTTGACGACGCGATGGCCTGGATCGGCTTCTACCAGCGGCTCTGGGCGCGCCGCCTCGACGGCCTGGACGCCTACTTCACGCTCCGACCCGACCGCACCGACCCGAAGGACCCGGACACATGACCATCGACATGCGGATGACCCGGCAGCTCACCGCCTCCCCCGAGGAGGTCTTCGACGCCTACACCGACGCCGAGAAGCAGAAGATCTGGTTCAGCATCCTCGACGAGGAGCCGGGCATCGTCGAGATCGACGTGGACCTGCGGGTCGGCGGCAAGCAGACCGCGGTGTGGGGGCCCTCGCCGGACATGCTGTTCCGCGAGACGCAGACGTTCCTGGAGATCGACAGGCCGCACCGCCTGGTCACCGAGTCGGTCGGCAGCAGCCCCGACGGGGAGACGATGACCACCCGCATCGAGATCACCTTCGAGGATCGGGACGGCGGCACGCTGATGACCGTGGTGCAGAGCGGCTTCCCGACGCCCGAGGTGCGCGACTTCTTCGCCGGCGAGGCGTGGAGCGGCGCGCTGGACCGCGTGGCGGCATACCTGGCGCGGGAGCAGGACCGGGAGCGGTCGCGTGGCTGACCTGCCCCGCGCGGCGGTCGTCGCGCTGGCCACCGTCTCGGCGGTGGTCGTCAACCTGGTCGTCCACGCGGTCGGCCGGGCCGCCGGCGGCACGTTCCGGTTCACCGCCGCGAGCGGCCCGGCGGAGGTGGACGCCGTGACGGTCGCGGCGTTCAGCGCGCTGCCGCTGCTGGTCGGGTTGACCGTCGTGGCGCTGCTGGCGCCCCGCTTCGGCTGGGTGGCCCGGGCCGCGTCGATCGTCGGCCCGGCGCTCGCGGTGCTCACCGTCGGCGCGATGACGCTCCCCACCGACCTGGACGCCACCAGCAAGGCCACGCTCGCCGTGTGCCACCTGACGCTCGTGCCGATCATCCTCGTCGCGGTGGCCGCGCTCGACCGGCGTACCCGGGTCGGCCCGGACGCGGTGGCGGCCTGAACGGACCGTCGGACGGCCGGCCCGGCGAGCGCCGCCGGGCCGGCCCCCGCCCGCGCGAGGAGGACCGTTCTCAGGCGTGGGGGCCCGCCGCCAGGGCGTCGCGCGCGCTGCGGGGTCGACGGCCGAGGAGGTCGCCCAGCAGCGGGTCGACGCCGGCGAAGAAGCCGCCGCTCGCGGCCCGGTAGAAGCCCAGCAGGAAACGCGTCCGGTGCTCCGGCAGCCCGGCGGCCGCCTGCGCGGCGAGCCAGTCCGCCTCGTCGGTCGGTCGATACCGGACGGTGCGCCCGGACATCTCGGAGGCGATCTCGGCGATCTCGGCAAAGGTCGGGGCCGAGGGCGCGGTGAGCGTCGTCGGGCCGTCGTACCCGCCGTCGGAGGCGAGGACGACGGCGGCCGCCTCGGCGGCGTCCTCCCGAGCGGTCCAGGACACCGGCCCGTCGCCGGGTACGGCGATCACGCCGGTCTCGCGCCACGGGCCGGCGAACCACGGGAGGCTGTGGGCGTAGAAACCGTTGCGCAGCGAGGTCCAGGCGATCCCGGAGGCGGCCAGGAGCTGCTCGGTGGCGAAGTGGCTCCGTCCGGGGAGGAACGGGTTGTCCGGCGCGGCGCCCTGGTGGCTGGTGTAGACGATCCGCTTCACACCGGCGGTGACCGCGGCGTCGACCGCGGCGCGGTGCAGCTCGGTCACGTCCGCGACCGGGTCGTTGGACGAGACGAGCAACAGTTGGTCGGCCCCGGCGAACGCGGCCGGCAGGGAGGCCGGGTCGGCGTAGTCGCCGCGTCGGACCTCGACCCCCCGCCGCGCGAAGCGCTCCGCCTTCGAGGCGTCGCGCACGGCGACCAGGATCTCGTCGGCGGGAAGGCGTTCGAGCAGGTGGTCGACGGTGGCGCCGTTCAGGGCCCCGGTCGCTCCGGTCACGATTATCACTGGTTCGGTCCTCACGTTAGCAACGGAAACATCCCCACCGTAGCCGCCGTGAGCGCCGATAACAATGCGGTGTTATCGTTGATTCATGAGCGACGGGGTCAAGAGCCGGGCGGACACCCGGGAGGCGATCGTCGACGCCGCCGCGTGGCTGTTGCGCACGAGCGGGCCCGGCGCCGTGACGACCCGTGGCGTCGCCGAACGGGCCGGCGTCCAGGCGCCCACCATCTACCGCCTGTTCGGCGATAAGGACGGGCTGCTGGAGGCGGTCGCCGAGCGGGTGCTGGCCACGTTCGTCGCGGACAAGGCCGCCGCCGTGGCGGCCGCCACGGCGGCGGCCGTCGACCCCCTCGACGACCTGCGCGCGAGCTGGCGCCGGCAGATCGAGTTCGGGCTCGCGAACCCGGCCGTGTTCCGCCTGCTCAGCGACCCGGAGCGGGCATCCGGCTCACCCGCCGCCCGCAGCGGCCGGCAGATCCTTCAGACACGTGTCCACCGGCTGGCGGCAGCCGGCCGGCTCCGGGTCCCCGAGCCGCACGCGGTCGACCTCATCCACGCCGCCGGCGTCGGCGTCGTCCAGACCCTGCTGGCGAGCCCGCCGGAGCGACGGGATCCGGCCCTGCCCGACGCGATGCTCGACGCCGTCCTGGGCCGGATCCTGACCGCGGCCCCGGCCGAGGCGCCGGACGGCCCCCGCGCCACGGCCGTGGCGCTGCGCGCCCTCGCGCCGCACCTGCGGATGCTCAGCGGCGCCGAACGCCACCTGCTTGTCGAGTGGCTCGACCGGGTCACCGAGGGACCCACGGCGCCGACCTGACCGGGAGCCGGCACACCCGGCCCGCCCTCCTCAGCGCCTCGGCCGAGCGTCACGTCGGCGGCGCGCCGCAACCGTCCGTGCGTACGCCGGCGAGCATGTCGGCGGTGGTGTGCGCCCGGACGTCGTCCGGCGGCGCGCCGCCGGCGTGCCGCGCGACGACCGCCCGGACGTGGCGCTCGGCGGTCCCGGCGAGCCCGTCGTAGACGGCCGTGAACAGGTCGTGGGCCGCCTGCCGAGGCCAGCCGGCCGGGAGGAGTTCCCGCGGCAGCCGCGGGTCGAGCGTGGGGAACCGCCGGTAGGTGTCCATCACCTCGGTGCGCGCCCGTACGGCGGCCGGGCCGTCGACCGTGCCGGTCCGGGACGCCAGCGGGGTCCACCGGCGCATGAACTCCTGGTACTGCGCTGCGATGCCGGCGATGTCCCACGCCTCGACCGGCGCGCGCTGCCCGACCCCGTCCAGCGCGGCCTGCCGGGCCCGGAAGACGGTGACCGCGCCGGGGGCGAGCCCGGCCAGCAGCGACCGGGCCGGCGGGGTCGGCTCGTACGGCGAGACCCAGAGACCGTCGTAGAGCGGCGCGAAGCCGAGCCAGCGGAGCTGCCCGCGCAGCGCCCGGCGCTGCGCGCCGTGGTCCTGCGGCAGCGAGAACGCGACGAGCGTCCAGCTCCCGTCCCACGTGGTCGGGGTGGTGGTGGAGGTGAGGATCCAGTTCCCGCCGGCGGAGAGGTCGGCGGCGACGCCACGGCTGAGCCGGTAGGAGCTGTGGCGGCCCTGCCGGCTGCGCTCCAGCACCCCCCGGCGGGCCAGCCGGCTGATCGCGGTGCGCGCGCCGGCGCTGCTCACGCCGGTCTCGGCGAGCAGGGTCACGATCGCCGCGGACGGCAGCGCCGCCCGGGTCCGCAGCGTGTAGTCCGCCATCAACGTCACCACCACGCCCTGTGGCGCGGCGCCGGACTGTCGGCGGGGCAGCCGTACCGACGGCTCGTCGGGATAAATCTCCTCGATGTCGAACGCGCTGGCCACGGGCACTCCGGAGTCGACTCGGCGACGGGGCCTCGACTGTAGACGGAGATCGGCACCGGCAACGCATCGCAATACATCGATTGACACTTCTCGGACCGGCAGGAACACTATCTGCTACCCGACACGGAGCCGGGCAGGGCGAACCACCCACGACGTCAACCTGCACAGGTGATCGAAGGAGTCTCCGTGAGAACCAGAGGGAAGATCCTGCTCGCCGTGGCCGCCACGCTGGCGGCGGCCGGCCTGGTGGTCCCCGCGACGCAACCCGCCTACGCGGCGTCGCTGACCGAGGTGGCCAGCTTCGGCGACAACCCGGGGCGGATGCGGATGCACGTCTACGTCCCGGACAACCGGCCGGCCCGGCCGGCGACCGTGGTGGCCATGCACGGCTGCGGCGGCTCCGGCCCCGGCTTCTACTCCGGCAGCGAGTTCGCCTCGCTTGCCGACCGGTACGGATACATCGTGATCTACCCGAGCGCGACCCAGCAGGCCGGCTTCGGCAACTGCTTCGACACCTGGTCCGACGCCGCCAAGCGACGCGGCGGCGGCAGCGACCCGGTGTCGATCGTCTCGATGGTCCGCTACGTCCAGCAGCAGTACGGCGCCGACCCGGACCGGGTCTACGCCACCGGCAGCTCGTCCGGCGGCATGATGACCAACCACATGCTGGCGCTCTACCCCGACGTGTTCAAGGCCGGCGCGGCGTTCATGGGCGTGCCCTACAACTGCTTCGCGAACGCGGCGGACTACCCGCCGGGCAGCAGCCAGTGCACCGGCGGCAGCATGAACCGGACACCGCAGCAGTGGGGTGACGCGGTCCGCGCGGCCTACCCCGGCTACACCGGCCCCCGCCCCCGGGTGCAGCTCTGGCACGGCACCGCCGACAACCTGGTGCCGTACTCGCTGCTCCAGGAGGAGATCGAGCAGTGGACGAACGTGTTCGGGCTCAGCCAGACGCCCACTTCCACGGACACGCCGCAGGCCGGCTGGAACCGGCGCCGCTGGGCCGACGGCACCGGCACCGTGCAGGTCGAGGCGTACAGCATCCAGGGCGCCGGGCACAGCCTGCCGTCCGCCGGCATGGCCGCGGTCGCGATCGCGTTCTTCGGCCTGACCGGCACGCCGAGCCCGACCACGTCGCCCACGCCGACCACCTCGCCCAGCCCGACGCCGACCCCGACCACGTCGCCGACCCCGGGCCCGACCACTCCCCCGCCCGGCGGCGGGGCCTGCCGGGTGAGCGTCGAGGTCAACGCCTGGAACTCCGGGCTGACTGAGAACATCACCATCACCAACACCGGGTCGAGCGCGGTGAACGGCTGGTCGCTGGCGTTCACGCTGCCCGGCGGGCAGAGCATCACCTCGGGCTGGAACGCCTCCTACTCCCCCGCCTCCGGCCAGGTGATCGCCCGCAACGTCGCCTACAACGGCACCATCGGCCCCAACGGGTCGACCACCATCGGGTTCCAGGCCACCCACACCGGCAACACCGCCAAACCCACCTCGTTCACGCTCAACGGCGCGGCCTGCGCGCTCGCCTGACCGGCGCGTGCCCGGGGGCGACCCGACCGGCCGCCCCCGGGACCGTCACGGCAGCGGGGCGCCGCGCGCGACCACCCACAGGTCGTACCACTCCTGGCGGGTCAGCTCCGGCTCCCGCCGGACCGCGTCCCGGCAGGCCCGGATGCGCTCCGGACTGGCGGTGCCGATCACCGGCGCCACCCGTGCCGGGTGCCGCTGGATCCACCACAGCACGATCGCCTCCGGCGTCGTCCCCTTGGCCTCGGCGAGGGCGGCGACCCGGTCGGCGGTCGCCCGGTCGGCCGGCGTCCGCCCCGCACCGGTGAAGCGCCCGCGCGCCAGCGGGCTCCACGACTGGACGCCGATCCGGTGCGCCCGGCAGTGTTCCAGCGTGCCGAGCGGGAACCCGACGCCGGTGGACTCGGCGGTGTTCACCAGCACGCCGGCCTCGACCCAGTCGCGCCGGGCCAGGCTGATCTCCAACTGGTTGGCGACCAGCGGCACGTCGAGCGACGCCTGGAGGTGGGCGATCTGCGCCGCCGCCATGTTCGACACGCCGAACTGCCGCACCAGGCCCTGCCGGTGCAGCGTGTGCAGCGCCTCGGCCACCTCGTCCGGCTCGGCGAGCGGGTCCGGCCGGTGCAGCAGCAGGACGTCGAGCACATCCGTGCGCAGCCGGGTCAGGCTCCGCTCGACGCTGCGCACGATGTGCTCGCCGCGCAGGTCGTACCGGCCCGGACCGTCGTCGCCGGTCAGGCGGATGCCGCACTTGCTCTGCAGCACCACCCGGGAGCGGAGTTCCGGGGCGCGGGCGAGCACCTCGCCGAAGACCGCCTCCGACTTGCCGTTGCGGTAGATGTCGGCGTGGTCGAACGCGGTGACACCGATCTCCAGAGCGGCCTCGACCGCCGCCTCCGCCGCCGCGATCTCCGGCGCGCCGTACGGTTCGTCGTCCCACCCGCCGCCCAGCCCCATGCAGCCGTAGATCAGTCGGTGGTCGCGGATGTCGGCACCCGCCGGGGATACGTGCTGGTCGTCGGCCATGACACGTGGATAGCACAGGCCGGCGGCGACCGTACTTTCGGCCGGTTCGTCGGGCCCCGGACTTTCCTAGCCTGGTGGCATGACCGAGACGCGTCGACCGGCCGGCCTCCTGCCCGACCTCGGCCTGGCCGTGGTGTTCGCCCTCGGGGTGGCGGTCACCGCCGTCATGATCGCGAACAGTTGGGGGCCTCGCTACGCCGTACCCGATGCCCTGGTCGGGGTGGTCGTCTGCGCGCTGGCGCTGGCGCGACGCCGGGGCCGGGTCCGGGCGGCGGTGGCCGGCCTCGCCGTGGCGGCCGTCGCGGTCGGGGTCTCGTTCGTCGCCGACCTGCCGCAGGAACCCGGCCCGGTCAGCGGGCTGGCGCTCGCCGTGCTGGTCGGCTCCGTGGTCCGCGCCCGGCCGCGACGGACCGCCGCCGCGGTCGCCGGCGCGGGCCTGCTGGTGATCGCCGGCAGCCTGCTCACGTCGCGGGACAACCAACACGGCCTCACCGCGGTGACGGTGCTCGACACGCTGTGCTGGCTGGCCGCCATCGCGGTCGGCCTCGGACTGCGCCGCGCGGACGCCCGCGCCCGGGCCGCCACCGAGCGGGTACGCCGCGACGAGCGGCTGGACCTGGCCCGTGAGCTGCACGACGTGGTCACCCACCACGTCACCGGCATCGTCGTGCAGGCCCAGGCCGCGCAGATCGTCGCCGCGAAGCAGCCGCGGAACGTGCCGGAGATGCTCGCCGCGATCGAGCTGTCCGGCGCCGACGCGCTGGCCGCGATGCGCCGCGTGGTCGGCCTGCTCCGCGACGCCGACGACGGCGCGCCCGCCTCCCCCGGGCCGGAACGGCTCGCCGACCTGGTGGCCCGGTTCGGCCGGCACGGCCCGCCGGTGCGGCTGCGGCTGCCCGAGGACGCCCGGGAGTTGCCGCCGGAGGTGACCACCACGGTGCACCGGGTCGTGCAGGAGGCGCTGACGAACGTGTCCCGGCACGCCCCGCACGCCGGCTCGGTCACCGTCACCGTCGACCAGGCCCCGGACGCCGTCGCGGTCGAGGTGGCGGACGACGCGCCGCCGGCCCCGGCCCGGGTGGGGCACCGCGACGGGTACGGCCTGGTCGGCATGCGCGAGCGGGTCCAGCGGCTCGGTGGCACGCTGCGCGCCGGCCCGCGCGACGGCCGGGGCTGGTCGGTCCGGGCCACCCTCCCCCTGCCGACCCGGACGCCGCGATGAGCATCCGGGTGCTGATCGCCGACGACCAGGCGATGATCCGGGGCGGACTGCGGCTCATCCTGGAGGACCAGCCCGACATCACCGTGGTGGGCGAGGCGCGCGACGGCGTCGAGGCGGTCGCCGAGGCCCGCCGGCTGCGCCCGGACGTCTGCCTGGTCGACATCCGGATGCCCCGGGTGGACGGGATCGAGGTGACCCGCGCGCTGGCCGGCCCGGGGACGCCCCGCCCGCTGCGGGTCATCGTGGTGACCACGTTCGACCTGGACGAGTACGTCTACGGCGCGCTGCGCAACGGCGCGGTCGGTTTCCTGCTCAAGGACGCCGGCCCGGCGCTGCTGGTCGAGGCGGTCCGCGCCGCGCACAACGGCGACGCGCTGGTCTCGCCGTCGGTGACGCTGCGGCTGCTCAAGCACGTGACCGCGGCGGCCCGGCCGGCGTCGGGACGGTCCCTGCCCCGGCTCTCCGCGCGGGAGATGGAGGTGGTCCGGGCGATCGCGCGCGGGCGCACCAACCAGGAGATCGCCGGCGAGCTGTTCATCTCGCTGAGCACCGTGAAGAGCCACCTCTCCGGCATCCAGACCAAGCTGGGCGCCCGCAACCGGGTGGAGATCGCCGCCTGGGCGTGGGAGAACCGGCTGGTCGAGGGCGCGTGACTCAGTCCGCCGGCTCGACGATCGGGCGGCGGAACGGGCTCCAGCCGAGGAAGCGCTGGTACATCTGCTGCGGGCTGGGACCGTCGTGCGGGTTCAGGTGGTAGAAGTCGCGCATCGCCTCGAAGAGCAGGCCGGCGAGGTAGATGGTGAGCGCGGCGAGGTTGCGGTCGTACTCGGCCTTGAGCGCGAGCCGGGCGTGGGCACAGGGCCACGGCTCGCCGTCGGCCCGGCACGCCCAGGACGGGCGCACCGGCGTGTGCGGTACGGCCGTGCCGTAGGCGCGCGGGCGGTCGGGTCGCGGGCCGGGGCCGGGCATCGGCAGTCTGGGTGTGATCACGGAACCTCCTTCGTGGGGCGTGGACGCGGCGCCACGGTGGTGACAGTCTGGTGACGATCCGACTACTGTCGACACATGCTCGGCAGGTCCGCGCAGCTCAGCAGGGTGGTTGGGCGACCGTGGGCGGACCGCGACGGTGACTGGGCGACGGTTGGGGAGGCGATGGGGAGCGCGACGAACTACGTGCTGGGCGAGCTGCGCCTGTTCCGGGCGTCGGTGGAGCTGAGCCAGGAGGAGTTCGGCCGGCGGATCGGCTACTCGGGGTCGCACGTCAGCTCGGTGGAGACCGGCGGGCGGGCGCCGACCCGGGAGTACACGAAGGCGATCGACGAGCGGTTCGCGACCGGCGGGCGGTTCGAGCGGATGCTGCGCGCGCTGGGGTCGCTCGACGCCGACCCGGCGTGGCTGCGGGAGTGGATCGAGGTGGAGCGGGAGGCGACCACGCTGCGCTGGTTCGAGCTGTCCTACCTGCCGGGCCTGCTCCAGACCGAGCGCTACGCCCGGGCGACGCTGGCCGGCGGCCGGTTCACCCCGGAGGAGTGCGACCGTATCGTGGCGGGCCGGATGGACCGTCAGGCGGTCCTGCACCGGCAGCGTCCGCCGCAGCTCGTCGCCGTGGTGGACGAGTCGGTGCTCCGCAGGCCGGTGCTCGACGCGCCCGCTCTGATGGCCGAGCAGTTCGACCGCCTGGTCGAGCTGGCCGCGCTGGAACACGTGCAGGTGCACGTGGTGCCGGCCGACGCCGGCATGTACCTCGGCCTGGCCGGGCAGTTCATCCTCGCCGAACTGCCCGACGGCAGCCGAGTCGCCTACGCGGACAACCAGCTCAATGCGCAGATCGTCGATGCGCCGGCCGACGTTGCTAGGCTCGCCCGGACGTGGGAGGTCGTGCGCAACGAGGCGCTCCCCCGCCGGCAGTCCCTCAAGCTGATCAAGGAAGTGGCGAAGTCATGGAACTGACCACCCCCGTGTGGCGGAAGTCGACCCGGTCCGGCGGCAACGGCGGAGCCTGCGTGGAGGTCGCCGACAACCTGCCCGGCGTCGTGCTGGTCCGCGACACCAAGGACCGCGACGGCGGCACCCTGCGCGTGGACGCCGCGTCCTGGCGGTCCTTCGTGGACCTGGCCAAGCGGCTCGGCCCCACCGCCTGACCGTCCCGGGCTACCGCGCGCCGCGCCCGCGACGCGCGCGCTCGAACTCGGCGACGTCGGCCGTCCACGGGCCGTACCCGTCGAGTGCCGCGCAGCCGCCGCGCACGAAGTCGCGCACCAGCTCGCGGTACCCGTCGAGCCCGTCGACCAGGCGATACTCCACCCGGTACTGCGGATCCGGCCCGACCTGGGGCCGCACCGTCGTGATCCGGGCGACCGAGTCGGCGTAGAAGTGCAGTTGGATCCCCTCGCCCATCGCCTCGTCCTCGATGGTGAACACCTCGTTGTCCGCCGCCGAGCGGTCGGCCACGAACGCCCAGAACTCGGCGGAGGCGCCGCGCCGGCCGTCCCGTCGCCAGGTCAGCTCGCCGCCCCGGTCGTCGGTGAACGACAGCGCCGCCTTCCCCGCGCCGGGGTCGGCGTCGTCGTCCGCCGGGGCGCTCCGGGACCGGTCCGCGACCTCCGCGCACATCAGGAAACTCACCGTCCGCACCGCGTCCTCGGCGAGCCCCGGGTACGCGCGGCGCACGGCCGCGTCGACGGCTGCGGCCGTCCGCTCCCAGGCGCGTTTGTCCGTGGCCCGGTTCCCCCGCCTCGGGTCGAGACCGATCCGCATCCCCGCGCACGCCCGCTCGGCGGTGGCGATCACCCGCATGACCTGGGGCAGCAGCGCGGAGTCGACGGCGTCGGGCAGGCGTCTCGGCTTCGTCGCGCCGTGCAGGTACTGACCGGTGTACCTGAGGATCGCCGCGTCGAGCGGCCCGAGGACCACGCCGCGCTCGGCGCGCCGGCGGTCCGCGTGGTGCTGCTGGGCACGCTTCTCGTCCGGCGTCTCCGTCGCCGCGCGCATCGCCTCGCAGACCTGGCCGTGCTCCAGCGGACCGAGGCGGGCGCCTTGGGCGACGAGCCGGCTCCGGTCCCACCGGATGCGCCGGAAGAGCGCGTCGACGTCCTCGGGCGGGGCGAGCAGGACCGGGTCCAGGAGCGCGACGGCGGCGCTCTCGTCGAGCCGGCCCCGGGTGCCGGCGTCGTCGCACAGCGGGAGGAGCGCGCTCCACAGCAGCAGGTGGCGGGCCAGATCCTCCCGGATCACCGCGAGGTGGGCCTCGGTGATCGGGACCGTGAACGTGCGCGGCTCGTGGTTGGCGTCGGCCCCGGCGCCGAGCATCAGCTTCAGCTCGTCGCCCTCGCGGATCACGCTCGGGATCCAGCCGCGGCGCGCGAAGACGGTGTTCACGCCCACCGCGCGACTTCGGCGTCCAGGCGCGGGTCGGCGCGCACCCACACCTCGCCGCCGGCTGCCCCGGCCGGCGCGTCGACACGTCGCAGACCAAGGAACGCGATCAGGTGGAGCAGCTCGGCCCGCTCGGCCCGGTCGTGCTCGACGTCCTGCGACTCGAAGAAGACGTAGTACTCGTCGGTCGGGTCGACGATGCCCGAGTCGGCCCAGATCCGGCCGACCTCGTCGATCGCCGCCGCCTCGGTCGTGAACGTGGCGGCGCGGACGGCGCCCCGGGTCTCCGGTGACGCGTCCAGGTCGGCGAGGTCGGCGAACCACTGCCCGAAGTGGTCCAGGCCGGCACAGCCGTTCTCGAAGAACAGCATCGCGGCCGGCAGGTAACGGTTGCCCCGGTCGACAGTCAGATGCTCCTGACCCGTCTCCCTGACCCGGGAGATCACCCCCCGCTGGGGCATGAGCACCAGACGCTGCCGGGCCGCCTCGTCCGCGATGGTGTACGTCTCGGACTCGCGCTCCCGGAGGAACGCGGCGAACGCCTCGTAGGCCTCCTGGGCGTCACCCACCGAGACGTGGTGGTCGGTGCCGTCGCCGGTGGCGAAGACGAACTGCTTCGGTCCGGGCTGGTAGGGGCGGGCCATGGGCGTCCTTCCGTCAGGCGCGAAGATCCACCAGCGTACGCACGCCGAGCCACTGCTCCGCGTCCCAGGCCCGGAACCGTTCCACCTCGGTGAACCCCAGCTTCGCCGCGAGCCGCATGGAGGTGGCGTTCGCGGACTGGGTGGTGAGCATGACCGGCTCACCGGGCAGGACGCGGTCGAACCAGTCGAGCACCGTCCGACACGCCTCGGTGGCGTACCCGTAACCCCACGCCCGCGGCAGGAACTGGTAGCCGAGATCGGCCTTCCCCACCGCCGCCGGCCGGCGATGCTCGGTGGCGCGCCGGAGCAGGACCCGGCCGATCATCGCGCCGTCCAGGTCGACCACGAAGCACCCCGGCCACTGCCCGGGCGCCTCGGGCAGTTCCCGCTCGAGTTCGTCGCGCGGCCGGGGCCCGCCGAGATACGTGTGCGCCTCCGGCGAGGCCAGCAGTTCCACGAACGTCGCCCGGTCCCGGGCCTCGGCCGCTCGGAGCACCAGGCGTTCGGTGCGGATCGGCGCGGGTGGCCAGGGAACGGCTCCGATTCCGGTCATGCCGGCCATCCAACCACGCGGCGGGCGTCAGCTCGGGTGGCGCCGGATCCGCCGGAACGCGGCAGCCGCCAGCAGCGCGGCGAGCAGCAGGTACAGGCCCGACTCCAGCCACTGGAACGCCCAGTACCGGCCGACCGGCTGGTAGGCGACGTCCACGTGCAGGTGCTGGTCGGCCAGGCAGGTCGCCGTGTCGCCGAACGGTCCCTCGGCCGCCCCGGTCCTCGGCGGGTCGGTGAAGCACCTGTCGAAGACCGCCCGGTCGAGCGGCTTACCAGTCCGGGTGCGCAGCTCGCTGACGTCGGTGACCCAGGCATCCGGCACGGCCAGGCCCCGCACCACCGGGGCACCGGTGATGCTGCCCAGGCCACGCGCCTGGTTGATGGCCGGTGCGGTCATCTCCAGCGTGGCGTGCCGCGGCGGCAGCAGGTGCGGTCGAACCAGGTTCGGCACCAGGACCTGGAGGAGCACGAAGGCCAGCGCGGTCAGCGCCATGGCCGGCCCGGTGCGCCGCAGCACCAGCCCGATCAGCACCCCGAGCACGACCGCGAACGCCGCGTACGCCACCGGGGTGAGGTTGCGGGCGCCGAACAGGACCGTGCTGAAGCGGCTGTCGGCGATCCGGTCCACCGGGCTCATCGCCCAGGTCACCAGCGCAGCGGTCGCGCCGGTCACGGCCATCGCGGCCAGGCCGACCACGGCCAGCTTGACGGCCAGCCAGCGGCGGCGGGTGACGCTCTGGTTCCAGACCAGGCGATGGGTGCCGGCCTCCAGCTCCCGGGCCACCAGCGGCGCCCCCCAGAACATGCCGAGCAGGCCGGGGACCGGCCCGAGCAGCGCGCCCAGGTAGAGCGAGGTGTTCTCGTAGTCGGCCGCGAGCTGGCGCAGCCCGGGGCAGTCGGGCGCACCGGCGCACCGGGCCCGGTAGGTGTCGTGGGCGGTCCGGACGTCCAGGCCGAGGCGCCCGACGTAGGCGGCGAACAACGCCACCGCGACCACGCCCACCAGGGCCGGTACGCGGAACTGCCGCCAGGTTGTCCAGGTCATCGGTCGCCCTCCCCCGCCGCGCGCGTCAGGTAGCCCAGCGCCAACTCCTCCAGGCCGACCGGCTCCACCCGCCACGGCGTGCCCGGCACCGGGCGGTCGGCCCGCACCACCGCGTGGTCGTACGCCCCGGCGTGCCGTCGCAGCACCACCTCGACCCCGGTCGGGAGCCGGTCCAGCCCGCCGCGCGGGGCGACCAGCCGGTGGTGGCGGGCCAGCAGGTCGGCGACGTCCCCGGCGAGCTGCACCCGGGACGCGTCCAGCACGACGAGGTGGTCGCAGGACCGCGCCACGTCGCCGAGCAGGTGCGACGAGAGGATCGCGGTCGCGCCCAACTCGGCGACCACGTCGGCCAGGTCCCGCAGGAACCCGTCGCGGGCCAGCGGGTCCAGCGCGGCGGCCGGCTCGTCGAGGATCAGCAGCTCGGGACGCTTGCCCACGGCCACGGTCAGCGCCAACTGCGCCCGCTGGCCGCCGGAGAGCCGGCCCGCCCGCTGCCCCGGGTCGAGGCCCACCCGGGCGATCCGCCGCTCGGCCAGCCCCCGGTCCCAGGACGGGTTCAGCTCGGCGCCCATCCGCAGGTGGTCGGCGACCGTGAAGGACGCGTACACGGGGGTGTCCTGGGCGACGAATCCCACCCGGGCCAGGTGCGCGGCGTTCGCCGCCGGCGGCGAGCCGAGCACCCGCAGCGTGCCCGCCGTCGGGGTGCTCAGCCCACAGGCCAGGTTCAGCAGGGTGGACTTGCCGGCGCCGTTCGGGCCGACCATACCGACCACCCGCCCCCGGGGCAGGTCGAGGTCGCAGTCGGTGAGCGCCGGCCGGCGGCCGTACCGTTTGGTCAGGCCACGGGCCTGGAGCACGAGATCGGAAGGTGACATGCCCCCGATCCTGCGGACCGGGACCCGCGCCGGCATCGGCCCGACGACCGGTCGACCCGCCCCGGGCACCGTCCTTTCGGCCGGTTCACCCGCCGTCGTACCGCTCGACGTAGGGACGGTCCTTGGGGCGGTGGCCGCCGGGTTTGCAGCCGGCGAACGGGCCGGCCGGGTCGCGCAGCGTGACCATCGTCGGCCACAGATGGTTCTGGTGCCACGTCGCCGGGTCGGACGGCGCGGCCGTCGGCGAGGTCCGCTCCTGCCAGGCGAGCCAGAGCCCGTGCAGGTAGGCGATCGCCTCCGGGTGCTCCCACCAGCGGGGGCACCACGGCGCGCCGGACGTGACCTCACCGCCGTAGACCGGCAGCAGCAGGCCCTCCACCCAGGTGGCCAGCCGGCGCAGCTCCTCGGCGTACTCGGGACCGTCCAGGTAGAGGATGAAGAACGGCCTGTCCGCCGGCTCGTCGGTCAGCACGTCAGCGTCCCCTCGTCGCCGGGGTCCACGTCGAGCGCGGCGGTGATCCGGCGGTACGCGTCGACCCGCTTGCCGACCAGCCCGCCGTTGCCGCCACCGCACTCCAGCGCGCCGTTGATGCTGCGGATCGTCCCGCCGAAGCCACCGCTCCCGGTGATCGCCGCGTGCGGGGTGGTCGTCCCCGCACCGGGCTGGGTCATCCAGAACCAGAGCGCGGTCCGCCACGCCACCGACGGGTCGGTCGCCACCAGGTCGGGGTTGCCGAGCAGGTCGAGCCCGAGCGCCTCGCCGGCCGCCCGGTAGTTGTAGTTCCAGCTCAGTTGCAGCGGCCCACGCCCGTGGTAGGCGGTCCGGCCGGCCGGACACCCGAAGGGCTGACCGCCGTCGCAGTAGGTGCCCCAGGCGGCCCGGTCGACCTCGTCGACGTGCGCCAGGCCGCCGGTCTCGTGGTCGACGTTGGCCAGGAACGCGGCCAGCTCCCGCCGACGGGTCCGCTCGTCGCCGGTGGCGGCGAACGCGGGGAACGTCGCCATCGCGTCGCGGAGCCCGGCGTACGTGTAGAACGAGTCGCGGCCCGGGAACAGGGTGTCGAACGTCGACCCGGTCAGCGTGCCGTCGCCGTCCGGGACCACGCGCTTGTTCGACCCGACGGACACCGACGGGAACAGCTCCGATGACGGTGACGGTGAGGCGGACGGTGACGCGGTCGACGTGTCCGTGCCGCCGACGGTGTAGCGGGCGAACAGGCCACGCACCCGGAACGGGTAGGTGTCCAGCAGGATGACCGGCATGCCGCCCTGCTCCTTCACCGCCTCGATGCCCTGGTCCCAGGCCATCAGCGTGAGCGTGAGGTGGTCACCCACCACGGTCTCGTCGTCCAGCAGCCGCTGGGTCTCCTCGGCCAGGTGGCAGAACCACCGGGCGTGGGCGTGGATCGAGTCCTCCGGGTCCAGCGCCGAGGTCTCGCCGCTGTCGTCGTCGTCCTCGCCGTACCTGTCGAAGACGTCGGGGGTCAACTGGGACAGCCCCTTGCGGCCCTCCGGCCCCTCCTTGTCCGCGACGAAGTCCGACGCGTACTCGATCTGCGCCGCGAGGATCACCGGGGTGAGCAGGTCGCACTCCCGGGCCGCGGCCCGGATCGGCGCGATCAGGTCCTGGTCCGGCACGCCGGCCTCCCGGAACCCGCCGCGGCCGTCCCCGCCGGCCAGTTCGGTGAGCACGCTGCCGCCGGCGCCCGGCCCGAGCGTGCTCTCCGGGTCCGGCGAGTAGGAGGTCATCTGCGAGCCGCTGAGCAGGATGACGACCACCAGGACGACCAGGGCCAGCGCGGCAAGCGCCGCGAACGGCAGCATTCCCACCATCGAGATGATCAGCCAGGTGAGCTGGGTGGCGCCGAACCGGTTCGTCGCGCTCTGGTGCGCCGCCCGCGCGGCCGCCAGTTTGGACACCGCCGCTCACCCGGCCCGCTGGCGCCACGCCGCCGCCGCGCGGTCGGTGACCGCCTGCGCCTCGGCCTTCGCCGCCGCCGCGATCGGGCCCGCGTCCGGCTCCTTGAACCAGGGCCGCAGCCGGATCACCGCCGGCCGCACGCCGGTCGCCAGCAGCAGCGCCGTCCCCTTGGGCAGCGCCCGGATCCGGTCCGCCGGCAGCGCCTGCTCCTGGCGGTACGACACCGACCGGGAGGAGCCGTCGCGCGAGCGGGAGTAGGTCGGGGTGCGTACGTCGTGCTGCCCCACCAGCCGGGCCACCTTGTCCACGAAGTCGGCGTCGTCGAGCCCCGCCCCGAGCAGCTTGACCGTGGCGGCGCTCCACAACGCGTCCATCCCGGCGTCGCCCCAGACCCGCACCCCCTGCCGGTAGCTCTGTAGCAGCGTGACCACGCTGATGCCACGCGAACCGAGATGGCTGTAGAGGTCGGGCAGGTCGGCGATGCGGCACACGTTCGCCGCCTCGTCCAGCACGGCGGTCATCGGCGGGTCCAGCCGGCCGCCCATCCGCTCGGCGGCCACCACGCCGGCCCGGACCACGGCGTCCGCCAGCCCGGCGATCACCCCTGCGGCCGAACCGCCGCCGTCCTTGGACAGCAGGTAGAGCGTGTCCCGGCCGAGCACGTGCTCCTCCGGCACGAACTCCGGGCGGTCCGGGTCGGGACTGACCCAGGCCAGGATCTCCGGGTCGAGCAGGCAGGCGACGCACTGCCGGGACGTCTCGTAGATGCCGTCGCGGGTCTGCACCGCCCCGCGTACGGTGCCCTGGAGCTGGTCGGCCATCGCGTCCAGGCCCGCGTCGCGCAGCAGGTCGATCGGGGTGCGGTCGCCCGGGTCGGCGAGCCAGCCCAGCATCTCGCCGACCGTCGCGCCGCCGTGCGAGGCGGCCAGGAACAACGCGGTCAGGGTGTTCTGCGCGGCGGCGATCCAGAAGTCCTTCTTGGACGCGTCGTCGTTGACCGAGCTGACGAAGTGCCCGGCGAGCCGCCGCGCGCCCTCCAGGGTGCGGCAGCCGCCGAGCATGTCCCACCACATGTCCCGCTCGGAGTAGACGATGCCCTGCGGGTCGAACGTCCACACCCGCCCGACGCGGGCCCGCTCCCGGCGGGTGACCAGGTAGACGTCCGACTTGTTCGAGGTGAGCAGCACCGCGCCGGGCGCGCGCAGCACGCGCGGGACGGCGATGCCTGTGGACTTGCCGGCGCGAGGGGCCATCAGGTCCAGCTCCACGTCCTCGTACGAGGATCGCAGCTCCGGGCCGGAGGGCAGCAGGTCGCCGAGCAGGTTGCCGGTGTCGTCGGGGCGCAGCCGGGGCACGTCCCGCAGCGAGGGGCGCAGCTCCCGGGCCCGCGCCTCGGCCGCCTTGCCGGTCATCCCCCGCAGGTCGGCCGCGCCGGCCAGGTTCGACGGCTGGGCGGCCAGGCGGCGGACCACCGCGCGGGTCCCCGCCACCACCGGCGCGGCGACGAGCGGCAGCAGCGCGATCGCGCCCGCGTACACCAGGGCCGGCGGGACGCCCGGCCACACCGCCTCGGCGCCGCCGCCGAGCAGGCTCAGGTAGACGTCCAGCCGGAACGGCGGTGGCCGCCAGCCGTAGCCGCCGAGCGCGGCGGCGAGCGTGCCGCCGAGCCACAGCAGGACGAAGACGGCGAGGTTGACCAGCGCGAGCCCGGGAATGAGCCAGGCCAGCAGGTCGCCGCCCGCGCCGCGCTTCACCGGGCCGCCCCGCCGAGCCGGTCACCGGCCGTGACGGCCCGCACCACGGCGGCCCGTTCGGCGAGCATCCGCTCGGCGTCGCCGTTGGCGATCCAGCGGGTGTTGGTGTCGTGCAGGTGCCGCTCGGCGTCGGTGATCGCGACCCGGATCGGGATGCCGGGCCGCCCGCCGACCTTGATCAGGAAGCGGCCCCGGCCGGGCGGCTCCTCGTTGCCGCCGTCCTGCGCCCAGCCGGCCGGCGACGACCAGGACGACACCAGCTCGATCTCCCGCCGGGACAGGCCGACCACGCGGGCCAGCTCCTCCATCTCCGCTCTCGGCAGGCCGGCGCAGGCGACCATGCCGGCACGCTCCACGAAGCCGCGCGCCTTGGCCTTGTCCGCCTCGCTGCCCAGCGCCTCCGCGTCCTTCAGCGTGTGGGTGATCTTCGCGTCGGCCAGGCCCAGCGAACGGTTCAGCCGGGTCAGCGCGTCGATCCGGTCGACGATGCCGGAGGCCGCCCGCAGCGGACGCCACAGCTCGTCCAGCACGGTGAAGAACCAGCGTCGCGGCGCCAGCCCGGCGTCGGCGAGGGCGTGCGAGGCGGACACCGTACCCAGGCCGTCGGACCAGGCGGCGAGCATCGCGGCGGCGGTCAACTGGCCGTCCGCCTCGCCGATGCGGGAGATGTCGATGCAGACCGCGGTGGCGTCCGGGTCGATCCGGGTGGCCGTCTCCGAGGCGAACGTGTCGCCCAGCGGGCCGTCCACGATGCCCAGCAGCGACCGGTGCAGCGGGTCGACGGCGTCCCGGTAGCGGGACTCCTGCCCCCGGTCCAGGGTGACCTGGCGGACCTGCGGCGGCCCCGACTCCAGCACCGCGAGCAGGTCCGGCAGCCGGTAGGTCCGGCCCGGCGCGGTGCGCTCGCGCAGGTGCCGCAGGCAGGCCGACAGCACCGACTGCTCGTGGTCGCTGATCGGCGCGCCCCGCACGATGGTGAGCAGCGCGGCCACCATGTTCAGCACCCGGCCGTGCGACTCGGCGGCCAGCGCCTCGCCGGCCTGCCCACCGATCCGCGCGGCCGCCGCGCCCATCGCGCCCGGGTCCAGCACGTTGAGCCCGCCGACGCCCCGGGCGATGGAGATGACCTGCCCGCCGAGCGCGCGGACGGTGTCCGCGTAGTCGGGCTTGAGGTCGCCGAGCACCAGCGGGACGACGCCCTGCCCGGCCAGGCCGATCAGCATCCGGTTGATCAGGGTGGACTTGCCGAGGCCGGGCATGCCGAGCATGAACAGCGACGGGTTGGAGATGTAGCGGGCCCGGGTGAACCAGTTCAGCGGGTCGCCGCAGACCGTCGCGCCGGTGCTGATGTGCTGGCCGAGCGGCACCCCGGTCATCGGGGCGCCCGAACCGGAGGCGAACGGCCAGAGCCCGCACGCCTGCACGGTGGTGGCCCGCCACATGGCCGGCGGGTCCAGCGTCGCCACCCGGCCGCCGCCGACGGCGGGCGCGCCGCGGTGCGGCACCCCGTCGGCGTCGTCCTGCCGGGCCAGGCGCTGCCGGTACCGCCGCTCGGCGGCCTCCTCGGCGGCCCGTCGCCGCCGCGCCCGCCGCAGCGCCCGTGAGGTCTGCCCGCCGGTCTCGTCAGGCTCCCGCTCCTGCGCGTCGACGTCCGGCACGACCAGGCCGGACAGCGCGGTGACCGGCCCGGACGCGCGGCGGGGCCAGCCGGTGGCGAACGCCGGCAGCCGGGCGCCCTCCGCGCCCGCCCCCGCCGTCACAACGCCTCCTGGAGGTCCTGCGGGACGATCGACTGCTCCCACGGCAGGATGCCGACCGGCAGGGCGCAGGTGAACGCCGCCGCCTGCATCCGGTCCGCCGGACGCATCGCGATCCGGGTGGCGCCGAGCAGGTTGCGCATCGTCACGTTCGCGTCGCGCACCTCGGCGGCCGAGTCGACGGTGAGCGTGACGAGCATCGAGAACTCCACCAGGCCGGCGCCGGAGGCCTCCTCCGCCGCGGTCTGCTCGGCCGCCTGGATCTCCGCGACCGCGCGCGCCCGGACCAAGCCCTTCGTCGAGTTGGCCATGAACTGGGCGGACCGGCGGTCCGACTCGACGATCCGGGCGGAGGTCGCCGGGTCGATCGGGCGGTAGACCAGCGCCACCCGCTTGCGGCGGACGCCGGCGGTCGGGTCGAGCAGGCTGCGCAGGATGCCCGAGCGCACCACGCCGCGCGGCGCCATGGTCAGCAGCCAGCTCCGGGACACCCCGGAGTCGTGCTGGTAGGAGGTGACCGACTCGACCGCGGCGGCCGGGCCGGAGTCGTCCCACTCCAGGCCGGTGCGGCCGTGCCGGGCGCGTACGTCGAGCACCTCGGCCGCGGCGGCCGGGTCGTACGCGACCCGCACGACCTCGGCGATCCGCTCCGCGGACAGCGGCTCCGCCGACCCCCCGCCGGCGGCCACCAGACCGTTGAGGATCCCCTGCAACCGCAGCGCCAGGTCGGCCAGCATGGTGTCGTCGTCGCGCCGCGCGCCGCCGGGCGCCGAGTAGGTGAGCGTCAGGTAGGTGTTCATCTCCGAGGACGCGTCCGGGTAGGAGCGCACCACCTCCTCCATCACGGCCCGCGCGGCGGGCGGCGCGTCCGGGGAGAGGCGGCCCAGCACCTCGGTGGCGAGCCTTGTGCCGGGGTCCGGCGCGGTCTCCACCACCACCGACGCGCCACGCAGTCCCGGCTCGTGGGCCAGCCGCGACAGCCACTCCCCCCACAGCGCCACCCACGTGTCGACCTGGTCCGGGTCGACGAGCGACCCGCCGTCGGGCTCGCAGCTCAGCACGATCGTGTACTGGTGGCGGTTGCGGTGGTGCAGCACCCCGAACGGCCTGTCGTACGGGTCGCGTCCCTCCAGCATGGTCACCCGGCTCAGCAGGCCCGGCGGGCGGAACCGGCCGCCGGGTCGCGCCGACAGCGGGCCGGACACGTAGAGGTGCTGCCGCTTCGACCTGCGGCGCAGCCAGCCGACCCGGACGCCGGCCATCTGGAACACGTTGCGGCCGTCCTGGGTGCGGATCGCCAGCGGAGCCAGCGTCAGCGCGAACGGCAGCCCCACCACCACTGCCGCGTCCAGCGAGATCATGGACGCGAGCAGGACCACCACCAGGCCGCCGAAGAGGCCGAAGGTGCCGATCAGGCCCAGCGAGCCCAGGCCGGCCTTGCGGGGGCGGCGCCAGTTGCCGTACGTCGGTGTCTTGATCTGGTCGATTGCGGTGATCATGGTCGTCCTCCTGGGCCGGCCTAGTCGCGGTCGGGGTCCGGCAGCGCGCCGCGGGCGATGCCGGCGGCGTGCCGGTGGGTGCCGGCGACGGCGCCGGCGCCCTTCTGCACGGTCCAGGCGGCGGCGCCGACCGCGCCGCTGACCACCCGACCGGTCGTCGACACGAGGCGGCGCCCGCCGCCGCCCCCGGACGGTGGGCTGCCGGCGGACGTCGGCTCGCTCACCGGCGCCGGCGCGCTGCCGGAGGCGGCGGCCGGAGCGGGTTCAGCCGCCGGGGCGGGCGTGCTGCCGGACGCGGGCGCGGACTCGCTCTCCGGCGCCGGCGTGCTACCCGACGCCGGTTCGCCTCCGGCGGCCGGGGTGCTGCCGGACGAGGAGCCGCCGGACGAGGACGCGCCGTCGGCCACGGACGCGGTGTCGGACGCGCCGTCGGGTGTGGAACCGCCCTCGGTCTGCGTGGCGCCGTCCGCCGTGGCGCCGCCGTCCTTCGAGCCGCCGCCGTCCTTCGACCCGCCGCCCTTGGCCACCGCGCCCGAGGGTGAGCCGCCGCCCGACGACCGGGGCGCGCCGCCGCCCCCGCCGTGACCGCCGCCGGCGATCCGCTTGGCGCCGCTGGCCACCGCGCCCGCCGCGGCCGCGCCGGCGGCCATGCCCGCGCCGACGCCGTCGGACGAGCCGAGCGCCGCCATGGCCGGTACGACCAGCCGCATCAGCGCGGGCAGCGAGACGGCGGCCATCAGCAGGGTGGCGGCCCCGGCCAGCTTGTAGTGCTTGGCGTCGCCGTCGACCGAGCCGATCATCGCGGCCCCGGAATACATGATCAGCCCGACCACCGGTTTGAACGCCAGCCAGGCCACCATCCAGGCGATGTGCTTGCGCCACCACCCGCCGCCCGACTCGGTCATCGACGCCGCGGCGGCCAGCGGCAGGGTGCCGGTGAGCAGCACCATCGCGCCGAGGCGCAGGTACATCAGGATCACGTGGATGCAGCCGGCGATCAGCAGCAGCAGACCGATGATGATCAGCAGGAAGGCGGTCAGGCCGTCGGTGCCGCAGTTGGCGATCAACTTGAGCTGCGCCTTGATCCCCTGGTCGTAGAGGTGGTCGCTGTAGCGGTCGGCCTCGGTGGCCAGCAGGTTGAGCACGGTCCACGCCGCGCCGACGGTCAGCACCATGCGGACCAGGCCCTGCAGGGCGGTCCACAGCGACTGGCCCCGGCGCAGCAACGCCATCCGGAACGACGCGGCCAGCAACGACGCCACCGCGATGGTCACCACCAGCCAGTCGGTCTGCAGGTGGATCTGGTCGTTGATCTTCTCGTCGCCGAGCGTCGGCACGTCGCCGAGATTGGCGAACAGCTCCACCGCCGCGCCCATGATGGCGCTCGCGATGTCGCTGAGGATGCCGTCGATCCCGCCCTCGAAGAAGCCGACGACCTGCCCGATCTCGCCGATGTAGACGACGTCGCCGGTCGCGCACTCAGCCATTTCCGGCCCCGTCCCACAGCACGAAACCGGCAAGCGTGAGCACCGGCGTGACCGGGCCGTACAGTCCACCGGAGTTCAGCGGGCGCAGCCGCCAGTCCACGCCGTTCCAGTCCGTCGTGTAGTCCACCGAGAAGTACCGCGCGGACGCCTGCCGGACCAGCACCCGGACCACCGCCGTACGGGGCGTGTAGCGCACCACCAGGAACCCGGCGAGTCGATTGGCGGTCTGCGGCGGGCCGTCCTCCGGCAGCGACTCGCGCATCGCGTCGAAGTAGTCCCGCCCCAGCCCCGGCACGAGCTGCTGCCGGCTGACCACCCGCCAGTCCGGACCGCTCATCTGCCGGGAGATGGTGTGCACCGCCAGCACCGCGCCCATCGGGGTGTGCGCGAAGCACCAGCGCAGCGGGCCGGTGGTGCGCAGCGGCCCGGCCGAGGCGGAGAACGGCGTCTGGGCGCCGTTCACCGGCCGCCAGGTGATGTCGCCAGGCGCCGCGGTCGGGATCGGCTGGGCGGTGTCCACCGTGCGGCAGCCCTGTGGCCGCGACCCGTCCGGCGCGAGCCCGCCGATCGTGGGGCCGGCCGGGGGCGCGGCCCGGGAGCCGGCGTCCCCGCCACCGTAGACCGCCGCGCCGACACCGGCGCAGAGCGCCAGGACCAGGAAGGCCGCCGACACCTGCCACCGACGGTGCCGCCAGAACGGCCCGTCGTCGGGCCCGGAGTCGTGTCGTGCCCGCACGGTCAGTTGCCCGCCGTGTCGCCGCCGGTGCCGAAGACCCAGGTCACGATCGGGCCGGCGGTGGCGACCAGGATGCAACCGCCCAGCACCATGCCGAGCCGGCTCATGTGTTCGGAACTCTCGCCGCGCTTGTGCGAGATGGCCATCACCGCGCCAGTGATCAGGACGCCGAGGACACCGGCCGCGGTGCCGCCCCAGGCGACCAGGCCGAGCGCCTGCTCGACCTTGTCGGCGAGTTCGGTGGGCACCGCGTCGTCGCCGGTGCTCGGCTTCGGCACCTCGCCGCCGCCGGACGGTGCGAGGCGGAGGTCGAGCGGGATCCGCACCAGACCGCTGTAGTAGAGGTCGGAGAGGGCCATGGGTGCTCCTTCGAGATAGCGGGGTCGGTCAGCCGGCCGGGGGCCGGCGGGTGGTCACTGGCTGAATCCGAGGGCCTGGACGATCGGCCCGGCGGTGGTCGCGAGCAGGCACGCCCCCATCACGAACGCGAGCTGCTTGGTGTACTCGGTCCGCTCCTCCAGCGCGCCGCGTCGCAACTGCGACGCGAGCGTCATGCCGGTCAGCAGCAGGCCCAGCACGGCGGCGCCGCTCACGCACCACGCCATCAGCGTGAGCAGTTGCACCACTGGCGCGTTCGGATCGTCCACCGCCACCTGGTACGGCTCGATCGACGGCGCCTCGAAGCTCTTCTTGTTTATCGCGTTCTCGCACTTGAACTTGCCCGCGTACAGGGCGCCCTTGAGCGTGCACGAGTGCGACCCGGTGATGTCCACGTCGTCCTTGGTCCGCGAGTGGCCGCTCAGGTCGACGAGCATCTCCACGTCCATCCAGACCGTGTCGCCGTCGGTGTACTCGGCGGTCAGGTCGAAGGAGCCGTCCGTCGAGCCCTTCTTGCCGGAGCAGACCCGGTCGCCACCCCCGGCCGGGTAGGTGTTCACCGTGGTCGTGGTCTTCAGGCAGATCTTGTAGAGGAACGCGGCGCCGCCGCCGTCCACCGTCACCGTGTAGCTGCCCGCGGCCACCGCCGCGCCCGGCGGCGCGAGCGCGAGCGCCGCCAGGACAAGCGCGACGAGCGCCGCGCCGGAGCGCACCTGCCGCCTCACCGCGACCCCCGCCCGGGCCGGGCGTCGGCCAGGTCGGCCAGCCGGGCCAGTTGGCGCGGCGGTCGCGACGGCTCCACCCCGATCCGGTACGACGGGATCCACGGCACCCGGTGCACCGGGGCGACCGAGCGCAGCAACCGGATCCGGCCGAGCAGCGGCGCCGGCAGCCGGCCCGGGGCGTCGGCGATCAACACGATGCCCACCAGCCGCATCCCCGCCGGGTGCCGGCCCTCCCGCATCGCGTTGAGCGCCCGGGACACCGCCCGCAGGCCATCGGCGTTGGTCCGGCCGACCACCACCACCCGGGCCGGCTCGCCGAGCGCCGGGTCCGGCCAGCGGCAGCCGATGTCCACGCCGCCGAGCAGGCGGGTCAGGGTGCTGGCGCCGGCGCCGCCGTGCGCGCCGATCCAGCCGATGCCCTCGTCGGAGAGGGCGTCGCGGCCCCGTACCGGACGTTCGTCGCGCTCGCGCGGTCGCCCCAGCACCATCGGTCGGCTCATCGCCCGCCCCGCCTCCTCTCCCGGTCGTCCGTCGCCCGCGCCGACCGCCGCCGGGTGACCCGGCCGCAGCGATCGACGGCCGCACTACGACGCGGCCGCCCGCTCGGTTCGACGGCGATCCCAGGTTTTTTCTCGGGCCCGGCGCTGAACCACACCCGACGCCGGCTCGTAGTCGGTGCACCGCGATCCGTGGAGGGAGGCGGCACGCCCGAACCGGCGCGGACCGCCGGTCGACAAGCCAGCACAGCGCTCGAAGGAGTGACCATGTCCGACCCCAGGTACAACTACGAGCCGGACCCCCGGCAGCCGTCGCGACGCGCCCAGACCTTCGCCGCCGCGCCCGCGCCGACGCAGCCCGGCGAGCGGCACTACAGCGTGCCGGTTAACCAGTACAGCCAGTACGCCTACGCGTCGTCGTCCAGCTCGGCGACGCCGCAGTTCACCGACTCGTTCAACGGCGGGCAGCCGCTGCCCCCGGCCGCGCCCCCGTCGCGCTCCAGCCGGCAGAACTCGGCCGCGGCCCGCAACTCCGCCGCCGCCAGCCACCAGGTGGAGCGGCTGCGCCGCCGGTCGACCTTCGTCGCCACCGACCCGGACCGGCTCGTGCAGGCGGCCCTGGACGTGGGGGCGGTGACCACGTCGGCGCCGGTCGCGCCGCGGCGGGGCAGCCAGGTGACCCCGGCGAACCCGAACCGGCCGACCGAGAGCGAGGCACGGAAGGGGGCGCAGAACGCCGGCTTCAGGGGTCTGACCGACTTCAGGAACTTCATGAACACCTACCTGCCGCCCGGGTCGGAGTTCACCGCCAACGCGTTGAACGCCACGGCCGGCCTTCTTGAGGGGTGGGCCGCGCGCGGCACGCAGATCGGCGCGTCCGCCGTCACCGCCCTGAAGTCCGGCGTGGAGTTCATCACCGCCGCGCAGGAGGGCGACTGGACCAAGGCCGCCGTGCACGCCGGGAACCTCAGCGGCATGGGCCTGAGCATCGCCGGCACGGCCGCGAACGTCCCGCAGCTCAGCGCCGCCGGCGCGTTCGTCGCGGCGGGCTCCGCCGTCACCAATGCGGCGGTCGACCAGCGGCGGACCGCGATCCAGCAGAGTTCGCAGAACGTCGACCTGGAGCGCGGGCGGACCAGCCCGAGATCCAGCCCCACCCAGACGACCGGGCCGGCGCCGCAACAGGCGCCGGCACGCGGTCGCTGACCGACCCGTACGACCAGGCGGGCCCGGGTGATCGCACCCGGGCCCGCCGTCGTCGGGCCGATCAGCGGGCCTGGCGCCAGTTCTGGTTGCTCTGGCTCGCCGCGCACTCCCAGATCTGCAACGGCGCGCCGTCGTCAGAGTTCCAGTCCCGCACGTCCAGGCACTTGCCGGAGTTCGGGTTGCGCAGCAGGCCGCCCTCGGCGACCCACACCTGCGCCGGACCGCCGTTGCACCAGGCGAGCTGCACCTTCGCCGCGTTGTCCCGGGACGCCCACGCCACGTCCATGCACTTGTCCAGCACCGTCAGCGTGTCGCCGGGACCCCGGGTGAACCGCTGCGCCGGCGAGCCGTTGCACCGCCAGAGCTGCAACCGCACCCCGTCGGCGGACTCGCCGTTCGGCACGTCGACGCACTTGTCCGCATATCCGCGCAGGGCGAAGCCGCCGTTCGACGTGACGGCCCTGCGCTCGGCCGGCGGGGCCGACGGCGCGCCGCCGCTGCGGAACGTCACCACGACCTCCCCGCAGCCGGGGCAGTTGTAGACCGTCTCGTTGCCGGCCACCCGGTCGTGGGTGGACCACAGGTAGGCGCGCGGGGCGAACGGCAGCAGCGCGGCGGTGTAGGCGCTCTCCGCGTCCCGGTTCGGGTTGACGCAGTTGATCCGGTCACCCCGGGCCGGGTCGCGCACGGCGTGCGCCTCCGGGCAGGCCGCCAGCATCTGCCCGGCGGAGCAGTCCCACCGGGCGCAACTGCCCGCCTTCTCCGGCCGGGGCGCGCCAGGCGCGTCGATGGTGATCGTGGTGGAGACCGCGTCGACGTAGCTGACGTTGTACCAGGGCGCGGCCGGATCCTTCCGGTCGACGTTGAACTCGGCCAGGCTCACCGGCTCCGCGCCCCGTTCGCACCGGTCGGCGAACGCGCCGCAGTCGCCGACGAGGCAGCGGAACCCGCCGTTCGGGTCGCCGTCGCAGCGCTGGCGGGCGAAGAACCGGCCGCGCCAGTGACCCGGCTCGCCGTCGTCCGGGAGGGCGATCGTGCCCCGCTCGCCGGGGCGCAGCACGGGCAGGCCGGTGATCGGCCGGGAACCGTCCCCGCTCTCCCCCGCGCCGATCCACAGCGTCTCCGCGGTGGCGTTGACGAACGTCAACCGCGCCCCGCCGGCGGCGCTCGCCGCCCCACCCGGCACGGCCAGTCCCACCGCGACCAACACCGCCGCGAGCACCGCGAGGAGGGGCCCCCGCTTGACGCCTCCGGAGGTGGCGGGGCCCCCTGTTGACACCTCGCTGCCCGTGCGTGACGGTCCGATCCTCACAGCCATCTAGCCCTCCCTCGGCCTGGCGGGGACGCGCGGCGTCCCCCGACGTGCGCGGCTGGCGCACGGCCACACGACGACGCGGGAGGTCCTTCGGTTCAGCGGGACGTGGCGCGGATCGAGAAACCCGCCCGCGCCGGTGCCGCCTCAGCGGGAGATGGGCGCGGTGACGACGGAGGTGCCGTCGGTCAGGCCGACACCCACGAAGGAGAGCTGGTCCACCGGGGGCGACAGCTCGCCGGTCACCTCCTGCGGCCCGTTCGAGGCGGTCCAGTCCCGCACCGGGTGGCTGACGCCGTCGCGGGTCACCGCGAACAGCCGGTAGCGCAGCCCCGGCCGCAGCCCGGTCGCGGTGATCCGGATGGTGGAGCCCCGCCCCTCGTGGGTGGTGATCGACACGGACAGGCTCGCGCCCGCGCCGGGCGCCTCACCGGTGGCGGTCAACACCGCGTCGTCACGCCCGCCGCCCCCGACCGCGGCCACGATGCCGCCGGTGAGCACGGCAAGCGCCAGCACCGCCGCCCCGGCCCAGACCAGCAGCCGGCGACGGGCGGACAGCGCCGGGCGGGACCCGGGCCGGTCGCCGGACACCCTTGCCGGGCCGGTCGAGCCCGTACCGCGCGCCGGGCGGTCGCGCCGCCGCCGGGCCGGTCCGGGGGCCGCCGCGTCCCCCACATCGGTACGGGACGCGTCCTCGCCCGCGGACGCCGGCGCGTCGGCCGACACCACCGCCGGGCCCGACACCGTCGATGCCGTCGCATCGGCCTGCCCCACCGCCGGACCCGACGCCGTCGACGCCGTGGCGTCGGCCCGCTCGGGCCGCGAAACAGCATCCGGCCCGCGAGACGGGCGTGTCCCCGGCGCGGCATCCGGCAGGTCACCCGTGTCCCGGGTCGAGTCCTCGGCCGCCGCCCGGGCGGGGATCGGCGACGGGGGCGCGGGCTGCGCCTCCGCGGCACGCGGCGGTGGGACGGAGGCGGGTGGCAGGACCGACGCCGGTGGCAGGACCGAGGCCGGCGGGAGGGCGAACTCCGCCCAGTCGGCCGCGTCGAGGCCGCCGAGCCCGCTGGTCACGCCGCCCAGCTCGGTCGCTGCGGAGAGGCACTCCCCGCAGCCGGCCAGGTGCGCCTCGAAGGCGACCCGCTCGGTCTCGTCGAGCGCGCCGAGCAGATAGAGCGCCAGGGCCTCGTGCTCGGACGTCGGGTGCTCACCGCCGGTGCGCATCACGCCCCCTTCCCGAGCCGACAGAGGGTGCGCCGGAGCGACGATCCGGGCCACCGCGCCGGTGCCGGGAGTCGGACGAGGAGTCGCCGGGTACGTGACATCAGGCCGACTCGATCGGGCCGATCGCCGCGTGCAGCGCCCGCACCGCGTAGTACGTCCGCGACTTTACCGTACCCTCGGGTATCCCCAGCCGCTCCGCGGCCTCCGCGACCGAGGCGCCCTTGTAGTACATCTCGATCAGGACCTCCCGGTGCTCCGGCTTGATCTGGCGCAGGGCCAGGCGGACGGTGTGGGCGCTGACCACCCGGTCCATCTCGTCCTCGGCCGTGGTGAGCCGGTTGAGGTCGGGCACCGCCACCTCGGGCGGGCGGGCCTGCCGGGCCCGGCCGGCGTCCACGGCCACATGCCGGGCGACGGTGTAGAGCCAGGGCGCGATCCGGCGCGGCTCCTCGGCCAGCGTTGCCAGGTTGCGCCAGGCCCGCAGGAAGGTCTCCTGAACCAGGTCCTCGGCCAACTCCTGCCGGCCGAGCACGAGCCGGGTGACGAAGCGCAGCAGCGGCTCCCGGTAGGTCTCGTGGATCCACCGCATGAGGCTCTCCGGGGAACCCTGGGCGGCGGCCTCGCCCGGCGCTCCGGGATCCACCGCCTCGTTGGGCACCGCCGACACAGAACGCCTCCCCCTGACGTGTGGGGCGCGCCCGCACGGTCGACCCGACGCCGTGGCGCCGGGCCCCTCTGAGGGGAAAGGATAACCGTACTGATCGGACGGTGCCGCCGGACGGCGGACCGCGACCAGGGTGCCGGCGCTCATCGGGCCCGGCGGACGCGGCGTGGGGGCCGCCCGCCCCCGGGCCGCCCGCCCGCCGCCGCGCGGGGGGGGCCCCCGCCGGGGCCCCCGCGGGGGCCGCGGGGCCCGGGGTGCCGTGGGGCGGGGGACCGCGCCCGGGGGGCCGGCGCTCAGGGGGCCGGGCGGCGGGGGCGTGGCGCCGGCCGGCCCCGGCCCGGCCGGCCGGCGACGGCGCTGGTCGGCCCCGCTCCGGGCGGGTGGTGGCGAGTCGACATCGAACGCTCCGATCGACGGTCCGGCAACCGCGGCGTGGTCCGTCCGGCGGCGGCCACATTGACGGCCCGGTGTGCCTGTCGGTTCAATGGCGGCCGGACTGGAATCGGATCCGATTCCGGTCGGGTGAACCGAGGACGTCGCGCATCCGTCACGCCTCGCGACGTCATCACCGGAAGGGAAGCCCCGTGACACCCGATCTTCCTGGCATCCGATCCCGGCTCGCCCGGATCCCGCGTCGTGTCGTCGCCGCCATCGCGGCCGGCCTCGCGGTGCTGTTCATGGTGGTCGCCTCCGTGAGCTGGGGCATCGCCACCGCCCGGGACGACAAGTTGACCGGTCGGACCGTCTCCACCGAGCATCTGACCGCGATCCGGGCGGCGGCCCGGTCCTGCCCCTCGCTGACCCCGGCCCGCCTGGCCGGCCAACTGATGACCGAGTCCGGCCTGGATGGACGCGTGAAGAAGACCACATCGGGCGGTCGCGGCTTCGCCGGGCTCGACGACGCCGGGTGGAAGTCCTGGGCGCCGTGGCCCGACGCGGACCGCACCGACGCCGCCGCGAACATCCTCGCGCTGGCCCACCAGATGTGTGACCTCAACGGGCAGCTCCGCCTCGCCGGCATCCCCGGTGACCAGTGGCGGCTGGCCCTGGCCGCGTTCCACACCGACCTGGAGCAGGTACGCGAGGCCAAGGGCGTGCCGTCCGGGGCGGTCGAGTACGTCGACGACGTGAGCCGCTACGCGGCGTACTACGGCGAGCTGACCGCGTTCGGCGGTTCCGGCGCCACCGGGCCCGAGCCGGAGCGCCGGCAGCCCAGGGCGGTGCCGGGGGGCTACGTACGCCTCGTGGTGCGTGCCGGGTCGGTGTGCCCGGAGGTGCCGCCCGCGGCGGTGGCCGCGCAGCTCATGGCGCTGTCCGGGTTCGATCCGAACCTGCTCGGCGACGACGGCCGGCGCGGGATCGCCCAGTTCCTGCCCGAGGTGTGGCGGGCGCACGGCCCGGCGGGCGCCTCGCCGTGGGACCCGCAGGTGGCCGTGCCGGCGGCCGGTGCGGCGCTCTGCGCGCTGCGGCGGGACCTGGCCGGCCTCGACGGCGACCCGGGCCTGCTGGCGATGGCCGCCTACCGCAACGGCCCCACCGCCGTGCGGCAGACCGGTGGCGAGCTGGACGACGCGACGCAGGCGTACCTGCGGCAGGTGCGGGAGTTCACCGACTTCTACGCGCTCGACGCCCGGTTGGGGGTCCCCTCGGCCAGCCCGAGCCCGTCGCCCGCCTCGCCGTCGCCGTCGCCCTCACCGTCGCCGTCGACCTCGTCCCGCCCACCCCGGCCCAGCGCGTCGCCGTCGACCCGGCCGCCGGCGGAGCCGGAGAAGCCGGCCCCGCCGAAGCGCCCGTCCGGGGCCAAGCAGCTCGTCGGCAAGGAGACCGGGCTGTGTGCCACCGGTGGGACCGGCGACGGCGTACGCGTCGTCCTGCGGCCGTGCAAGGAGCACAAGCTGCACTGGTGGACGTTCCCGTCCGACGGCAGCGTCCGCGTCAACGGCCTCTGCCTGGACGTGGCGTGGGGCGAGAAGCGCGACGGCGCACCGGTGCAGACCGCGTTCTGCAGCGGCAATCCGGCACAGAAGTGGGAGTGGATCGAACGGGACGGCCGGCGGTCGCTGTTCAACCGGGAGACCGACCGCTGCCTGGACGTCGACGGGCACGGCCCGGACGCCCCGCTGAACGCGTGGACCTGCGTGTTCAACCCGAAGCAGACCTGGTCGCTGCGCTAGCTGCCCGGGTGTAAGGAGGGGCCCCTTGTTAACAGACGTCTGTTAACAAGGGGC